>NZ_JAHXNQ010000005.1:0-337165 GCF_023148575.1 Pseudomonas sp. EYE_354
CTCTTCAGTTCAAACATCTTTGGGTTTTTAAGAAACCCTAAACTTGGCTCAGCAATCGTTGGTTACATCTTTGATTTCTCGCGGAGTAACTTGTGATGCTGATAATCTTGTTGACTATCAGTCTGACTCCACAAGCACCCACACGAATTGCTTGATTCAGTTGTTAAAGAGCGGTTGGTTAAGAGCTTTCGTCTCAACCGAGGCGCGCATTCTACAGCAGCCTCATTTGCTGTCAAGTGATTATTTTCAGAAGCTTTCGAAGATTTCTTCAACAACTTCAACCACTTGCGCTTCAGATCTCTCTTCAGCGGGAGGCGAATTCTACAGCGTTACACGCTGCTGTCAACACCTCTTTTTCAACTTCCTTTTGGCTTCGATGAACTGAAGCACCCTACTGCCGAAAACCGCTTAACTCATTGTTTACCAAAGAGTTTTCCGTTTCGACTGCGCCGGAAGTGGGGCGAATTATAGGCTTCCAGAATCTGGCGTCAACCGCTAATTACACTTTTGTTGCAGAAGATGCTTTTCTCGCAACAATACGAGGGATTCGACGCATCACAGGCGGTATGCGCGTCACCAACAGCAGTGCACCTATAAACGCATAGATGGACCACTCCTTCAGATCAGCCCGCACGATCCACAACATATGCAGCAGACCAAGCCCAAGAATCACATACACCAAGCGATGCAATTTCTTCCAGCGAGCTCCCAACCGACGCTGGCTATAGCGATTGGACGTCACCGCCAACACCAGTAACTGCACAAACCCCAACGCCCCCACGATAATGTAAGGCCGCTTGCGCAACTCAACGCCCAACTGCGACCAATCCAGCCCCAGGACAAACACGCAGTACGCCGCCAGATGCAGCACCACATAAGCGAAGCACCATAGCCCGAGCTGCCGGCGCACAGCGATCCAGCCGGCCCACCCGCTCAGCTTTTGCAACGGCGTCATTCCCAGCGTTATCAGCAAGAGAATCAGCGTCCCCAAGCCGAGCCGATCAACCAGCACCTTGCCCGGATCCGGCCCCAGGGCAAAACTCCACGCCTCATATAGCCATAACAACGGCCACACCGCCGCGGCGATAAATACGCCAATGCGCCAGATGGGATAACGCATCAGTAGTTCTTCCGCAGATCAAGCCCGGCATATAAAGAAGCAACCTCATCCGAGTAGCCATTGAACATCTGTGTCTCACGGACATTGGGACTGAACAGACCACTGGGCAGACGCCGCTCACGTGCTTGAGTCCAACGGGGGTGATCGACCGTGGGATTCACATTTGCATAGAACCCATACTCATCGGCCGCAATGCTCTGCCAGGTGGTTTTCGGCTGTTCACTCACAAGACTGATGCGCACGATCGACTTCACGCTCTTGAAACCATACTTCCACGGCACAACCAGACGTAATGGCGCCCCGTTCTGATTCGGCAGCTCCCGCCCATACATACCCACCGCAAGAATCGCCAACGGGTTCATCGCTTCATCCAGGCGCAACCCTTCTACATACGGCCAGTCAATCAAGCCAAAACTCGAGCGCTGCCCTGGCATGCTCTTGGGATCCTGAAGGGTTTCAAACCGGATGTATTTGGCCTTGGAGGTTGGCTCAACCTGCTTGAGCAAGGCAGAGATCGGAAAGCCTATCCATGGGATAACCATCGACCACGCTTCTACACAGCGCAAACGGTAGATCCGCTCTTCCAATTGGTAGGGTTTCATGAAGTCTTCCAAGGCATAACGCCCCGGCTTTGCAACCTCACCATCAATCACCACACTCCAGGGCTCGGTCTGGAGTGATCCTGCATTTTTCGCGGGATCGCCCTTATCCGTACCGAACTCGTAGAAGTTGTTGTAGTGGGTTGCATCCTTGAACGGAGTGATCGCTTCGTCCTTGACCGTCACCGCCTGCCATTTCGTTGCCGGCAGTTTCTCGGCAAACCAATTGGGTGCCTTGCCTGGCTCGACATCAGCATAACGTGACGCCTCGTCAGCACTGGCCCAACGCGGCAGGCTACCGGCTGCAAAACCGGCAAGCGCACCGCCGAGCAAGCTGCGGCGAGAAAGGTAAAAAGATTCAGGGGTGACATCCGATTCATGGCAATCGGACGCCTTAGGAGATTTGATTAACATGGCAACTCCGCAGCATTGGAGGACTGATGCACCAATAGACTGCGGAGTATGGGGGAAATTACATTAAGGCAACGTTTTGTCCCGGCGCAGATGCAAGAGGTATTGAATCGGCCCCGATGCGGCATAGACCAGGAACGCCAAAAGCAGAATACGCGGCGGATCGCTGAAGACCACCGCGAATACCAACACCACCACAAGGATGGCAACAAAAGGTACGCGCCCCTTGAGGTCCAGCTCCTTGAAGCTGTTGTACTTAATATTACTGACCATCAACATCCCGGCTGCAGCAACCATCAAGGCGACCAGGAACGACATCTTCGACCCCTGGATCCCGTAATCACTGAACGCCCAGACGATACCCGCGACTACACCGGCAGCCGCCGGACTGGCCAGCCCGATAAAATAACGTTTATCAGCAGTACCTACCTGGGTATTAAAGCGTGCCAGGCGCAACGCGGCACCGGCAACATAGATGAAGGCAACCATCCACCCCACCTTGCCCATGTCCCCCAGCGCCCAGGCAAATGCCAGCAATGCCGGGGCGACACCGAAGGCAACCATGTCCGACAAAGAGTCGTACTCAGCACCGAACGCACTTTGGGTGTTGGTCATGCGTGCCACGCGACCATCCAGGCCGTCCAGCACCATAGCCACAAAAATGGCGATAGCCGCAAAACCGAAATACTTGCTGGCACTCGCCGCATCACCAGCCGCCAGCGCGCTCTGGGCACTCATGGAATTGATGATGGAGTAGAAGCCGGCAAACAGGTTCGCGGTGGTGAACAGGTTGGGCAGAAGATAGATACCACGATGCCGGACCTTGCGGCCTTCAGCATCATGCCCTTCTTCGACATGCTCATCGATCGGTAGCAGGCTTTCGGCGTCAGAAGCCTGGTTTGGCTCTTCGGGACGTTCGCTCATGGACTTTACCTTGCAACGGTGTGAAAAAATTCGACAAATACGTGCGGCGAGTGTTCGCCCGCAAACGATGCAGCTTTATACCAGAACCCGCTTCCCAAACGAAAAAACGCGGCCTAAGCCGCGTTTTCTCTCGATACGTACGACTTAGTTTTTGGCTTTGTCGACGATCTTGTTGGCACCGATCCACGGCATCATCGAGCGCAGTTGCTCGCCGATAATTTCGATACCGTGAGCGGCGTTGTTACGACGTTTGGCGGTCATCGAAGGGTAGCCGGTGGCACCTTCGCTGATGAACATTTTGGCGTATTCGCCGTCCTGAATACGTTTCAGGGCGTTGCGCATGGCCTGACGGGACTCGGCGTTGATCACTTCCGGGCCAGTCACGTACTCGCCGTATTCGGCGTTGTTGGAGATCGAGTAGTTCATGTTGGCGATACCGCCTTCGTACATGAGGTCAACGATCAGCTTCAGTTCGTGCAGGCATTCGAAGTAGGCCATTTCCGGCGCGTAGCCAGCTTCAACCAAGGTTTCGAAACCGGCTTTTACCAGCTCAACGGTACCGCCACACAGAACAGCCTGCTCGCCGAACAGGTCGGTTTCAGTCTCGTCCTTGAAGGTGGTTTCGATGATGCCGGTACGACCGCCGCCCACGCCGGCAGCGTAGGACAGTGCAACGTTTTTGGCGTTGCCGGATGCGTCCTGGTAGATCGCGATCAGGTCAGGGATACCGCCGCCTTTGACGAATTCGGAACGTACGGTGTGACCCGGCGCTTTTGGCGCGATCATGATCACGTCCAGGTCAGCGCGCGGCACAACCTGGTTGTAGTGAATCGCGAAGCCGTGGGAGAAGGCCAGGGTGGCACCCTTCTTGATGTTCGGCTCGATTTCGTTCTTGTACAGCGCGGACTGGAACTCGTCCGGGGTCAGGATCATGACCAGGTCGGCAGCAGCCACAGCGGAAGCAACGTCAGTCACTTTCAGGCCGTGGGCCTCAGCCTTGGCAACAGTGGCCGAGCCTTTACGCAGGCCGACAGTCACGTCAACGCCGGAATCTTTCAGGTTGCAGGCTTGCGCGTGACCTTGGGAACCGTAACCGATAATGGCGACTTTCTTGCCCTGGATGATCGACAGGTCACAGTCTTTTTCGTAATAAACTTTCATGAGGTTCCTCTATATATCCAGGCCGTAAGGCCATTCACTAATTTGGGTTAGATGCTGAGTACTTTGTCGCCACGGGCAATCCCGGTGACACCACTGCGGACGGTTTCCAGAATCGAGGCCGTCCCGATCGATTGGATGAAGCTGTCCAGCTTGTCGCTTGTACCGGTCAATTGCACGGTATAAACGCTGGCGCTCACATCGACGATCTGCCCGCGATAGATGTCGGTAGTCCGCTTGATCTCGGCACGTTGGGCACCCGTGGCCTTGACTTTAACCAGCATCAGCTCACGCTCAATGTGGGCACTTTCCGACAGATCGACCAGCTTGACCACTTCGATCAGCTTGTTGAGGTTCTTGGTGATCTGCTCGATCACCTCATCGTGACCAACGGTGGTCAACGTCAGGCGCGACAGGGTCGGGTCCTCGGTCGGAGCCACGGTCAGGCTTTCGATGTTGTAGTTGCGTTGCGAAAACAGGCCGACAACACGAGACAGAGCGCCGGGTTCGTTCTCCAGAAGCAGGGAGATAATATGCCGCATGATTAAGTACGCTCCGTCTTGTTCAACCACATGTCACGCATAGAGCCGTCTTTGATCTGCATCGGGTAAACGTGCTCGCTGGTATCCACCTGAATATCGATGAACACCAGGCGGTCCTTCATGGCAAACGCTTCTTCCATCTTCGGCTTGAGATCTTTCAGATCGGTGATGCGCATGCCAACGTGGCCATAGGCTTCAACCAACTTGATGAAATCCGGCAATGACTCCATGTAAGAGTGGGAGTGACGGCTACCGTAGCTCATGTCCTGCCACTGGCGGACCATGCCCAGCACGCCGTTGTTCAAGCAGACGATCTTTACTGGCAGACCGTACTGCAGGCACGTCGACAGTTCCTGGATGTTCATCTGGATACTGCCCTCACCGGTGACGCACGCAACGTCGTTATCCGGGAAGCTCAGCTTCACCCCCATTGCCGCAGGAAAACCAAAGCCCATCGTGCCCAGGCCACCGGAGTTGATCCAGCGGTTAGGCTTGTCGAACTTGTAGTACTGCGCGGCGAACATCTGGTGCTGCCCCACATCGGATGTGACAAAGGCATCGCCCTTGGTCACTTCGCACAGGGTCTCGATCACGGTTTGTGGCTTGATAATGCTGCCGTCGCCCTTGTCGTACGGGAACAGGCCGCGGTCACCGCGCCATTCGTCGATCTGCTTCCACCAACTGGCAACCGCTTCTTTGTTTGGCGTCTCGCCGATGTCCTTGAGCGCAGCGACCATTTCGGTCAATACGCTCTCGACAGGCCCGACAATCGGCACGTCGGCCTTGATGGTCTTGGAGATGGAGGCCGGGTCGATGTCGATGTGGATGATCTTGGCATTCGGGCAAAATTTGCTCGCACCGTTGATCACACGGTCGTCGAACCGCGCGCCTACGGCCAGGATCACGTCAGCGTGGTGCATGGTCAGGTTGGCGGTGTAGCTGCCGTGCATTCCGAGCATGCCGACGAACTGACGGTCCGAACCCGGGAACGCGCCCAGCCCCATCAAGGTATTGGTAACCGGCAGGTTAAGCATCTTGGCCAGTTCGGTCAGCGGTGCGGAGCCGCCGCCCAAAATCACGCCGCCGCCGGAGTACAGCACTGGACGCTTGGCCGCCAGAAGCATTTCTGCCGCCTTGCGGATTTGCCCCGAGTGACCGCGAACAGCCGGGCTGTAGGAACGCAGCTTGGCTTTCTTGGGGAAGACGTATTCGAATTTCTCTGCCGGGTTGGTCATGTCTTTCGGGATATCGACCACGACAGGGCCCGGACGACCGGACTGAGCGAGGTAGAACGCCTTTTTCATGACTTCCGGGATTTCCGACGCGTGCTTGATCATGAAGCTGTGTTTCACGATCGGCCGGGAAATACCGATCATATCGGTTTCCTGAAACGCATCGGTACCGACCATGGTGCTGGGCACCTGGCCAGAAATGATCACCATCGGGATGGAGTCCATATAGGCAGTCGCGATGCCGGTAATGGCATTGGTTGCGCCCGGGCCGGACGTCACCAGTACCACACCGGCTTTACCGGTGGCACGGGCGTAACCGTCAGCCATATGGGTTGCGGCCTGTTCGTGGCGAACCAGGATGTGGGTAACAGCCGGTTCCTTGAACAGTGCGTCGTAAACATGCAGCAGAGCACCACCTGGGTACCCGTAGATATAGTCGACGCCTTCGTCACGCAAAAAGCGGACGAGCATCTCACCACCAGATAAAAGCTCCACGTTGTTCACCTCTAAAACGCCAGAATACCGTCCGTTGAAAACCGACGGGTCTTAATAGGTTTACTTCCCAACAGAGCATGAGCGACGGTGGTCGCCGACTACGTCAGCACTGACTGAGCAAGTATTGGGATCGTCCCAAGTGTTGCGGGCTTTTCCCACCCAGCGCGAGGTAACGCGTTGCGGGTGTAACAGGTCGGCGCGGATGTGCGCCTCATGATCTGCTGAGCGGGCCTGCTTCTGGCAGTCCCGATACAGCGGACTTTGGATTCTTCTGTTTCACGCCGTTCAAGTCAAGCAATAATTGCGCTTTTTTCCAACTAAGCGCATGAGAACGTAGAAGAAAGGGCTTTGAGGAGGGATAAAACTCGCCTGAATGTCGTCAAGCGGTAGAAATATGCGCAAGACTGCCGGAAAACCCGACAGTCAGGCAATTAACGAGCGTCGACGATCAATTGGTCGAACTTTTTCAGCGCATTGCGCAAGCCGAGGCTCTCACGCGGCCGGTCGGCGTAGACCATCTCGGCCATCTCCAGAATCCCCGACGCATTGGGCAACGGCAGATCCTGTTCGAGGATCTGCTTCATTCGCGCCAGGAAGATCCACTGCAGCCACTGATGAAAATCCAGGGTATCCACCGAAAACGGTTCAACACTGCTGAGCGCTTCAATACTGGGAGGCACCTCGTCCCACCAGCCCTGCACGCGTAATTCACGCTCAATCAGCAACAACTGTTCGGCAATCGCCGGAAAGCGTGCATCCATCAGAGGTTGACCTTGGCTTTCTGACGAGCCTGGGCAGCGCCGGCGGCATCACCTTGTGCCGCACGCGCGTCACCGATCAATGCCCACAGGCTGGCCTGCAAGTCCGGACGACCGCCAGCCAGCGAGAGACCACGACGGGCGAACTGCTCGGCTTGCGGCGCATCGCCCTGGGCCATGCGGACCTGCGCCAGACGGTAGAGCACTTGCGGCTCGCGAGGCGCAACGCGTTGTGCGCGCTCGAGACTGGAAGACGCGCCATTCAAGTCGCCACCCGCCTGTTGCTGCTGGGCAGTGGTCAACAACGCCAGCACCGGGCCATCCAACTGCTCATCAGCCGACAGGCCACCGGTATTGGCGGACGAAGGGATGCCGCTCGGCGTGGACGGCATGTTGTAGGTGCTCTGGGTGACCGGCGCGGTCTGAATCGGTGCAGCGTCGATCGGACCCGAGGTGCTCGGCCCTGGCGTCCAAGGCTCGGCACTGATCGGCGCGGACGTGGCAGCACCGCCGCCCGGCACCATCACCACCACACCCGAATCCTGTGGCATGGCCTGAGGTTTGGCCTGCGCCGGACGGTTGGTCACGGTTTGACGGAAACCGCCATTCGCCGAGATCCGGTCATTATTGGAAACGGCAGTGCTCGAATCCACAACCGGAATCGAGCCGCGTTGCACACTGGAGCAACCGCTGAGCAAAGCCAGAACGGTAATCGCTGGAATACACCACTTGTTCACTTGAAACCCTCTTTGCTTAATTCATCCAGCCCTTGACCCAGTCCATCACCGATTCCGCGTCAGTAGGGGCACCGCCACTGCACGCCGCACCGGGTGGTGGTTCGCTGCCGCGAATATACGGCATCTGTACCGCCCCCGGACAGTTGGCATCGGAGCCCTGCCCGGTGTGAGGATCAATCCAGGCCTGCACGATGTTATCCGGCTGCGGCATGTTCAGCGGCAGCGGGTCGGCCTTGCGCATGAAACTGGTCCAGACCTGCAACGCACCGGTGGCGCCGGTAAAGGGCGTCTTGCCATTGTCGTCACGGCCCAGCCAGACCACCGCCAACACATCCTGACCGAAACCCGCGAACCAACTGTCACGCGAGTCATTACTCGTACCGGTCTTACCCGCCAACGTCAGGTTGGAAGGCAGCACTTTATAGACAGAGCTACCGGTGCCCTCACGCATCACGCGCTGCATGGCGTTCTGGATGAGGTAGATGGAACCTGCATCGAAACGTTGCTGGATCTGGAACGGGTAACGCTTGAGCGGTTCACCTTCGGCGGTCAGTACGCTGCGAATCCCGCGCATAGGTGTATTGAAGCCACCGTTGGCGAGTGTCTGGTACATGGTCGCCACTTCCATCGGCGTCATCGCGCCGGCGCCCAGCAGGATCGACGGAAACGCCGGGAACTCGCGAGTAATGCCCAGTCGCGCCAGCGTCTTGAGCACATTCGGCACGCCCACTTCGAGGCCGAGCCGCGAGGTGGAGATGTTGTAGGAGTGCGCCAGCCCTTGGTACAGGAACACCGTGCCGTGGGAGCGTCGATCGAAGTTCTGCGGTGTCCACACCTGGCCGTCGCCGCCCTTGACCGATAGCGGGTCATCCGACAGCCAACTGGTCAGGGTGTATTTACTCGGTTTTTCCAATGCCGTCAGGTACACCGCTGGCTTAACCAGCGAGCCAATCGGCCGCACGGCATCCAATGCGCGGTTGAAGCCGGCAAAACTGGCCTGGCGACTGCCGATCATGGCCTGGACTTCACCGGTTTCCGGGTTGGTCACCACCATTGCAGCTTCTACTTCGTCCGAGCCCTTACGGCCGGCCAGACGCTTGAAGGTGTCATTGACAGACGCTTCTGCTTTCATCTGCAGAATCGGGTCAAAACTGGTGAAGATCCGCAGGCCTTCCTCGGTCAAGTCTTCGTCGCGATAGTCTTCACGCAACTGGCGTTTTACTAGGTCGATAAAGCCTGGGAAGGAACTGTCCGCCAGCTTGCCGCGCGTGGTCACACCCAGTGGCATCTTCTTCGCAGCTTCGACTTGCTCGGCCGTGGCCACGCCCTGCTGCTCAAGCACGTCGAGTACCAGGTTACGGCGCTCGAGCGCACGCTCAGGATTACGACGCGGGTTGTAATAGGACGGTCCCTTGACCATGCCCACCAACAAGGCCACCTGGTGCAACTTCAATTCGGACAGCGGCTGACCGAAGAAGAACTGGCTGGCCAGACCGAAACCGTGCACCGCGCGCTGGCCATCCTGGCCGACGAATACCTCGTTGAGATACGCCTCGAGGATTTCCTGCTTGCTGTAATGCAGCTCAAGCAGCATCGCCATCATCGCTTCGGTGAGCTTACGGGTCAGGCTGCGCTCGTTGGTCAGGTAGAAGTTCTTGACCAACTGCTGGGTCAGCGTACTGCCGCCCTGGGTCATCTTGCCGCCGGAAGTATTCACCCATACCGCGCGGGCGATCGACTTCGGCGAGACGCCCCAGTGATGGTAAAAATCGCGGTCTTCAACGGCAACCAGCGTTTCCAGCAGGTATGGCGGCACCTGATCGAGCTTGATCAGAATGCGATCTTCCAGGTTTTTCGGGTAAATCCCGCCGATCATCAGAGGCTCAAGACGCACCACCGGCAGCTTCGAACCGTTGAGCGAGGACAACTCGGCCACATAGTCGCCAGAGAAGCGCACGCGCACAGGCTGTGCCTTTTCCAGGCCTTCGTAGAACTGGAAGCCGCGTGTGTTCAAGTCGACGGTATTACCGCTGACCGCGGCCGCCCCCGGCCCGTTGCTCACGGGTTCGCGGCGGTAGCCCAGGGCATCGAGCTCGGTGAGGAAGTCATCCTTGCTCAGCTTCTGGCCGGTGAACAGCTCCAGCGGGCGTGCATACACCTTCGCTGGAATGGTCCAGCGCTTGCCGGAGAATTTCTCCTGGACCACAGCGTCGAGGTACACCGCGAAGCCGGCGAGCACCACAAGGCCCACAAGGCCGAGTTTGAGCGCCCAGCCAAGCCATGGGCGCAGGCCGCGGGAAGGAGGTTTTTTACGGGAACGGGGAGATCGGGTTCGAGTCATGGCGGCGGATTATACGCACTTTATTGCTGATCAACATGAGCCGGACAGCGGTTTGCACGACCGCCCTTAGCGGCCATAATGCCCGCCATGATTTTCCCCAGACTCTGAAGGATCGCCCGTGAGCCAGTCACTGATCGCAGCCCTGCAAAACCCGGCCTTGTACCCGCATCCAGTCGAGGCGTTCCAGGTCATTGAGACCCATATTTCATGGGTCGTCCTGACCGGTCCCTATGCCTATAAACTGAAAAAACCGATGAACTTCGGCTTTTTGGACTTCACCGACCTGGAAAAGCGTGGCCATTTCTGCAACGAAGAACTGCGCCTGAACCAGCGTCTGACCAGCGACTTGTATCTGGAAGTGTTGCCGATCACCGGCACCGCTGAAGCACCGCAACTGGGCGGCGAAGGCCCGGTGATCGAATACGCATTGAAGATGCGGCAGTTCCCGCAAAGCCAACTGCTCAGCACCTTGCAAGCCAACGGCGAACTGACCAGTGCGCACATCGACGAGATGGCCAAGCAGATTGCACACTTCCACCTTGCCGCCCCCAAGGTCCCGCAAGACCACCCGGCCGGTACCCCCGACGAGGTGATGGCGCCGGTACGGCAGAACTTCGATCAGATCCGCCCATTCCTCAGCGATAAAGCCGACCTGGCCCAGCTCGAAGCCCTGCAAGCCTGGGCCGAAAGCAGCTTCGAACGTCTCAAACCGTTGCTAGCGCAGCGTAAGGTCGACGGCTTCACCCGCGAATGCCACGGTGACATCCACTTGGGTAACGCCACCCTGATCGATGGCCATGTGGTGATCTTTGACTGCATAGAATTCAACGAACCGTTTCGCTTCACCGATGTGTACGCAGACACCGCTTTCCTCGCCATGGACCTGGAAGACCGCGGCCTCAAGTCCTTGGCCCGCCGCTTTATCAGCCAGTACCTGGAACTGACGGGTGACTATCAAGGCCTTGAAGTACTGAACTTCTATAAAGCCTATCGCGCACTGGTACGCGCAAAGGTGTCGCTGTTCAGCATGCCAAGCGAAGCAAGCCCGGTGCAACGCGCCACGACCCTGCGCCAGTACCGCAACTACGCCAACCTGGCAGAGAGCTACAGCACCATTCCGTCGCGCTTCCTGGCGATTACCCACGGTGTGTCAGCCGTGGGCAAAAGCCACGTCGCAATGCGTTTGGTCGAGGCGCTGGGCGCCGTACGCCTGCGTTCGGACGTGGAACGCAAGCGCCTGTTCGGCGAGCAACAGGTGGAAAATACCCCGCAAGCCGGTATTTACGCTGCAGATGCGAGCGCCACTACCTACGCCCGCCTGAATGAAATCGCCGATACCGTATTACGCGCCGGTTTTCCGGTGGTGCTGGATGCTACCTTCCTTAAACGTGAGCAGCGCGACGCTGCCGCCAGGATTGCCGAGGCCACCGGTGCACCGTTCCTGATTCTGGATTGCAATGCGCCACAAGCGGTCATCAGCAGTTGGCTGGCGCAACGTCAGGCGGATAAAAACGATCCGTCCGACGCGACGCTGACGGTTATCGAAGAACAGCAGGCCAATCGTGACCCACTGACGGCTGAAGAGTTGTTGCTGAGCAAGCGTGTCGAGACCAATCAAAGCGGCACACTTGATGCCTTGGTCGCACAAATTCGCCAACGCCTGCCCGGCCTGTAAGAAATATTTCTTGGTCGTGTAGTCTACTTGGGCACACGACCCAGAAATAGTGGCACTATAATGGCGCCATAAATCCAACAGGAGTTGCCTTCATGAGTCAGCCCAAGCTTCTTGATACACCGCTCTACGCGCTCCTGCACAACGATGATATTCGAGGCTTCAATCAGGAACGCCCGAAAGACGGCGTCATCGACATGCGCGGTGGCGACTTCCGTGGGTTGGACTTGCGCGACCTTAACGCAACCGGCGTGGATTTCACCGATGCATACTTCCGTTCCGCCGATTTGCGCGGCCTGGATTTGCGTGGCTGTTCGCTGGAGGGTGCCAGCCTGGCACATGCACAGATCTCGGGCACCTACTTCTCACCTGAATTGACCGCCGATGAGATTCTCATGTCGGTTAATTTCGGCACCCGCCTGCGCTACCGCACCAAGTAAAACTTCTACCCAGGCCCCCTACGCGCAACGCGTAGCGGGCGCTTCACGCCTGCCAGCCGGCAAACGCCCGCGCCACTCTTAGAAGCTTTTGGCCGTTTCAGACCAAAGAATCACGCTTTTCCTACTGAGCGCTACACTCTTGTTCAGGCTTACCTGGTCACGATACCCACCGCACCATTTGGCCATCGCAAGGAGGCTTGATGAACGATGAGCTGCAAAACCTTAAGAACCTCGGGAAGACGTCGGCGCAATGGCTGCATGCGGTGGGCATCCACAGTGCGTCGGACTTGCGTCGCCTGGGAGCGGTCGACGCCTATCGAGCCGTAAGGACTCGCGGCTTCCGGGCCTCGAAAGTTTTGCTGTATGCCATCGAAGGCGCGCTGATGGATGTGCATTGGAACGACATCCCTGCCGAACGCAAGGAGGCTTTGAACCGGCAACTGGACGCGATTGGCGCGCGTCAAAAGAATTAGTGCGGCCACGAGACCCAGCGTTTACAGAAGTTTCGAACGCTCGTTTGAGAAAAAAAGAAAAGCAGGCCAAAACAGATGTTGACTCTCAAATGAGAATCGTTATGATTATCACAACTGGTCGCGAGATCAGCCGATAACTGAAAGACCATTGGTTCGGACTCTCAGATTATCTCCTCATCAGGCTAATCACGGTTATTTGACCCGGCTTTTGCCGGGTCTTTTTTTGCCTGTAAAAAAGCTCGGCTCAGCGCGCGATGATCAACGGATGACCACGCTCCGGATGCGGCTGCACTAACACATCCAGACCAAACACCGCCTTGAGCGGCTCGGGTCGCAGCACCTGTGCCGGTGTGTCCAGGGCATGCGGGCGTCCGCCGTCCAGCAACAGGATACGATCACAGTAACGCGCGGCCAGGTTCAGGTCATGCAGGATTACCAGCACCGCAGCGCCACGATCGGCAAAACTGCGGATTGCCTGCAGGGTCGTATGCTGATGCAACGGATCAAGCATCGATGTCGGCTCATCCAGCAGCAACGTCTGCCCCGCCTCGCCCGGCCATAATTGCGCCAATACACGAGCCAGGTGCACCCGTTGACGCTCCCCGCCCGACAACGCCAGGTAACTGCGACCGCTCAGGTGCCCCACATCTGCCGCATGCAGTGCCGCGCGGATAATATCCTCATCACGTACTCGACCGGTCTGATGAGGCAAACGCCCCATGCCTACCACTTCCTCGACACGGAAAGCGAAATCCAGGGTTGAGCTCTGGGGTAAGACTGCCAGGCGCTGGGCGCGTTGCGCGCCGCTCAAAGTCTTCAATTCCTGCTGGCCCAGCCAGACCTTGCCCTGGTCAGGCGACAATTCACCGCACAGCGCACTCAACAAGGTGCTTTTACCCGCACCGTTGGGGCCCAATACGCCCAGCACTTGGCCCGGCAGCAGGTCGAGGGTCACATCCGCCAACACGGTCTTGCCTACGCGACGGATGTGCAACGCTTCCACCCGCAGCATCAGGCGCGTCCCCGCAACAATAAATAGAGAAAAAAAGGCGCGCCGATAAACGCGGTAACGATACCGATCGGCAATTCCGCCGGCGCCAACGCCAAGCGCGCCACCAGATCGGCAAACAGCAGCAAACTCGCGCCCGCCAGCACCGAAGCCGGCAGCAACACCCGGTGATCCGGCCCTGCCAGCAACCGCACCAGATGCGGCACCACCAATCCGACAAAGCCGATCATGCCCGCCGCAGCCACCGCTGCGCCGACGCCCAGCGCCGTACAGAACACCAGTTCACGCTTGAGCTTTTCAACATCAATACCCAGATGACTGGCCTCGGACTCACCCAGCAACAGCGCATTCAAGGCCTTCGCTCGGCGCGGCAGCCACAGCGCCACGCCCGCACTGACCAGCAGCAACGGCCATAGTCGCGAATAGCTGGCACCGTTGAGGCTGCCCAGGTTCCAGAATGTCAGGGTACGCAAGGTGGCGTCGTCCGCCAGGTAGGTAAGCAGTCCCACCGTGGAACCGGCGAGCGCCGTCAGCGCGATACCGGCGAGCAGCATCGTCGCGACGTTGGTCTGGCCGTTGCGCCGTCCCAATCGATAGACCAGCGCGGTGACGCCCAGGCCGCCCAGAAACGCGCAGATCGACAATAGATATGGACCGACCGCGTCCGGCAGCCCGCCAAAAAACGAGCCCGCGACAATGGCCACCGCAGCCCCCAATGCCGCGCCACTGGAAACCCCCACCAGCCCCGGATCGGCCAGCGGGTTGCGAAACAGCCCCTGCATCGCCACCCCAGACAATGCCAACACGCCGCCCACCGCCAGCCCCAACAAGGTCCGTGGCAAACGAATCTGCCCCAGAATCAGCTCAGCCTGTTCCAGCCCCCGCGCCTCAATCGGCACGCCAACCAGATGCAAGGCCGCCTTGAGCGTGTCTAGCAACGGCAAGCTCACCGGCCCCAGTGCCAACGAGAGCCAGACTGCCAGGACACACAGCAGTGCCAACCCTATAAACAGCGTTTTCGGTTTAACCAGAGTAGTCATGGGGCGGCTTTAGTCTGGGAGGGGTAAAAGCCAGCGGACAGCCTGGCCAGGCCTTGCGGCAGCCGTGGTCCAAGCCCGCCCACCAGCAGGGTTGGGTCCAATTCAAACACGCGCCCATTTTTCGCAGCGGGTGTGGATGCCAGGATAGGGTTCTCCCTGAACAACGCCGCGCGCGCCGCGTCCCCCGTAAGGGCACGGTCGGCAAACACTAAAACATCCGGGCGCAACCCTGCCAGCGACTCCACGGAAAACGGCTTGTAACCACTATGGGCGGCCAGGTTTTTCCCGCCAGCCTGCTGCAACACCCAATCGCCTGCAGTGTCTTTACCGGCGATCAGCGGTTTGCCGCCAGCATGGCCGATCAGGAGCAATACGCCAGGGGCCGTTTGCGTGACCTGAGCCCTGGTTACCAGGTTTTTCTGCTGGTCAAGCGCCTGTTCATATCCGGCAAACAATTGGCTGGCTTTGGTCTCATCACCCAACAATTTGCCCAAGTGCTGAAGATTGCCCTTCAACGTCGCTAAATCCGGCTGCGCGGAAAACATCTCAACCTGCACCCCCGCACTGCGGATCTGCGCCAGCACCGGCGGTGGCCCCATCTCTTCGGTCCCCACCAGCACCTGTGGGCGCAGGCTGAGAATGCCTTCAGCCGATAATTGGCGCTGATAACCAATGCTGGGCAACGCCTTGAGCGATTCAGGATGCTGACTGGTGGTATCCACGCCGACCAACTTCGGTTCGCCGCCCAACGCCGCAACCCATTCCGAGAGCGCCCCGCCGGCACTGACCCAGCGTTGCGGCAGTTCAGAGGCTTGCGCCCCGTGGTTGACCAGTAGTCCGACAACAAGCGCAATAGCGCTGGTACTCAGGCGCATAACAGGGTTTCCTTCCAGAGGCGGGGCCTTCGGGTGCTCACGGACGTGACAGGAACCCCCTATCAGGCATCGAAACGAGCACGCAGCCAGCTAGCGGGCGAAGCCGGCATTTGATAATTGTTTGCATTTGAACGTCAAGGTACTTAAGGATTGAAATGAAGTTTCTCTGCGCCTCTCACGCCCTCGCCCCCAACAGCAGCCTTGGCTTTGATATCAACGGCTCCCGGCTCCTGGCAGTGCGACGGGACGGCATTGCCTACTTCTATATCAACCGCTGCCCCCATCGCGGCATCCCGCTGGAATGGCAACCTGACCAGTTCCTTGATGACAGCGCCAGCCTGATCCAATGCGCCACGCACGGCGCCCTGTTTCTGATCGAAAATGGCGAATGCATCGCCGGGCCGTGCGCAGGCAAAAGCCTCAAAGCCCTACGCGGTCGCGAAGACGAACAAGGCTTGTGGGTGGACATCTAATCGAGCAACACGTCGAGGCGGCGATCCACACACACCTCCTCAGGCGTCACACGCACGCCGTACGCCAACACCTCCACACCGGCCGCCTTGGCCTCGCCCAGTGCGGCAGCGTAGGCCGCATCGATTTCCACTGCCGGACGCACCGCATCAATGCCCGACAGGTTGACGCAATACAACTGCACTGCGCGCACACCGTCACGCGCCAGATGCGCCAGCTCCCGCAGATGCTTGGCGCCACGCTGCGTCACCGCATCAGGGAAAGCGGCAACCCTGCTGTCGTCAAAACCGAGGGTGACACTTTTGACTTCCACATACGCCGCGCCGGCGGGGTATTCCAGCCGAAAGTCGATGCGGCTTTTTTCCTGACCGTAAGCCACTTCGCGCTTTAACGCAGTGAAACCGTTTAGCTCGGTTATCACACCCGCGCGCAACGCCTCTTCAACCAACTGATTGGCGCGCGCCGTATTCACGCACGCCAAACGCCCCTGAGGCGTCTCGGCAATTTCCCAGGTGCCGGGCAGCTTGCGTTTGGGGTCGTTGGAACGACTGAACCAGACCTGCCCGCCTTCGACCATGCAATTGAGCATCGAGCCAGTATTGGGGCAGTGAATAGTCAGCAACTCGCCGGTAACGGACTCGATATCAGTGAGAAAGCGCTTATAACGGCGAATGAGCCGACCTTCTTCAAGGGGAGGATAAAAACGCATCAGCCTTGCCAACTCCGCAAGCCACGGGCGATACGTTCTACCGCTTCCTGTAGCCGATCAAGATTCTGCGTGTAGGCGAAACGCACATGGTGGCCGGCTTTATGGCGACCAAAATCCAGGCCAGGCGTGAAGGCGACGTGTTCCGTCTCGAGGAAATGACGACAGAACGCGAAGGCATCGCCGCCGAACGCGCTGATGTTGGCATACAGATAAAAGGCACCTTCCGGCTCTACGGCAATGCCAAAACCCAGCTCGCGCAAGGCCGGCAGCAGGAAGTCGCGACGGCGGCCAAATTCTGCGCGGCGCTCTTCCAGGATGCTTAGGGTTTGCGGGCTGAAACAGGCCAGCGCCGCATATTGGGCCATGCTGGGGGCACTGATGTAGAGGTTTTGTGCCAATTTTTCCAGCTCACCGACTGCCGCCGGCGGTGCTACCAGCCAGCCAAGGCGCCAACCGGTCATGCCGAAATACTTCGAAAAACTATTTAGGACAAACGCGTCGTCGTCGACTTCCAGCACGCTGGCCGCATCGGTGCCGTAGGTGAGGCCGTGGTAGATCTCATCCACCACCAAGTGGCCGTTACGCGCCTGGATTGCAGCGCTGAGCTGGGCCAATTCGTTCCGCGTAAGAATCGTGCCGGTAGGGTTGGCGGGCGAGGCAACCAATGCCCCCACACTGTCCTGATTCCAGTGCTTGGCCACCAGATCAGCGGTCAGTTGATAGCGCACATCCGGGCCGACCGGCACCAGTTGTGCGGCGCCCTCTACCAAACGCAGGAAATGTCGGTTGCATGGGTAGCCGGGGTCCGCCAACAACCAGTGTTTTCCCGGATCGACCAACAGGCTACTGGCCAGCAACAGAGCGCCGGAGCCACCGGGCGTGACCAAAATGCGCTCAGGATCAACGCTCAGCCCGTAGCGCTGCTGGTAGAAGCCACTGATCGCCTCACGCAACTCGGGCAGCCCACGGGCCGCGGTGTAACGCGTTTTGCCATTGGCAAGGGCCGCCTGGCCGGCTTGGATAATCGGCTCGGCGGTGGTGAAGTCCGGCTCGCCGATCTCCAGATGAATGACATCATGGCCGGCCGCCTGCAGCTCATTGGCTCGCGCCAGCAACGCCATGACATGAAAAGGTTCGATGGCGCGACTGCGCGCACTGTAGGGCTGGGCCATTAGCCTTCCTTAACGGTGAGGACAAAATCCGGATTCTACCGAACCCTGGCGGTAAAACATGTTCTATTGCCTGCCCGGCGGCCTTTGCGGTCCGGGCAAGCACGCGCAAAACGACTAAAATTGACATTCGGGCCGCGACATACCCAGTCACGACGGGCTGCGGCAGTTTGCAACCCCGGCGCGACAGGCTCGACAACCGGGAGTGGCGCACCCCGAATCTATCTGGTAAGTTCGCCCGCTTGCAGCCGCAGGGCCGGCAGGTGTCGGTGACGTTGCAATCCTGCGCAATGGATTAGAAGAGTGAGAGGCGGTCTATTCATGTCCACCCAAGCAAAGCAACAGCAGACTCAAGGCCTCGGCGGCTTCGAACCCTACGTGGAAAAAAAGGGCGAGGAGTACATGGGCGAGCCCATGCGCGAGCACTTCACCAAGATCCTGAACAAGTGGAAACAGGACTTGATGCAAGAGGTTGACCGTACCGTTGACCATATGAAGGACGAAGCCGCCAACTTCCCGGACCCGGCCGACCGTGCCAGCCAGGAAGAAGAGTTCGCCCTCGAACTGCGCGCCCGTGATCGCGAGCGCAAGCTGATCAAGAAAATCGACAAGACACTGCAACTGATCAAGGACGAAGAATACGGCTGGTGCGAGTCCTGCGGCATTGAAATTGGCATTCGCCGCCTGGAAGCTCGTCCTACCGCCGATATGTGTGTGGACTGCAAGAACCTGGCAGAAATCAAGGAAAAGCAGGTCGGCAAATAATCCTGCCGAGCTGAACGAATGGGGCGTGCGAACGCCCCATTTTTGTTTCTGGCATTCGGCGGTTTTCCAGTAGTATCCGGCCCATGACAGCCTCTACCTATATCGGGCGTTTCGCCCCTACGCCCAGCGGCCATTTGCACTTCGGCTCGCTGGTCGCCGCCCTCGCCTCCTACCTTGACGCCCGCGCCCACCACGGTCGCTGGCTGATGCGCATGGAAGACCTCGACCCTCCCCGCGAAGAGCCCGGCGCCCAGGCTGCAATCCTCCACGCCCTGGAAAGCTACGGTTTTGAATGGGACGGTGAACTGGTCCGACAAAGCGCGCGGCATGATGCCTACGCCAAAGTACTCAATGACCTGTTCAACCACGGCCTGGCGTACGCCTGCACCTGCTCACGCAAACAACTGGAACTCTACAACGGGATTTACCCCGGCCTGTGCCGAAATGCCGGTCACGACCAGCAGGACGCCGCCATCCGTTTGCGAGTGCCGGAACTGGAATACCACTTCAGCGACCGCGTACAGGGTGAATTCCGGCAACACCTTGGCCGCGACGTCGGCGATTTCGTCATCCGTCGCCGTGACGGCCTTTATGCCTATCAATTGGCGGTGGTACTCGACGATGCCTGGCAAGGTGTGACCGATATCGTGCGCGGCGCCGATCTGCTGGATTCAACCCCGCGCCAACTGTACTTGCAGGAGCTGCTGGGCTTGCGCCAACCGCGCTACCTGCATGTACCGCTGATCGTCCAACCGGACGGCAACAAACTGGGCAAGTCCTACCGTTCGCCGCCACTGGCGACAGACCAGGCCACACCGTTGCTCGTCAGAGCCCTGCGCGCCCTTGGCCAGAACCCTGGTGTTGAGCTGCTTCACGCCAGCCCACGGGAACTGCTCGATTGGGGCATCCAGCACTGGGATGCCACCCTGATCCCACGGACACTGACACTGGCCGAAGCGCAATTGAGCTGAAGGCGCTTGCAGCTTGCCAAGCATCCGTTACCATCGCCGCAGTTTTTTAATCAGAGGCCAACATGTACATCTATCGATTGGTCCTGCTGCTGGTCGTCGGGATCTACCTGTTTTCTCCCGCCATCATGGATTGGTGGATCGACGCCACGGGCGCCTGGTATCGGCCCTATCTGCTGTGGCTGATCCTGATCGTCGTGACTTTCATCCTGCAGAGCCAAAAAGATGCCGATGAGCTTTAGCCTCACCCAGATGCTGCTGATCAGCGCCGCCTACCTGGCCGCGTTGTTCGGTGTGGCCTGGATCAGTGAGCGTGGAATGATTCCGCGGGCGATCATTCGCCATCCATTGACCTACACGCTGTCCCTCGGCGTCTACGCCAGCGCCTGGGCATTTTATGGCACGGTGGGCCTGGCCTATCAGTACGGTTATGGCTTTCTCTCCAGCTACCTCGGCGTATCCGGCGCGTTTTTGCTGGCGCCGGTGTTGCTGTACCCAATCCTGAAGATCACCCGTACCTACCAGCTGTCGTCCCTGGCAGACCTGTTCGCTTTCCGTTTTCGCAGCACCTGGGCCGGCGCGCTGACAACGGTGTTCATGCTGATTGGCGTATTGCCGTTGCTGGCCCTGCAAATCCAGGCGGTAGCGGACTCCATCAGCATCCTCACCCGTGAACCCGTGCAACATGTGGTGGCCCTGGCCTTCTGCGCGTTGATCAGCCTGTTTACAATTTTCTTCGGTTCACGCCATATCGCCACCCGCGAGAAACACGAAGGCCTGGTGTTTGCGATTGCCTTTGAGTCGGTGATCAAGCTGATCGCCATTGGTGGCGTCGGTCTCTATGCCCTCTACGGCGTCTTCGATGGCCCGCAACAGTTGGAACTGTGGCTGTTGCAGAATCAGACCGCCCTCGCCGCCCTGCACACGCCGTTACAGGAAGGCCCGTGGCGTACGTTGCTGCTGGTGTTCTTCGCCTCGGCGATCGTGATGCCGCACATGTATCACATGACCTTTACCGAAAACCTCAACCCTCGCTCACTGGTCAGCGCCAGCTGGGGCCTGCCGCTGTTCCTGCTGCTGATGAGCCTGGCGGTGCCGCTGATCCTGTGGGCCGGCCTTAAGCTGGGCGCCACCACCAACCCCGAATATTTCACCCTCGGCATCGGCATTGCCGCCAATAGTCCGGCCCTGGCGCTGCTCGCCTACGTCGGCGGTTTATCGGCGGCCAGTGGGCTGATTATCGTCACAACGCTGGCGCTGTCGGGCATGGCGCTCAATCACTTGGTGCTGCCGCTGTACCAGCCGCCCGCCGAAGGCAATATCTACCGCTGGCTGAAGTGGACACGCCGTGCGCTGATCGTTGCGATCATCATGGCTGGCTACGGCTTCTACCTGCTGCTGGGCGCGGGCCAGGACCTGGCCAACCTCGGCATCGTTGCGTTCGTCGCCACCTTGCAGTTCTTGCCGGGTGTGTTGTCGGTGCTGTACTGGCCGACCGCCAATCGTCGTGGGTTTATCGCCGGTCTGCTCGCAGGGATTCTGGTCTGGGTCGTGACCATGCTGTTGCCGCTGGTCGGCAACCTGCAGGGCTTTTACATCCCACTGCTGAATATGATCTACGTGCTGGACGACACCAGTTGGCACATGGCGGCGATTGCGTCGTTGGCCGCCAACGTGCTGATGTTCACCCTGATCTCGCTGTTTACCAACGCCAGCCCTGAAGAAACCAGCGCCGCCGAGGCCTGCGCCGTGGATAACGTTCGCCGCCCGCAGCGCCGCGAATTGCACGCGGCGTCGCCCCAGGAGTTCGCCACGCAATTGGCCAAGCCACTGGGCGCCAAGGCGGCGCAAAAGGAGGTCGAACAGGCGCTGCGCGATCTGTACCTGCCGTTTGACGAGCGCCGCCCCTATGCACTGCGCCGTTTGCGGGACCGCATCGAAGCCAACTTGTCCGGCCTGATGGGCCCCAGCGTGTCCCAGGACATGGTGGAAACCTTCCTGCCCTACAAAGCCGGCGGTGAAAACTACGTCACCGAAGACATCCACTTTATCGAGAGCCGGCTGGAGGATTACCACTCACGCCTCACAGGACTTGCCGCCGAACTCGATGCCCTGCGCCGCTACCATCGCCAGACCCTGCAGGAACTGCCGATGGGCGTGTGCTCATTGGCCAAGGATCAAGAGATCCTGATGTGGAACAAGGCCATGGAAGAACTCACCGGCATCGCCGCGCAGCGGGTCGTGGGTTCGCGCTTGAACACACTGGGCGAGCCGTGGAAGGAATTGCTGCAAGGCTTTATCAATGTGCCCGACGAGCATTTGCACAAGCAGCACCTGGCTCTAGACGGCCAGACCCGCTGGCTCAACCTGCACAAAGCCGCGATCGACGAGCCCCTGGCGCCGGGTAACAGCGGCCTGGTGTTGCTGGTCGAAGACCTCACCGAAACCCAGATGCTCGAAGACAAGCTGGTGCACTCCGAACGCCTGGCTAGCATTGGTCGACTGGCGGCAGGGGTGGCCCACGAGATCGGCAACCCGATCACCGGCATCGCCTGCCTGGCGCAAAACCTGCGCGAAGAGCGCGAAGAAGATAGCGAAATCATCGAAATCAGCGGGCAAATCCTCGAGCAGACCAAACGGGTGTCGCGCATCGTGCAGTCGCTGATGAGCTTTGCCCATGCCGGCGCCCATCAGAATCAGGACGAGGCGGTGTGCCTGGCCGAAGTGGCCCA
Organism: Pseudomonas sp. EYE_354; assembly: GCF_023148575.1. NCBI lineage: Bacteria > Pseudomonadati > Pseudomonadota > Gammaproteobacteria > Pseudomonadales > Pseudomonadaceae > Pseudomonas > Pseudomonas sp. EYE_354. Next base: position 22,641 of record NZ_JAHXNQ010000005.1, read on the forward strand.
GGATGCCATTGGGCTGCTGGCCTTGAACCGGCGCAATTTCGAAGTACAGTTCTTTAATTTGTGCGACCCGGACCATTGGGTCGACGGCGACTCACAACGCCTGGCCCAGGTGTTGATCAACTTGCTGTCCAACGCCCGCGATGCAACACCGGCCGGTGGCGCAGTAAGGGTCAAGAGCGAGGCTTTCGAGCACACGGTCGATCTGATCGTGGAAGACGAAGGCAGCGGCATTCCACAGAACATCATGGACCGATTGTTCGAACCCTTCTTCACCACCAAGGACCCAGGTGAAGGTACCGGTCTGGGCCTTGCACTGGTCTATTCCATCGTTGAAGAGCATTATGGACAAATCACCATCGACAGCCCGGCTGACATTGAAAGCCAACGCGGCACCCGTATTCGGGTGACCTTGCCGCGTCATGTCGAAGCGACGTCCGCTGTGAACTGAGACCGTCGAGAGAATTGAATCAATGCCGCACATTTTGATCGTCGAAGACGAAACCATTATCCGCTCTGCCTTGCGTCGCCTGCTTGAACGTAATCAGTACCAGGTCAGCGAAGCCGGCTCGGTGCAGGAAGCACAAGAGCGTTTCAGCATTCCCACGTTCGACCTGATTGTCAGTGACCTGCGCCTGCCCGGCGCGCCCGGCACCGAGTTGATCAAGCTTGGCCAGGGCACGCCCGTGCTGATCATGACCAGCTACGCCAGCCTGCGTTCGGCGGTGGATTCAATGAAGATGGGCGCGGTGGACTACATTGCCAAGCCTTTCGACCACGATGAAATGCTTCAGGCCGTGGCCCGCATCCTGCGCGACCGGCAGTCGGCCAGCAGCGCACCGGCCGAACAGCGCCCGGCGGGCAAAGCCGCCACCGGTGCGGACAAACCGGGCACCGACAACAGCAACGGCGAGATCGGCATCATCGGCTCCTGCCCCCCGATGCAAGACCTGTACAGCAAGATCCGCAAAGTGGCACCTACCGACTCCAATGTACTGATCCAAGGCGAGTCGGGCACCGGTAAAGAATTGGTGGCACGTGCGCTGCACAACCTGTCAAAACGTGCCAAGGCGCCGATGATCTCGGTGAACTGCGCGGCAATCCCCGAATCGCTGATCGAGTCCGAACTGTTCGGGCACGAGAAAGGTGCATTTACCGGCGCCAGCGCCGGACGTGCGGGCCTGGTGGAGGCGGCGGACGGCGGCACGCTGTTCCTCGATGAAATCGGCGAGTTGCCACTGGAAGCACAAGCGCGCTTGCTGCGGGTGCTGCAGGAAGGTGAAATTCGCCGTGTGGGCTCAGTGCAATCGCAGAAGGTCGATGTGCGCCTGATCGCGGCGACTCACCGTGACCTCAAGAGCCTGGCCAAGATCGGCCAGTTCCGTGAAGACTTGTATTACCGCCTGCACGTGATCGCCCTCAAACTGCCGGCCCTGCGCGAACGTGGCGCCGACGTCAACGAGATCGCCAGCGCATTCCTGCTGCGCCAGAGTGCGCGCATCAACCGTACCGACCTGAAGTTTGCCCCGGACGCCGAACAGGCCATCCGGCATTACTCGTGGCCGGGTAACGTGCGGGAGCTGGAAAATGCGGTCGAGCGTGCGGTGATTCTGTCGGAGAGCCCGGAAATTTCCGCCGAACTGCTGGGCATCGATATCGAACTCAGTGATCTGGAGGATGACGATTTCATCGGCCTGTCCCCGCAGCAGGGCGGCGCCAGCAATACCAGCCATGAGCCAACGGAAGATTTGTCACTGGAAGACTACTTCCAGCATTTCGTCCTTGAGCATCAGGACCATATGACCGAGACCGAGCTGGCACGCAAACTCGGCGTGAGCCGCAAATGCCTCTGGGAGCGTCGCCAGCGCCTGGGCATCCCGCGTCGCAAGACCGGCGTGGCCAGCGAAAGCTGAGGGGGCGCCCCCACAGGTAACACCCATTGATGTGAAAAAACTGTTACCGCTGATTTTTTGCGTAACAAAAGCCGGGGCTTACGGTAACGAAGCCCCGGCTTTTTTTGCTCCGTCAAAAACCCGAAACCACCTCAAACCCCCGGTTTTGCTGGCCGGCGCAAAAGTTGGCACGCCCCCTGCTATATGCTTAGTACAAAAACAATAACAAGCTTTGTACAAACAATAAAAATAAGACGAATCGACTCACGCATAACAAAAACAACACGGCGGAGGCGCAGCTAACTGATTCTTTTGGAGAGGCGTTGCATTTGGGGCTTGCCCCGCAACCAGGCCGAGAACAACAAAAACTGCCCTAAGGCAGAGCCTGAACTGGTTGGATCGTAGATCAGCAACACAGCGACCAAAGCAATCCGTTTGCTCTTTACTCCCGATTGGGAGTGTCATGAAGGTAAAACTCCATGACGAGGGCGATCAACAAAAACAAGAAGCCCGAAACCAATAATAAAAATAGAGCACGCAACTACTTCTGGGGGAGCTTCGGCTCCCCTTGTAGTTTCTGTGATTTGGCATTTTAAGGCTTATGGCGCAAGGCCGAAGCTTGTTCCTACACCATCCCCTGACTAAATGCTAGAATCCCCGCCCATCATCCGGTCATTCTTCGTTATGGCCGAACATTCCTTCAAACAGTGCATCCCATGCTGAAGAAGTTGTTCCAGTCATTCCGTTCTCCCTTGCGTCGTACGCAACACAAACGCAGCACGCCTGAAGTGCTCAACAGCAGCCAACATTCGCTGCAACGCGCTCAATTCAGCCGTTATGCGGTGAATATCGTCGAACGTTTGCAGAACGCCGGCTACCAGGCTTATCTGGTGGGCGGGTGCGTACGCGACATGCTGCTCAATATCACACCCAAGGATTTCGACGTCGCCACCAGTGCCACGCCAGAGCAGGTGCGTGCCGAGTTCCGCAATGCGCGCATCATCGGCCGTCGCTTCAAGCTGGTGCATATCCACTTTGGTCGCGAAATCATCGAAGTGGCAACGTTCCGTGCCGGCCACCCGCAAAACGATGAAGAGGAGGACACTAATCAGTCTTCCCGCAACGAGAGCGGGCGCATTCTGCGTGACAACGTCTATGGCACCCTGGAAGAAGACGCGCAACGCCGCGACTTCACCATCAATGCCTTGTATTACGACCCGGTCAGCGAGCGCATCCTCGATTACGCCAACGGCGTGCACGACATCCGCAACAACCTGATCCGCCTGATCGGCGACCCAACCCAGCGCTACCAGGAAGACCCGGTACGTATGCTGCGGGCCGTGCGCTTTGCCGCCAAGCTCAACTTCGGCATCGAAAAGCACACTGCTGCGCCGATCCGCGAACTGGCGCCCATGCTGCGGGAAATTCCTTCGGCGCGCCTCTTCGAAGAAGTGCTCAAGCTGTTCCTGTCGGGCTACGCCGCCGACACCTTCGAGATGCTCGTCGACCTGCAGTTGTTCGACCCGCTGTTCCCGGCCAGCGCCGAAGCCCTGGAGCACAACCCCACCTATACCCACACGTTGATCAGCGAAGCGTTGATCAATACCGACCTGCGCATCAAGCAGAACAAACCGGTCACCCCGGCGTTCCTGTTTGCCGCCTTGTTGTGGCCGGCCCTGCCAAAACGCGTACTGCGCCTGCAAGACCGCGGCATGCCGCCGATCCCGGCCATGCAGGAAGCAGCGCACGAACTGATCGCCGAACAGTGCCAACGCATCGCGATTCCAAAGCGCTTTACCATGCCGATCCGCGAAATCTGGGACATGCAGGAGCGCCTGCCACGCCGCAGCGGCAAACGCGCCGACCTGCTGCTGGACAACCCGCGTTTCCGCGCCGGCTATGACTTCCTGCTCCTGCGTGAAAGCGCTGGCGAGCAGACCGACGGCTTGGGCGAATGGTGGACCGACTATCAGGACGCCAATGACAGCGAACGCCGCGAGATGATTCGCGAGCTGGGCAGCAAAGGTGATGGCGAAGGTAGTGGGCCGAAGAAGCGTCGTCGCAGCAGCGGCAGCAAGCGCAAACGCAGCGCCGCCGATGCCTCGGGCGCCGCAGGCGAATAAACGTGGAACGTATCTACATCGGCATGGGCAGCAACCTGGCTGCCCCGGACCAACAACTGCGCAACGCCGTCCAGGCAATGGCGCAGTTACCTGACACCCGCGTCGCCGGCGTGTCGGCGTTCTATCAAAGTGACTCCCTGCTCGCAGGCCAACCGCGCTACACCAATGCGGTTGCCGCGCTGGACAGCAACCTGGCGCCACTCGAGTTACTCGATGCGCTGCAAGCCATCGAAAACGACCAGGGCCGCGAACGCCTTGAACGCTGGGGCCCACGCACGCTCGACCTGGACATTCTGCTGTTTGGCGATCGCCTGATCGACGAGCCGCGCCTCAAGGTGCCGCACTACCAGATGCACCTGCGGGCGTTTGTACTGTATCCCCTGGCCGAACTCGCTCCCGCCACCCTGCAACTGCCTGACGGGCAACGGCTGAACGCCCTGCTCGAGGCCTGCCCGTTTGTCGGCCTGGAACGCCTCTCCCCTGCTGAATCGCATCAGTAACAGCGGTAACACCGGCCTCGTAACAATGCGGTAACACATCCAATTGACTTCCCGTGTCCTCCTCACGACTATAGGCGTCCCGCTGCCGCCAACCCGGCGCTAAAGGGCGCAATCCAGGCCTTATAAGCACTGCTCTCAAGACAGTGCGCCTGTATAAACGAAGACTCACGCGCGTTACTCGCTGTTTCCAAGCGCCTGAACGAGGACCCTTTTGATGCCAGACATTACCCTGACCACCTTGCAGAGCCTCAAGCTCAAAGGTGAAAAAATCACCATGCTGACCTGCTATGACGCCACCTTCGCCCAAGCCAGTTGCCAGGCCGGGGTTGAAGTGTTGCTGGTAGGCGACTCCCTGGGCATGGTTCTTCAAGGGAATGACAGCACCCTGCCCGTGACCACCGATGAGCTCGCCTACCACACCGCCAGCGTCAAGCGCGGTAATGACGGCGCGTTCATCATCGCCGACCTGCCGTTCATGGATTACGCCACTGTCGAGCAGACCTTCCAGAACGCCGGCAAGCTGATGCGCGCCGGCGCACACATGATCAAAGTCGAAGGCGCCGTCTGGCTTGCCGAATCGATTCGCCTGCTGGCGGAGCGCGGCGTGCCCGTATGTGCGCACATGGGCCTGACGCCACAGTCGGTGAACATCCTCGGCGGCTATAAGGTACAAGGCCGCAACGAAGCCCAGGCGCGCCAGATGCGTGCCGATGCCATCGCTCTGGAGCAAGCAGGCGTGGCAATGATCCTGCTCGAATGCGTGCCCAGCGAGCTGGCTGCCGAGATCACCCAGGCCGTTAAAGTGCCAGTGATCGGCATTGGCGCCGGCTCGGCCACCGACGGCCAGGTACTGGTGCTGCACGACATGCTCGGTCTGTCGATCACCGGCCGCGTGCCCAAGTTCGTGAAAAACTTCATGACTGGCCAGGACAGCATCCACGCCGCACTGAGCGCCTACGTCGCCGAAGTCAAAGCGGTGACCTTCCCGGGCGCCGAACACGGGTTTTCTGCATGAACACCGTAAAAACCGTACGCGAACTGCGCGCAGCCGTGGCCCACGCCCGCAAGGCCGGCAAACGCATCGGCTTCGTGCCCACCATGGGCAACCTGCACAGCGGCCATGCCACGCTGGTGAGCAAGGCGGTGCAGCAGGCCGATTTTGTGGTCGCGAGCATCTTCGTCAACCCGTTGCAATTTGGCGCTGGCGAAGACTTGGACAAATATCCGCGCACCCTCGCTGCCGATCAGGAAAAGCTCCTGCAGGCCGGCTGCAACTTGCTGTTCGCACCGACCGTGGAGGAGATGTACCCCGGCGGTATGACCGGCCAGACTCGCGTCAGCGTTCCGCAATTATCCGAAGGCCTGTGCGGCGCAAGCCGTCCGGGGCACTTCGAAGGTGTAGCCACGGTGGTGAGCAAGCTGTTCAACATGGTCCAGCCCGACATCGCGGTGTTCGGCCAGAAGGACTACCAGCAACTGGCTGTGATCCGTGCCATGGTCCGTGACTTGAACATGCCGATCCAGATCATCGGCGAGCCTACCGTGCGCGCAGAAGACGGCCTGGCGCTGTCTTCGCGCAACGGTTTCCTCAACGAAGAACAGCGTGCGATCGCGCCGGTGCTGTTCCGCAGCCTCAGCCAGATTGCCGCCGCCATCAAAAGCGGCAACCACGACTTCGCCGCACTGCGCGCCGAGCAGGTACAGCAGATCGAAGCCGCCGGTTTGCGCCTGGACTACCTGGAAGTGCGCCAGGGCGTGCACCTGCGCCCCGCTATGCCTGAGGATCAGGACATTGTGATTCTGGTGGCCGCGTTTCTAGGCACCACTCGCCTCATCGACAACCTGCACCTGACCCTCGACTGACCCCCTCCAAACACCCCGTCTGTTGCCCTGATCGCTGTGCCGGTATAAAAAAGTACCGGCCACAGCGCAGACAAAGCCAAGACATATCGACACGCTAGGTTTAATGTAATCGCCCGGCGCTATGGTTAGCGCTGTCTGGAACCCGATCCTTGCAATAAGACTGGATGTTCCGGGCTTTGAAGTGTCCTAAAGGCAGTCCCAGTAATAAAAAGGAAACCCGCAGCGATGGCGTACTACCGCACTCCTCATGACGTTACCGCTCTGCCTGCCTGGCAAGCGCTCAACCAACACCGCCAAGCCATGCAGGATTTCAGCATGCGCGAAGCGTTCAATGCCGATCCTCAGCGTTTTTCCCAATTCACCTTGAGCAGCTGCGGACTTTTCCTCGATTACTCAAAAAACCTGATCACCGGCGAAACCCGTGACTTGCTGGTGGCGCTGGCAGAGGAAGTCGGCCTCAAAGACGCGATCAATTCGCTGTACGCCGGCGAACCGGTCAACTCGTCCGAAGGCCGCCCTGCGCTGCACACCGCCCTGCGCCGCCCGGTGGGCGACAAGCTGTCGGTCAACGGCGTGAATATCATGCCGGACGTGCACAAGGTGCTGAACCAGATCACCGATCTGGTCGGCCGCATCCACGACGGCCTGTGGCGTGGCTACACCGAAAAACCGATCACCGACGTGGTGAACATTGGTATCGGTGGCTCCTTCCTCGGCCCGGAGCTGGTGTCCGAGGCTCTGTTGTCCTACGCCCATAAAGGCGTGCGCTGCCACTACCTGGCGAACATCGACGGCAGCGAGTTCCATGAGCTGACCATGAAGCTGCGCGCCGAAACCACGCTGTTTATCGTCTCGTCGAAATCCTTCAACACCCTGGAAACCCTGAAAAACGCCCAGGCAGCCCGCGCCTGGTACCTGGCCCAGGGGGGCTCGGAAGCCGAGCTGTACCGCCACTTTATCGCCGTATCGAGCAACAACGCGGCAGCTGTGGCCTTCGGCATCCGCGAAGAAAACATCTTCCCGATGTGGGACTGGGTGGGCGGTCGTTACTCGCTGTGGTCGGCCATCGGCTTGCCAATCGCCCTGGCCATCGGCATGTCCAACTTCAAGGAACTGCTGTCGGGCGCGTACACCATGGACCAGCATTTCCAGAACGCGCCGTTCGAGCAAAACATGCCTGTGCTGCTGGGCCTGCTGGGCGTGTGGTACGGCAACTTCTGGGGTGCGCAGAGCCATGCGATCCTGCCGTACGACCACTACCTGCGTAACATCACCAAGCACTTGCAACAGTTGGACATGGAGTCCAACGGCAAGAGCGTGCGTCAGGACGGTAAACCGGTGTCCACCGACACCGGTCCCGTGATCTGGGGCGGCGTCGGTTGCAACGGTCAACATGCCTACCACCAGTTACTGCACCAGGGGACCCAGCTGATTCCGGCCGACTTCATTGTGCCGATCGTCAGCTTCAACCCCGTGTCCGACCACCATCAGTGGCTGTACGCCAACTGCCTGTCCCAGAGCCAGGCACTGATGCTCGGCAAGACCCGCAGCGAAGCCGAAGCCGAACTGCGCGACAAGGGCATTTCGGAGGACGAGGTGCAGAAACTCGCCCCGCACAAAGTGATCCCGGGCAACCGTCCGAGCAACACCCTGGTGGTAGAGCGCATCAGCCCACGTCGTTTGGGCGCACTGGTGGCGATGTATGAACACAAGGTGTTCGTACAGAGCGTGATCTGGGGCATCAACGCCTTCGACCAATGGGGTGTTGAACTGGGCAAAGAGCTCGGCAAAGGCGTGTACAACCGCCTGACCGGCGCCGAAGAAACCTTGGCCGAAGACGCTTCCACACAGGGCCTGATCAACTACTTCCGCGGTCGTCACCGCGGCTGATACAGGTACTTCCAAGGCCAACGTTCGTTTGGACGTTGGCCTTGAACCCTCTCCACACAGGGTGCATCTTTACAACTTGTCGCCAAAACAAGAATAAGGATCGCTCATGTTCGATATCAGCACGTTTCCCACCGCCGATGCCGTCCGCCGGGCAGCGCAACTCAGCCAGGAGGACTACCAGCGCCTCTATCGCCAATCCATCGAACAGCCGGATACCTTTTGGGCTGAGCAGGCCAAGGGCTTTCTGGACTGGATCACACCGTGGCATACCGTCCAGCAATCAGATATCCACAGCGGCGCCGCCCAATGGTTTGCCGGTGGCCAACTGAACGTCAGCTACAACTGCATCGACCGTCACCTGGCGCAACGCGCCGATCAAACGGCCTTCATCTGGGAGGGCGATGATCCGACCAAGTCCTCCAAAATTACCTACCGCCAACTTCACCAAAACGTCAGCCGCATGGCCAACGTGCTTAAAAACCGTGGCGTAAATAAAGGCGATCGCGTGTGTATCTACATGCCAATGATCCCGGAAGCGGCCTACGCCATGTTGGCCTGCACGCGGATCGGCGCGGTGCACTCGGTGGTGTTTGGCGGTTTTTCACCGGACGCCCTGCGCGACCGCATTCTCGATGCCGACTGCCGCACCGTGATCACCGCCGATGAAGGGGTGCGTGGCGGTAAGCCGGTGGCGCTGAAACAGAATGTGGATAAAGCGCTGGCCAGTTGCCCGAATGTCAGCACCGTATTGGTCGTGCAGCGAACCGGTGCACAGGTCAATTGGCGCGAAGGCCGCGACATTAAGTATCAGGAGGCCATGGATTCAGCGAGCGACGACTGCCCGCCTGAACCGATGGACGCCGAAGACCCACTGTTTATCCTGTATACCTCCGGCAGCACCGGCAAACCCAAGGGCGTGCTGCATACCACCGGCGGCTACCTGCTGCAAGCCGCCATGACGTTCAAGTACGTGCTCGACTACCGCGACGGCGAGGTGTTCTGGTGCACTGCCGATGTGGGCTGGGTCACCGGCCATAGCTATATCGTGTATGGGCCACTGGCCAATGGCGCCACCTCGCTGATGTTCGAGGGGGTGCCGAGCTACCCCGACAGCTCGCGCTTCTGGCAGGTGATCGACAAACATCAGGTGAATATCTTCTACACCGCACCCACCGCCTTGCGCGCGTTGATGCGTGAAGGTCATGGCCCACTGGAGAGCACCTCGCGCGCCAGCCTGCGCCTGCTCGGCAGCGTGGGCGAACCGATCAACCCGGAGGCGTGGGACTGGTATTTCAACGCCGTGGGCGAGCAGCGTTGCCCGATTGTGGATACCTGGTGGCAGACCGAGACCGGCGGCATCATGCTCAGCCCACTGGTCAGTGCGCAACGAATCAAACCCGGTTGCGCCACGCAGCCGATGTTTGGCGTACAACCGGTGCTGCTCGATGAGTACGGCAAGGTCATCACCGGTGCCGGCAGCGGCGTACTGGCGATCAAAGCCAGCTGGCCGGGGCAGATCCGCAGTGTGTATGGCGACCCGCAGCGCATGATCGACACCTATTTCAAGCCCTACCCCGGCTATTACTTCACCGGCGACGGCGCGCGCCGTGACGAGGACGGCGACTACTGGATCACCGGACGTATCGACGATGTGATCAACGTGTCCGGCCACCGCATCGGCACCGCCGAGGTAGAAAACGCTTTAGTGCTGCATGACCAGGTGGCCGAAGCCGCCGTGGTGGGTTACCCCCATGACCTCAAAGGCCAGGGCATCTACGCCTTCATCACGCCGATGAATGGCGTGGAGCCCAGTGATGCGCTGAAAAAACACCTGCTGGAATTGGTCAGCAAGGAAATCGGCAGCTTTGCCAAGCCGGAACTTATCCAATGGGCCCCCGCTTTGCCGAAAACCCGCTCAGGCAAGATCATGCGACGGATATTGCGCAAGATCGCCTGCAACGAGCTGGACAGCCTCGGTGACACCTCCACCCTCGCCGACCCCAGCGTGGTGGACGGCCTTATCGACAAACGCCTGAACCGCTAGGAACGCCGAGTCGCCATGGAATTTATCCGCAGCCGTATCGAAACCCAGTTGATGAGCCTCACCGGCTTGTCACTGGGCCAACTGGACCTGGAAAACCCCAAGGGCGACCCCGGCCTGTTCGGGCCGGACTCGGTCAGTTGGCAAGTCCATGGCGACTTCAGCAGCATGCTCATCGGCGGTATCAGCGCGCTGATGCTGCAAGCCTTGCACCCGCTGGCCCTGGCCGGCGTATGGGACCATTCGAACTTTCGCCAGGACATGCTCGGGCGCTTGCGACGTACTTCGCAGTTCATTTCCGGCACCACCTTCGGCTCACGCAAAGACGCCGACTGGCTGATCGAAAAAGTGCGCACCATTCACCTGCAGGTGGTAGGCCATGCGCCGGATGGACGGCCTTATGCAGCGAGCGACCCGGACCTGCTGACCTGGGTGCATGTGGCCGAGGTGAGCAACTTTCTCGCCGCTCACCTGCGCTATCGCAACCCGAGCCTCTCGGGTCTCGACCAAGACCGCTACTACAGCGAAATCGCCTTGGTGGCGGAGCGCCTGGGTGCGCGGAATGTGCCGCGCTCACGGCAGGAAATCTCTGACTATCTGACGCGCATCCGCCCACAACTCTTGTGCGACGAGCGCAGCCGCGAAGTCCTGCGCCTGCTGCTCGATGCGCCCGCCCCCAGCACCCTGGCCAAGCCGTTCGGCGCCTTGATGATGCAGGCCGGTATCGACCTGCTGCCGGATTGGGCCAGCACCATGCTCGATCAGCACCAAAGCCCGTTGCAGCGCCAGATGATCCGAGCCGGGGTCAGGCGCAGCGCGCCGCTGTTACGCTGGGCAATGCGCAATGGTTCGGTACAACGCGCGCACCGGCGTATGGGGTTGATGTAGCCACGGCGCCATAGCTGTTAAACTTCGCGCCCTCATTTACAGCCAGGCGCGCTCCATGTCTCCCTTGAATCAGGCGCTGCGCGCCGCCCTCGATCATCGCCAAGACCTGATCAACGAGCTGCACGCCCAAGGTACCGATTGCTATCGTCTGTTCCACGGCAGCCAGGAAGGTGCCGGTGGCTTGACCATCGACCGCTACGGCCCGCAACTGCTGGTGCAAAGCTTCCATCAATGCTTGGAAACTGCGGAGCTGCTGGAGCTGCATCAACTGATCAACCAGTACATGGGGCTGGAATTGCTGTTGGTGTACAACGATCGCTCCCGGGGCAACTCGCGCATCGATCGTGATGACACGGTGTACCGCGCCGAAGCGGCAGCGCTGGCAGACCTGATCGGCCACGAATGGGGGCTCAATTACCGCGTGCGCGGCCGCCATGCCGGGCAGGATCCGTTGCTGTTTCTCGATCTGCGCAACACCCGCGGCTGGGTCAAGGCACACAGCGCCGGCAAGAGCGTACTGAACCTGTTCGCCTACACCTGCGGCGTCGGCCTGAGCGCCGCCGCCGGTGGCGCGCGCGAGGTATGCAACCTGGACTTCGCCGAGGGCAACCTGGCAGTCGGGCGCGAGAACGGCCAGCTCAACCCGCACTTGCCCACTATGGAATTCGTGCAATCGGATTACTTTCCGGCGATCCGCCAATTGGCCGGCCTGCCGATCACCCAGCGCCGCGGGCAGAAACTGCCGAGCTATCCCCGCCTGGAACAGCGCCAATATGACCTGGTGCTGCTCGACCCTCCCGCCTGGGCCAAGAGCGCATTCGGCACCGTGGACCTGCTGCGCGACTACCAGAGCCTGCTCAAGCCGGCCCTGCTCGCCACCGCCGACAATGGCGTGCTGATCTGCTGCAACAACCTGGCAAAGATCAGCATGGAAGATTGGCGCGAACAGGTGCTGCGCTGCGCGGAAAAGGCCGGACGACCGGTGCGTGACTGGCAAATCATGACGCCGGGCGCGGACTTTCCTTCCCGGGATCAGCAGCCGCCGCTTAAAACTCTGATACTCCAGTTGTAGGACACGTCCCATAGGCCCGGTTCTTCGGAACCGAAAACCCGTGCCATACTCCAAGGCACTCCTGTTTGACATAGATGGCGCCGCCCCATGCCCAAAGGATTGATTCGCGCCACTGGCGCCTTGTTGACTGCCGTTGCTCTGTACAGCTTGCTGGGCTTTTTGATTCTGCCCGGCATCGCCCTTCGCGTTGCCAACCAACAGTTGGCCAATTACGCCACAACGCCTGCACGCATCGAGCGTATCGAGCTCAACCCGTTCAGCCTGGAACTGACACTGTGGGGGCTGAAAATCGGCGAACCCGGCAAAGAACAGGTGGCGTTCGAGCGGCTGTATGCCAACCTGCAGCTCGACAGCCTGTGGACCCGCGCACTGCACCTGGCCGATGTGCAACTCGACAAGCCCAAGACCGAACTGCTGTTCGACAAGTCCGGCAAATTGAACCTGGCGCAGCTGTTCAAATTGCCACCCAGCGAACCCACCCCTGCCGACCCCGACGCCAAGCCGTTCCCTTTGCGTATCGACAGCATCAAGTTGGCGGGCGGCTATGTGCACTTCGAAGACCTGCGCCCCAGCGAACCAATCGAATTTCTCTACGACAAGCTCGATTTCGAGCTGAAAAACCTCAGCACCCTGCCTGAAGACAATGCCGACATGACCCTCGTCGCGGCCGGCCCCGACGGCGGGCAGATCGACTGGAAAGGTAACTTCAGCCTGGTGCCGATCACGTCCCAAGGCACGCTGAAAGTCACTGGCGGCAAGATGAAGGCCTGGTGGCCCTACGTGCGCGACGCATTGCCCTTGGTACTCGAAGACGGTGTGCTCAACTTCAACACCGAGTACACCTTCAGCCTGGCCAAAGAGACCGAACTGAAGCTGACCAACACGGCCGCAAGCATCGCGCCCTTTGCGCTCAAGGCACCGGATGGCAGGCCGCTGGTACGTCTTGAACGCCTGGACGTCAGCGAGACCACCGTGGACCTGGCCAAGCAGCAGGTGGTCGTCGGCAAGATACGCAGCAACAAGCTCGAAACCTGGGCCGCACGCGAAACCGATGGCCAATTGGACTGGCAGAAATTGTTCGCCAGCCAACCGAGCAAACCGGCCAAGGCACCCGAGCCGGCAAACGCCCCGGCCACGGCCGACTCGCCCAAGCCTGCACCGGCGGCCCCAAGCAAGCCTTGGCAGGTACTGCTCAAAGATGTGCAACTGCGTAACTACCAAGTACACCTGGCAGACCGCCAGGCCAAACCGGCGGTCGCCCTGGAACTGGGACCATTGAACGTCGATGTGCAAAACTTCGACAGCCTTAACGGCAGCCCCTTTACCCTCAAGGTCAACAGCGGCCTGGGTAAGCAAGGCAAGCTCCAGGCCGCCGGCGTGGTCAACCTCAACCCGGTCAGCGCCAAGTTGAAGGTCAATACCAAAGACATCGACCTGCGCGTGGCCCAGTCCTATATCAGCCCGTTTATCCGCCTGGAACTGCGCAGCGGCATGCTGGGCAGCGATCTGGACGTAAACCTGAAAAGCACCGAGCCCTTGGCATTGCAGATCACCGGCCGCGCGCAGGTTGACCAGTTGCACACCCTCGACACGCTCAAGACCCGCGACTTCCTTAAGTGGCAACGTCTGGTCATCGAAGGCCTGAATTATCAGCATGGGGACAGCCTGTCGATCGACAAGGTCAACCTGTTGCAACCCTATGCGCGCTTCATGATCAACGATGACCGCACCACCAACGTGGACGACCTGCTGATCCCGCAACCGGCCGACGGTGGCGCCAAATCGCCGGCCAAAACCACCACAAGCAAAGACAAACCGCTGGGCATTCGCATTGGGCAGGTCGCTATCAACGATGGCTCGGCCAACTTTGCCGACTTCAGCCTGACGCCCAACTTTGCCACCGCGATCCAACAGCTCAATGGCCAGATCGGAACCATTGACAGCCGCCAGGCCAAACCGGCCAGCGTCGATATCAAGGGCAAGGTGGATCGTTACGCACCGGTGACGATCAAGGGCAGCGTGAATCCGTTTGACCCAATGGCGGCATTGGATATCGCCACCAGCTTCAAACGTGTCGAACTGACCACCCTGACGCCTTACTCAGGGAAGTTCGCCGGCTTCCGTATCCGCAAGGGGCGCCTCAACCTGGACCTGCACTACGTGATCACAAAGGGCCAGCTAAAGGCCGAAAACAAAGTCGTCGTCGAGCAGTTGCAGCTGGGTGACAAGGTCGACAGCGCCGACGCCGTGGATCTGCCGATTCGCCTGGCAATCGCCCTGCTCAAGGACACCGACGGAAAGATCTCCATTGAACTGCCGGTAACCGGCGACCTCAACAACCCGCAATTCAGCGTGATGCCGATTGTTTGGCAAACCCTGCGTAACCTAGTGGTGCGTGCAGCCAGCGCGCCCTTCAAGTTTATTGGCGGGCTGGTCACCGGGGGCGGCGCGGAAGACCTGGGCAATGTGTCTTTCGCCGCCGGCTCCAGTGAACTGAATAAAGACGCCGAGGGCGCGCTGAACACGCTGGCCAAGGCGTTGAAAGAACGCCCTGCCCTGCGCCTGGAGATTGAGGGCACCGCGGCCGCCAGCAGCGACGGCCCACTCCTGGCGGCCCAACGCCTGGAGCGGGAATACCAGTACAACTACTACAAGATCCTGCAGCGGCGTGGGGACAAGGTTCCGGCCCAGGCGTCCTTGCTGGCAGTTCCTGAGAGCGAAAAAGCCCCCCTGCTCGAAGGCATCTACCGTATCCGCGTGAAACAACAGCCACCGGCAGAATGGAAGGACCTGAGTCGTGATGAGCGCAGCGCCAAGCTGCGTGAAGGTGTGATCAATTTCTGGAGCAATAGCGACGTGCTGCTGCGCCAACTCGGCCAGGACCGTGCCAGCACCATCAAGGATTATCTGGTGGACAAGGGCCAGCTGGAAGATGACCGGGTGTACTTCATCGATGCGAACCTGGGCCAGGCTGAGAAGGATGGCCGAGTGGTCACGCCGATGCACTTGGACGCCGAATAAGCGACCCAGAATAGAACAGGCCCCGACACAAGTGCCGGGGCCTGTAATGACCACATCCGTGTGGTCGGTCGCATGAACCTTAGAGGTGCATTGAGTGGATATCTAACTCACGCGCCGCCGCCGTCTAGTTCAGACGAATTATCAAACGTTACTCTGCTTTCAGGCCATCGGCCGATACAGCTTTAACGCCTTTGATCTTCTTGGTGATCGCTACAGCCGTGGCTTTTTGCGATTCGGTTACAGCAGTCGAAGACGACAGGGAGACAACACCCTTGTTGGTTTCAACTTTGATGTCGGTACCAGGAATGCCTTTCTCAGTCACCAAGTCAGCTTTTACTTTGGTAGTGATCCAAGTGTCGCTGGTGGTTTCCTTAGCGTCATGAGCTGCGCCTTTGGTTTTGTCGATGCCATCAGCTTTGGTAGCACCGCCAGCCATCAAGCCGTCAGCCGATACCGCAGTCACGCCTTTGATACGCTTGGTGATCGCTACGGCAGTTTCTTTTTGCGCGTCGGAGATAGCGACTGTCGACGATAGGGAAACCACACCTTTGTTGGTCTCAACCTTGATGTCCGAACCTGGAATGCCTTTTTCGGTCAGCAGATCAGCTTTCACTTTGGTGGTGATCCAGGTATCCGAAGTGGATTCCTTGGCCTTGGTCACTTCGCCGGCCGCCAGCGTCATAGGTGCCTGGGAGGTCTGAGCGAAGGCTGCGTTAGCCATGGCCAGGGTCAGAGCGGTAGCGGTTGCAGTAGCGAGAGCGAACTTCTTCATACGAGTAACTCCTGTTTTATTAAAAGTCTGCAGTGTGTGAACCTTGATGCTGCAGCGTTAACAGGGGTATTGCAGGCAGTGTGCCAAGTCATTGTTACGCATTAAATCCTTAAAAAACAATGAGTTATGAATTATCCAAATCCTCGGAATCGTGCAAGTTGCACGAAGACACGTGGATCTGCATGCAACTTGCGGCTTTTGCGTTTTACTAAGCGCCTGATTTCTCGAGATTTTCCCGCGCACATAAAAAAAGGACTCCGAAGAGTCCTTTTTTCAGCGTAAAGCCTGGGGGTAATTAAACGCCCGAAGCCTTGGCTGCTGCTACGTCCTTGATGGACAGCTTGATACGGCCGCGGTTGTCCACGTCCAGTACCAGCACTTCAACTTCCTGACCTTCTTTCAGAATGTCGGTCACTTTCTCAACGCGAGCATCGCTCAGCATGGAGATGTGAACCAGACCGTCTTTGCCTGGGAGGATGTTGACGAACGCGCCGAAGTCGACGATGCGCTCAACCTTACCGACGTAGATCTTGCCGATCTCGGCCTCAGCGGTGATACCCAGAACGCGCTGACGCGCTGCTTCAGCCGCTTCCTTGGTTTCGCCGAAGATCTTGATCGAACCGTCGTCTTCGATGTCGATCGACGCCTTGGTCTCTTCACAGATCGCACGAATGGTCGCGCCGCCTTTACCGATAACATCACGGATTTTGTCGGTGTCGATTTTCATCGCGATCATGGTCGGAGCATTTTCCGACAGTTCGGTGCGGGACTGACCAATGATCTGGTTCATCTGGCCGAGGATGTTCAGGCGCGCTTCCAGGGCTTGGCCCAGAGCGATTTCCATGATTTCTTCGGTGATGCCTTTGATCTTGATGTCCATCTGCAGCGCGGTAACACCTTTGGCGGTACCGGCTACCTTGAAGTCCATGTCGCCCAAGTGGTCTTCGTCACCCAGGATGTCGGTCAGGATGGCGAACTTCTCGCCTTCTTTAACCAGGCCCATGGCGATACCGGCAACCGGTGCCTTCATCGGCACACCGGCGTCCATCAGTGCCAGGGAAGCGCCACACACGGAGGCCATGGAGCTGGAGCCGTTGGATTCGGTGATTTCCGATACCACACGGATGGTGTACGGGAACACGTCAGCAGCAGGCAGCATGGCCTGAACCGAACGACGCGCCAGACGGCCGTGACCGATTTCGCGACGACCCGCGCCCCCCATACGACCACATTCGCCCACCGAGAACGGAGGGAAGTTGTAGTGCAGCATGAACGGGTCTTTTTTCTCGCCTTCCAGGGTGTCCAGCAGTTGCGCGTCACGGGCAGTACCCAGGGTCGCGACTACCAGAGCCTGAGTTTCACCACGGGTGAACAGCGCCGAACCGTGAGTCTTGGGCAGAACACCAACTTCGATGTTCAGCGGGCGCACGGTGCGCGTGTCGCGACCGTCGATACGTGGCTTGCCGTTAACGATGTTTTCGCGAACGGTGCGGTATTCGATTTCACCAAAGGCCGCCTTAACGTCGCTGGCGGAAGGCTGGCCTTCTTCGCCGGACAACTTGGCCACGACCTGGTCCTTCAACTCACCCAGGCGAGCGTAACGGTCGGCCTTGACGGTGATGGTGTAAGCGTCGGAGATGGCAGCGCCGAACTCGGAGCGGATAGCGCCCAACAGTTCGGTGGCTTCCGGGGCAGCAGCCCAGGTCCAGGTAGGTTTGGCGGCTTCGGCAGCCAGTTCTTTGACCGCGTTGATCACAACCTGGAACTCGTCGTGAGCAAACAGCACAGCGCCCAGCATCTGGTCTTCGGTCAGCTCTTTGGCTTCCGACTCAACCATCAATACGGCTTCGGACGTACCGGCAACGACCATGTCCAGGCTCGAGGCTTTCTGTTGCTCGTAAGTCGGGTTCAGCAGGTAGCCGGTGCTTTCGTGGAATGCAACGCGGGCAGCGCCGATCGGACCATCGAAAGGAATGCCGGAGATCGCCAGGGCAGCCGAGGTACCGATCATCGCAGCGATGTCCGGATCGGTCTTCTTGCTGGTGGAAACGACGGTGCAGACAACCTGCACTTCGTTCATGAAGCCTTCTGGGAACAGCGGACGGATCGGACGGTCGATCAGTCGGGAAGTCAGGGTTTCTTTCTCGGAAGGACGGCCTTCGCGCTTGAAGAAACCGCCAGGGATCTTACCGGCAGCGTAAGTCTTTTCCTGGTAGTGAACGGAAAGAGGGAAGAAGCCTTTGCTTGGATCAGCGGTCTTGGCGCCAACAACGGTCACCAGTACGGTGACGTCATCATCAACGGTAACCAGCACTGCGCCGGAGGCTTGACGGGCAATACGGCCTGTCTCGAGGGTAACGGTCGACTGACCGAACTGGAATTTTTTGATAACCGGGTTCACGGTGTCCTACCTTCTTTGTGGCTCTTGGGGAACTTGTCTTCTTGCGAAATTCTTGGGCAATGTCGGGAGTCGGCCCGACCTTCGTCCAGGGTAAAACGTATAGCCAGATAAAACTTGAGGCTGGGAGCCTACCATGCGCCAGCGGGAATCCCGATGACACACGGCAGACAACCAACCTCTAGCGCAATCGCTTATTAGCGACGCAGACCCAGGCGACCGATCAGAGCCTGATAACGACCCAGATCCTTGCCTTTCAGGTAGTCCAGCAGCTTACGACGCTGGTTTACCATGCGGATCAGACCACGACGGGAGTGGTGGTCTTTACCGTTGGCCTTGAAGTGACCTTGCAGCTTGTTGATGTTGTGGGTCAGCAGTGCAACTTGCACTTCTGGCGAACCAGTGTCACCAACAGCTTGCTGATAGTCAGCTACGATTTGTGCTTTTTCTTGAACGTCGAGAGCCATGAGGCAATCCTTCTTTCAGGAGACCACCCAAGGGGCGGTCTCAACAGGCCAGGGACAAATCCCTGTATCTAAAAATGAGTGTTGACCATGCCTGTTAACAGCCACACTCGTTCGGTCATTCTGACCGAATCAGTCGACGTGGCGCGATGCGCCCGTCTTCGCTCACTTCACCGATACCGATAAAGCGACCGTTGTGATCTTGTACTCGCACCATGCCGAACTTCGGGGCATCCGGGGCACGTACCGGCTGGCCGTTGAGCCAGTAGAACGCGCTGTGCTCCGAGAAGTGCAGCAATGGCCAATCCAGCAAACCGCTGTCCGAAGGCATCAGGAAGCGATCAACCGCTTCGTTGCCGCCTTCGGCATGTACCGCCTCCAACTCTTCCAGCGTGACCGTTTGGGCCAAGGTGAAAGGTCCGGCCTGGGTACGTCGCAATTCAGCGACGTATGCGCCACAGCCCAGTTGCTCACCGATATCTTCCACCAGGGTCCGGATATAGGTGCCTTTGCTGCAGTCCACTGCCAATCGGGCAGTGTCGCCTTCACAGGCGAGCAATTCGAGCCGGGCAATAGTAACAGAACGCGGTTCACGCTCCACCACTTCGCCCGCACGAGCCAGCTTGTAAAGAGGCTGTCCATCACGCTTGAGCGCCGAGTACATCGGCGGTATCTGACTGATTTGCCCACGAAAAGCGGGTAAAGCCGCTTCGATATCAGCGCGACCAACGGTCACGTCGCGAACCTGCAAAACATCACCTTCGGCGTCCGCCGTGGTGGTGGTTTTGCCCAGTTGCATCAGGGTTTCGTAACCCTTGTCGGAATCGAGCAGGTATTGCGAGAACTTGGTGGCCTCGCCAAAGCACAATGGCAGTACACCAGTGGCCAGGGGGTCGAGGCTGCCGGTGTGCCCGGCTTTCTCGGCATTGAGCAGCCAGCGAACCTTCTGCAACGCGGCATTGGAGGTAAAACCAATGGGTTTGTCGAGCAGAATGATGCCGCTGACGTTGCGACGGATACGTTTGACCTGAGCCACCGCTTACTCCTTGGCGTCTTCAGGTGTGGAAGGGTGCTGGCTGTCTTCAGCCACGGCGCGCTCGATCAGTGCCGACAGGTGCGCACCACGAACAACGCTTTCGTCGTAATGGAAGTGCAACTGCGGAACGCTGCGCAGTTTCATTTCACGGGCCAACTGCATGCGCAGGAAACCTGCGGCCGAGTTGAGCACCTTGATGCTTTGCGCGATTTCTTCGCTGCTGTCCTGGCCCATCACGGTGATGAAGATCTTGGCGTGACCCACGTCACGACTTACTTCAACGGCGGTGATGGTGACCAGGCCAACGCGTGGGTCTTTGACTTCGCGACGGATCAGTTGGGCCAGCTCACGCTGCATCTGATCGCCGATACGCTGGGTACGGCTGTATTCTTTTGCCATGTCTTGTTACCTGTTACTGCCACACGGTGAAACCCGTGGGGTCTGAAAGCGGCAAACGCCCGGCCTGACAAAAGCCAGACCGGGCGTTGCGTTTAGAGTCCTGACACGGCGCGGGGCATGTGCATGCCCGCGCGCTGCGCGGCTCCTGAAGTGCGCGAGTCAGAGGCTGCGAGCAACCTGGACCTTCTCGTAGACTTCGATCTTGTCGCCAGCTTTGACGTCGTTGTAGCTCTTGACGCCGATACCGCATTCCATGCCGGCACGCACTTCGGAAGCGTCATCCTTGAAGCGGCGCAGGGATTCCAGCTCGCCTTCAAAGATAACGATGTCTTCACGCAGCACACGGATTGGACGGTTACGGTGCACAACACCTTCGATAACCATGCAACCGGCGATCGCGCCGAATTTCGGCGAACGGAACACGTCACGCACCTCGGCAACACCCAGGATATTCTCCCGAACGTCGCTGCCAAGCATGCCGGTGAGGGCTTTCTTGACGTCTTCGATGATGTCGTAGATGACGTTGTAGTAACGCATGTCCAGGCCTTCCTGCTCGACGATCTTGCGAGCGCCAGCATCGGCACGCACGTTGAAACCGAACAGTACAGCGTTGGAAGCCAGTGCCAGGTTGGCGTCGGACTCGGTGATACCACCGACACCGCCACCCACGACACGCACTTGCACTTCGTCGTTACCCAGGCCGTTCAAGGCGCCGTTCAACGCTTCGAGAGAACCACGGACGTCAGATTTGAGGACGATGTTGAGCGTCTTCTTCTCTGCCTGACCCATGTTCTCAAAGATGTTTTCCAGCTTGCCGGCGTGAGCGCGAGCCAGTTTGACTTCGCGGAACTTGCCTTGACGGAACAGAGCCACTTCACGGGCTTTCTTCTCGTCTGCAACTACGCTCATCTCGTCGCCAGCGTCCGGGGTACCATCCAGGCCGAGAATCTCGACAGGGATGGAAGGACCGGCTTCCTTGATCGGCTTGCCGTTCTCGTCGAGCATGGCACGTACGCGGCCATAGTTCGAACCGACCAGCACCATGTCGCCTTGGCGCAGGGTACCGTCTTGAACCAGTACGGTTGCAACCGGACCACGACCCTTGTCGAGGCGCGATTCAACCACCACACCACGACCTGGCGCCGATGGGGTTGCCTTGAGCTCAAGTACTTCTGCTTGCAGCAGGACCGCTTCGAGCAGTTCGTCTACACCAGTACCGACTTTCGCCGAAACCGAAACGAACGGCGTATCACCGCCCCACTCTTCGGAAGTCACGCCGTGAACCGACAGCTCGCTACGAATGCGATCCAGATCGGCGCCCGGCTTGTCGATCTTGTTCACTGCAACCACCAGTGGAACACCCGCAGCCTTGGCATGCTGGACAGCTTCAATGGTCTGCGGCATTACGCCGTCGTCCGCTGCCACTACCAGGATCACAATGTCAGTCGCCTTGGCGCCACGGGCACGCATTGCGGTAAACGCGGCGTGACCCGGGGTGTCGAGGAAGGTGACCATGCCGCGCTCGGTTTCAACGTGGTAAGCACCGATGTGCTGGGTGATACCACCGGCTTCGCCAGCAGCTACCTTGGCACGACGGATGTAGTCGAGCAGCGATGTCTTACCATGGTCAACGTGACCCATTACGGTCACAACTGGCGCACGGGAGAACGTCTCACCTTCAAACTTCAGGGACTCGGCCAGGGAGTCTTCCAGGGCCGTGTCGCTGACCAGGGTCACTTTGTGGCCCAACTCTTCAGCCACGAGCTGAGCAGTTTCCTGATCAAGCACTTGGTTGATGGTCGCTGGAGTACCCAGTTTGAACATGAACTTGATGATTTCAGCAGCCTTGACCGACATCTGATTGGCGAGGTCGCCAACAGTGATGGTCTCGCCGATCTGGACATCACGCACGACAGGGCCGGTTGGGCTCTGGAAACCGTGAGCGTTGCGCTTCTTCAGCTTGGCCTTGCCGCGACCACCACGACGGAAACCATCGCTTTCTTCGTCGGTAGTACGTGGAGCAACGCGCGGCGCAGGCGCCTTCTCTTTGACCGAAGCACGATGTGGAGCGTTTTTGCGCTCGCCATCGCCGCCGCCGCCACGACGATTGTTATCGTCGGCGCGTGGCTTATCCGGACGACGCGGCTCTTCGCGCTTGCGGGCATCGGCAGCAGGTGCCGCGGCAACCGGAGCGGCCTCACGCACAGCTTCTACAGGAGCGCTAGGCGTGGCGACTGCTTCGGTGGAAGCAGGTTGCGCAGCAGCAGGCTGGCTACGCGCTTCTTCTTCGGCGCGACGCTTGGCTTCTTCTTCAGCCTTCTGACGAGCAGCATTTTCTACTGCGCGACGCTCTTCCAGATCGCGTTTGCGCTCGGCTTCGATTTCTTCCGGGCTGCGCTGCACGAAGACTTTCTTCTTGCGCACTTCAACGCTGATGCTTTTGCTACCAGCAACACGCAGGGTGCTGGTGGTTTTGCGCTGCAATGTAATCTTGCGCGGTTCTTCCACTTTCGCCTTGTGGCTGCTCTTCAAGTGAGTCAGCAAAGACTGCTTCTCACTATCGCTCACACCTTCATCGGCGGCGGTGTGCGGCAGACCTGCCTCACGCATCTGCTGCAACAGGCGCTCTACCGGTGTTTTGACCTCATCGGCCAGTTGTTTCACCGTGACTTGCGTCATGCATTTCTCTCCTCAGGCCGCGCCTAATTACTCGAACCAATGGGCTCGGGCGGCCATGATCAACTTGCCGGCACGATCATCGTCAATGCCGTCGATGTCGAGCAGATCGTCAATAGACTGCTCGGCCAGGTCTTCGCGGGTAATTACGCCGCGCACCGCCAGTTCCATCGCCAAATCCTTGTCCATACCCTCAAGCGAGAGCAGGTCTTCGGCCGGATGGGCGTCTGCCAGCTTTTCCTCAGTAGCGATGGCTTTAGTCAACAAACGATCCTTGGCCCGAGCGCGAAGCTCGTTGACGGTGTCTTCGTCAAAGCCGTCGATGTTGAGCATTTCTTCCAACGGTACGTAGGCAATCTCTTCCAGGCTGGTGAAGCCTTCATCTACCAGTACCTGTGCCAGGTCTTCATCGACTTCCAACTCTTCGATAAAGTTGCGCAGGATGTCACCGGTTTCAGCTTGCTGCTTAGCCTGGATGTCCGATTCGGTCATCACGTTCAGGGTCCAACCGGTCAGTTGGCTGGCCAGACGCACGTTCTGACCACCACGACCGATGGCCTGAGCCAGATTGTCTGCGCCAACGGCGATGTCCATTGCATGGGCATCTTCGTCAACGATAATTGCCGCCACTTCAGCTGGCGACATGGCGTTGATCACGAACTGCGCCGGGTTATCGTCCCACAGGACGATGTCCACACGCTCACCGCCCAACTCGCCCGAAACTGCCTGGACACGCGAACCGCGCATACCAATGCACGCGCCTTGCGGGTCGATGCGTTTATCTTTGGAGCGAACCGCGATCTTGGCACGCGAACCCGGGTCACGGGACGCAGCCATCACTTCGATCAGGCCTTCAGCAATTTCCGGCACTTCAATACGGAACAGTTCGATCAGCATTTCCGGCGCAGTACGCGACAGGATCAACTGAGGGCCACGGTTCTCGGTGCGGATTTCCTTGAGCAGCGCACGCAGACGCACGCCGACACGGAAGGTTTCGCGAGAGATGATGTCTTCGCGGGCCAGCAACGCCTCGGCGTTGTTACCCAGGTCCACGATCACGTTGTCGCGCGTCACTTTTTTCACGGTGCCGGAGATGATTTCACCCAGGCGTTCGCGATAGGCGTCAACGACTTGAGCGCGCTCAGCTTCGCGAACCTTCTGCACGATCACCTGTTTAGCGGTCTGTGCAGCAATACGGCCGAATTCGATCGACTCGATCTTTTCTTCGACAACATCACCGACCTTGGCGCCAGGGTGCGTTTCGGCAACCTTGCTTGGCCAGGTTTCGATGGCCGGATCATCAAGATCGGCTTCTTCGACGACCGTCCAGCGACGGAAAGTCTCATAGGCACCGGTGTGGCGGTTGATTTCCACACGCAGATCAACTTCGTCTTCAAAACGCTTTTTGGTAGCGGTGGCCAGGGCCAGCTCCAGCGCTTCAAAAATCACGTTTGCCGGTACGCCCTTTTCATTGGATACCGACTCAACAACCAGCAGTACTTCTTTGCTCATCGTACGCCTCGCCTTTCGCAAGCCATTGGATCCGCGGGATCCGCGTCTCAGTCAAAACTGGGAATAATGTTGGCCTTGTCGATCATATCGATCGGCAACAGAAATTCATGGTCTTCTACCTGCACCACGACATCCTGCTCTTCTACACCGCGCAGAAGGCCCTGAAAGTTGCGTCGCCCTTCAAAAGGCGATCGCAGCTTGATCTTCACTTGTTCACCGGCAAATTTTGCAAACTGATCAATAGTGAACAGTGGGCGTTCCATGCCTGGCGAGGAAACTTCGAGGGTGTATTCAACGGAAATCGGATCTTCAACATCCAACACACCGCTGATCTGACGGCTGACAATGGCACAATCGTCCACCAGCACGCCGCCCTCTTTATCGATATAAACGCGCAACATTGAGTGGCGACCTTGAGCCGAAAACTCAATACCCCAGCATTCATAGCCTAGGGCCACGACCACCGGGGCCAGCAAGGCCTGCAACTCTTCTAGCTTGCTCGACACCTGAACCCCCTCGTGCATGTATGTGCATGCTGTGCAAAATAAAAAAATGGGCGAAACGCCCATCCTTGAAACGCCGTCGAACAGCGGCGTTGAAAGTGTCCAGCTAACAAAAAGCCCCTTAAAAGGGGCTCCGCTAAAACTGGTTGCGGGGGCCGGATTTGAACCGACGACCTTCGGGTTATGAGCCCGACGAGCTACCAGACTGCTCCACCCCGCGACAAAGCTGGGGCGGAAGTATACGACCGATCCCTTACAGGGTCAATGTAACCTTCCACCTACAAGAAAGCCCGCAACAGCGGGCTCTCCTGATAATTGGTACCGAGAAGGGGACTCGAACCCCTACACCCTATGGGCACAACCACCTCAAGGTTGCGTGTCTACCAATTCCACCACCTCGGCAATACAGCGTTTAAAACCCTTCTTACTTCTGCTCTTGAGCTGGAGGTACGTCAGTCGCTGGAGTAGCCGACTTTTGCTCTTGAAGCACCGGGACATCATCAGAAGCCGGCTTTGCTTTTGGCACTTCCAACACTGCTGGGTTTGGCAAACCTACTTGAGTCAGCGCATGAGCTTTCTCTTTAGCAAAGTAACCTAACCCCAAGCTGGTTATGAAGAAACCGGCGGCAAGTATAGCAGTAAACTTACTAAGAAAGGTAGAGGAACCTTGGCTTCCGAACACAGTATTTGAAGCACCTGCACCGAAAGACGCACCAGCATCCGCACCTTTACCCTGTTGCAACAAAACCAGGGCAACTACGCCCAAGGCAGCCAACAGATGAAAAACGACTACGACTGTTTCCAGCATTTTTTCAGTTTCCCGCGGCGCGACAAATCGCACCGAACTCATCTGCATTCAGGGAAGCTCCACCAATGAGCCCCCCATCGATATCCGGCATGCCGAACAGTTCGACCGCATTGGCCGCCTTCACGCTGCCGCCGTATAGAAGCCGCACACCTTGTGCGACCTCAGAATTCTCTGCCGCCAACTGCGCCCGGATGGCTGCGTGCACATCCTGCGCCTGTTGCGGTGTAGCAGTCAGCCCGGTACCAATGGCCCAGACCGGCTCGTAAGCAATTACTGCCTTTGCAAACGCACCAACACCCAGCTCCTCGATGATGCTGCCCAGCTGACGCGAGACAACTTCAAGAGTTTTGCCAGACTCACGCTGCTCAAGGGTCTCCCCTATGCACAACACCGGAGTCAAACCACAAGCCTGCGCTGCCGCGAACTTGCGATTGAGTGTCCCATCACGCTCGCCCATCATCTGACGACGCTCGGAGTGCCCGACAAGCACATAGGAACAACCCGCATCAACCAACTGACTGGGAGCAATCTCACCGGTCAGCGCACCTTGCATGGCTTCCACCGCAGAATTCTGCGCGCCGACCTGGATCGACTTACCTTTCAAGCCATCAACCACTTGGGTGATATGCAAGCAAGGCGGGAAAACCGCGATATCAACACCGCCAGGCAAGGCCAGGTGACGAAGGCCATTGATCAGCTCAGCGACACTGGCGCGGGTACCGTGCATCTTCCAGTTACCAGCTACCATAGTGCGACGCATGCTGTACCTCGTCGGTCAAAGTGGGCGCAGATGTTACCCAACCACATCATCACTGGCAAGCCGAATTCAGGCGCAAACTTCAGTTACTAGTTTTGCCAGGTCTTCGGCGTGGCCGCGAACCTGCATTTCGTCGTCCCCTTCGACCATAACGCGCACCAGAGGCTCTGTGCCGGACTTGCGCAGCAATACGCGTCCACGCCCCGCCATTGCCAGGGTTACACGCTCGCACGCCTCTTTGATAGCTGGGTGCTCAATAGGGTTCTCTGCGCCGGAGAAGCGCACGTTAAGCAAGACTTGCGGGCATTTGCGCAGCGCCTGACGCGCCTGGGCCAAACTCTCCTCACGACGGCGCAACGCAAGCAGCACCTGCAACGCAGCAATGATCGCATCCCCCGTGGTGGTGTGCTGGAAGCACACAACATGCCCCGAGTTCTCACCACCTATCTGCCAGTTACGCTCAAGCAGCTCGGCAATGACATAACGGTCACCGACATTGGCACGGACAAACGGAATGCCCAGATCCGCCAGCGCCAACTCAAGCCCCAGATTGCTCATCAATGTACCGACGACACCGCCCTGCAGCTTGTTACGCTCGTGCAGGTCGCGAGCAATGATAAACAACAGGTCATCACCATCCACCACCGCACCCGTGTGATCCACCATCAATACACGGTCACCATCTCCATCAAACGCAATGCCCAGGTCGGCATGCTCAGCGAGGACAGCTGCCTGCAATTGCTCCATATGAGTGGAACCGCAGTTGTCGTTAATGTTCAGCCCATTAGGCTGAGCCGAAAGAACCGTCACGTCCGCACCCAACTCCTTGAAGACGCTCGGAGCAACCTTGTAGGTCGCGCCATGGGCGCAGTCGACAACGATCTTCAGGCCGGCGAAATTAGTGCTGGTGGGTACGCTGCTTTTGCAAAATTCGATATAGCGGCCGGACGCGTCATTAATCCGCGATACCTTGCCCAGCTTGCTGGACTCAACCACCGTCATCGGCGCATCCAACAGCTCTTCAATCATCAGCTCGATTTCGTCCGGGAGCTTGGTGCCCTGACCCGAGAAGAATTTGATGCCATTGTCATCATGGGGGTTGTGCGAAGCACTGATCACGATACCGGCTTCAGCGTGGAAGGTACGCGTCAGATAAGCGATCGCAGGCGTAGGCATTGGCCCCAGCAACATCACATCCGCACCCGCAGCGGACAGCCCGGCCTCAAGTGCGGACTCAAACATGTACCCAGAGATTCGGGTGTCCTTGCCCACCAGGATGCGGCAAGCGCCCATACTGCGGAACGCCATGCCTGCCGCCCACCCCAGTTTGAGCATGAAATCTGGAGTAATCGGAAATTCGCCGACCCGACCACGAATACCGTCGGTACCAAAGTATTTTTTAGTCATAAGTGCTCCATCATTCTTATTCGGCTGATTCTACTGCGGCAAGCATACGCACCACATCCACGGTCTCGGCAACATCATGCACACGCAAGATACGCGCTCCCTTGGTGACCGCAAGCGCGGCCAGCGCAAGACCGCCGTAAAGCCGCTCACCCACCGGACGATTCAATGCCAGACCTATCATGCTCTTGCGCGAAACGCCGACCAAGAGAGGCCGACCGAGGGCATGCAATGCCTCCATATGCTTGAACAGGCTTAAATTGTGCTGCAAGGTCTTGGCGAAACCAAACCCGGGATCGAGGATGATCTTCTCGGACGCGATGCCGACGCCAGCACATTGCGCGACTCGCTCTGAAAGAAAGCCACTCACTTCACCCACGAGATCATCGTAATGCGGATTGTCCTGCATATTGCCGGGCTCTCCCAGCATATGCATCAAACACACCGGCAAACCGGTTGCCGCCGCAGCATCAAGCGCGCCATCGCGGCGAAGGGAGCGCACATCATTGATCAGCCCCGCCCCTAGACGCGCTGTTTCGCGCATGACGGCTGGTGTGGATGTATCCACCGAAATGATCACATCCAGCTCACGCGCGATACGCTCGACGATAGGCGCGACACGCTCAAGCTCCTCCAAAGGAGAAACCACGCGAGCCCCAGGCCGAGTGGACTCGCCACCGACGTCAATCAACGTCGCGCCGGCCACAACCATGGCTTCGGCATGACGCAATGCTGCATCAAGCTGACTGAAGCGGCCGCCATCGGAAAAAGAGTCAGGGGTGACGTTAAGAATGCCCATGACATGCGTATGGGCCAAATCAAGAACCCGATTGCCGCAAGGCAACCGGGTGGAGGACAACGCAGAAGTCATTTCAAACCTTAGTGGTCAGCAGCCGGGCCGCCGATCGGGGTTTCAGGGCGCTCGTTATGAACGACTGGCGGGGTGCCAGATGTGCCCGAACCGCCTTCCCAATCGCGAGGCTCACGAGGTTCGCGGCCCGCCATGATGTCGTCAATCTGATCGGCATCAATGGTCTCGTACTTCATCAGCGCATCAGCCATCGCATCCAGCTTGTCGCGATTATCGGTGAGGATCTGCTTGGCCGTGCCGTAGCACTGGTCAATGATGCTACGTACCTCAGAGTCGATCAACTTGGCCGTCTCACCGGAGAAGCTGGCGCTTTGACCGCCACCACCACGCCCCAGGAACACTTCGCCTTCTTCCTCGGCATACATCAGCGGACCGAGCTTTTCCGACAAGCCCCACTTGGTCACCATATTCCGTGCAATCTGACTGGCACGCATGATGTCGTTGGAGGCACCCGTGGTCACTCCATCGAAGCCCAAGGTCATCTCTTCAGCGATCCGGCCGCCATACAGCGAGCAGATCTGACTGATGAGGGCACGCTTGGAAAGACTGTAACGGTCTTCTTCAGGCAGGAACATCGTGACACCCAACGCCCGACCACGAGGAATAATCGACACTTTGTAGACCGGGTCGTGCTCGGGGACAACGCGACCAACAATGGCATGGCCCGCTTCGTGATAAGCCGTGTTCTGCTTCTCTTTTTCAGACATGACCATGGATTTGCGCTCAGCGCCCATCATGATCTTGTCTTTGGCCAGCTCGAATTCTTTCATTTCAACGATGCGCTTGCCGGTACGGGCCGCAAACAACGACGCCTCGTTCACCAGGTTGGCCAAATCGGCACCGGAGAACCCTGGCGTACCGCGGGCAATCACCGCCGGGGCCACGTCGTCTCCCATTGGCACTTTACGCATGTGCACTTTGAGGATCTGCTCACGACCACGAATGTCCGGCAAACCAACCACAACCTGACGGTCGAAACGGCCTGGACGCAACAGTGCAGGATCCAACACGTCTGGACGGTTGGTCGCTGCGATCACGATGATGCCATCGTTCATCTCGAAACCGTCCATCTCCACCAGCAACTGGTTGAGGGTCTGCTCACGCTCATCATGACCACCGCCCATGCCAGCACCACGATGGCGGCCAACGGCGTCGATTTCATCGATAAAGATAATGCAGGGAGCGTGCTTTTTGGCCTGTTCGAACATGTCGCGAACACGGCTGGCGCCTACGCCGACGAACATTTCGACGAAGTCGGAACCGGAAATGGTGAAGAAAGGTACCTTGGCTTCGCCAGCAATCGCCTTGGCCAGCAGGGTTTTACCCGTACCTGGAGGGCCAACCATCAGAACACCACGAGGAATCCGGCCACCCAGACGCTGGAACTTGCCTGGATCGCGCAGGAACTCAACCAGCTCCCCGACTTCTTCCTTGGCTTCGTCGCAACCGGCAACATCAGCCAGGGTCGTCTTCACCTGATCTTCCGAGAGCAGGCGTGCCTTGCTCTTGCCGAAGCTCATCGGACCGCCCTTGCCTCCCGCCCCACCTTGCATCTGGCGCATGAAGAACATGAACACGGCGATAATCACCAGGATCGGGAAGCTGGCAACCAGCAACTGAGTCCAGATGCTCTGCTGCTCAGGCTGCTTACCCTCGATGACCACATGGTTGTCCACCAGGTCGCCGATCAGGCCATTGTCGGGAATATTCGGGCGGATGGTCTTGAAACCATCGCCATCGCTGCGCTTGCCGGTGATGACAGCACCATCGACCGTCACGCGCTCAACCTTGCCATCCTTAACTTGTTGGATAAAGTCGGAATAGTTGAGGGTCTGCGGCTCGTTAGGGCTGGAGAAGTTGTTCATCACCGTCACCAGGACAGCCGCGATGATCAACCACAGGATCAGATTCTTTGCCATATCGTTCAATTAACTACCCTCTGAAGCAAGCTCCGCTACTGGCGCGCGCTTCGCATGATATTCACCGGCCTAACTTACTACATTCCTACAACTCTGGCAGGCGCCGTCTGTAACCCTTTGTGAAACTTTGACTACACAATATTCGTAAAGCTTCATGACGAAAGCGATATAAAAAAACCTATCGCCTTCCTCGAATTCCTCAAAACCGCTCTTCGCTCGCCGCACCTTCAACGCCGCGGAAGCCCCGACACAGCAGGTATTGCTCGCGCGACCTGTCGCGCGAAGAGTCCGGCTTGCGTGTCTGTACCTTGTCGAACAGCTTGCGGATGTTCTTGTGATACTCGTCAAAACCTTCCCCTTGGAAGACCTTGACCAGAAAATCACCACCCGGACGCAATACACGGCCCGCCAGATCCAGCGCCAACTCACAAAGGAACATGGCTCGCGGCATATCAACAGCCGGTAATCCACTCATATTGGGGGCCATGTCGGAAATCACAAGGTCTACCTGCGAATTTCCCACGGCCTCCAGGATCTCGGCCAATACGGAGTCCTGAGTGAAATCGCCGTGCACAAAGGTCACATCGGGGATGCTGTCCATCTCAAGGATGTCGGATGCGATCAACCGACCTTGCCCACCAATCAGACGACTGGTCACCTGGGACCAGCCACCGGGGGCCGCGCCAAGATCAATAACGCTCATGCCAGGGCGAATCAACTTGTCCTTGTCCTGGATCTCCAGCAGCTTGTAGCTGGCCCGGGAACGGTACCCATCCTTTTGCGCCTTTTTGACGTAAGGGTCGTTGAAATGCTCTTGCAGCCACTTAAGGCTAGTTTTGGAACGGGCCACGGGCCACCTCGAAAATAAAACGGGTCGTGATTAACTGGGCGGTCCCGGACTCGCTCGGGTAAACTGGCCGCCGCTTTTTACAAGATCAGACGCAGGGGTCAGATTATGCCGCTCACTCAAGAGCAGAAGAAACAGTACAAATCCATTGGCCACCATCTGAAACCAGTTCTGATTGTGGCAGACAACGGTTTGACTGAAGGTGTGTTAGCCGAACTTGAACGCGCACTGGGCGATCACGAACTGATCAAGATCAAGGTCAACATCCTTGACCGCGAAGCGCGTTTGGCCGCCATCGCAGAACTGTGCAAGGTCGGCAAAGCGGACCTGGTTCAGGTCATCGGCAAGATGGCGCTGCTGTATCGCAAGAACTTCAGCGTCAACAAGCAACTGTCGAACGTACATCGCTTCAAGTAATACAAGGGTTACGGGCGTGCTTCGCGCGCCCCGCCACTCCATCCAGGCGCCGGCTGTATAACCAGCACCAGGCCGGAAAACCCCAGAACAAGATAGCTGAATAACTGCCAGCGCAACGCTTCCGGCAGCCAGACATGCACCACGCAAAACATTGCGCATGCATACAGCGCCATCAACAGCAGTTGGCCGCGAATATCCCGCCACAAACTCCCCAAGCCCTCAGCCTTGACCAGCACCAATGCCTGGATCGTCACGCACGCCGCCGCAAACCCCACCAGCAACGCACTCAGTAATCCATCAATCTCATCGATCAGTAACGGCGCCAGGCCAATCAGGCCGAGCGCCGGCAGAACACCAATATGCAGCAACCACAAGCCACCCACCCACAGCATCTGGGAGAGCTGCCAAAGCATGGCGCCCGCACGAAGCGGGCGCCGCCTTTCAGACGTGGCGAACTTCAACAATCTCGTACTCAATCACGCCGCCGGGGGTTTTCACCGCCACCACATCACCCTCTTCCTTGGCAATCAAGGCGCGAGCGAGCGGTGAGCCGACAGAGATCTTGCCGAGTTTGAAGTCAGCCTCGTCTTCACCAACGATGTGGTAGACCACGCTTTCGTCAGTTTCAACGTTGGCGATCTCCACAGTCGTACCGAAAATCACTTTGCCGGTCTTCGCAATGGTCGTCACATCGATCACCACCGAATTCTGCAGGCGGCCTTCGATATCACGGATCCGCGCTTCGACCATGCCCTGCTGCTCACGAGCAGCGTGGTATTCGGCGTTTTCCTTGAGGTCACCCAGCTCGCGGGCCGTACCGATGTCCTGGCTAAGCTTTGGACGTACGACCTTGGTCAGATGGGCGTGCTCCTCTTCCAGGGCTTTAAAGCCCTGGACGGTCATTGGGTATTTGGTCATGCCTTCAATCCTGCGTGTAGATCCTGCAAGCGACGCACGGTCTTTTCCGGACCGAACTTGAGCGCTTCACAGATAGCTTCGCCTGCAGCAATGGTGGTGGTGCAGTAGATCTTGTGCTGCAAGGCATTACGACGAATGGAATAGGAGTCCGCGATCGACTGGCGACCTTCAGTGGTGTTGATGATCAAGGTGACTTCGTCATTCTTGATCATATCGACCACGTGCGGACGGCCTTCCGTCACCTTGTTCACGCGACGCACTTTCAGACCAGCCGCTTCGATCAGCTTGGCAGTTCCGGCAGTGGCCACGATTTCGAAGCCCAAGTTGATCAGATCACGGGCAACGCCTGCAACCAGCGGCTTGTCATCATCACGCACGCTGATGAACGCAGTACCACCGGTCGGCAACACTTCACTGGCACCCATCTGGGCCTTGGCGAACGCCTCACCGAAGGTATCGCCCACGCCCATCACTTCACCGGTGGACTTCATCTCTGGGCCCAGGATCGGGTCCACACCAGGGAATTTGGCGAATGGGAACACCGCCTCTTTCACACTGTAGAAGTTAGGGATGATTTCTTTGGTGAAGCCGATTTCCTTCAGGGTCTTACCGGCCATCACGCGCGCGGCGATCATAGCCAGGGACACGCCGATGCACTTGGAAACGAATGGCACGGTACGCGACGCACGCGGGTTGACTTCAATGACGTAGATGTCTTCGCCTTGCAGCGCCAACTGGACGTTCATCAGGCCGACAACGCCCAGCTCCAGGGCCATTTTCTTGACCTGTTCGCGCATCTCGTCCTGGATGTGCAGTGGCAGCGAGTACGGCGGCAGCGAGCACGCTGAGTCACCGGAGTGAACACCTGCCTGTTCGATGTGCTGCATGATCGCGCCAATCACCACATCGGTACCGTCGCAAACAGCGTCAACGTCCATTTCGATCGCGCAGTTGAGGAAGTGGTCCAGCAGCACCGGGCTGTCGTTGGACACTTTCACCGCATCACGCAGGTAACGTTTGAGTTCTTCTTCTTCGTAGACGATTTCCATCGCCCGCCCGCCCAGCACGTAGGACGGGCGCACCACCAGCGGGTAGCCAATTTTGCTGGCTGCGCGGATGGCTTCGTCTTCGCTGCGCACAGTAGCATTTGGCGGCTGGCGCAGGTTCAGGCGCTCAACCATTTGCTGGAAACGCTCGCGGTCTTCTGCACGGTCGATGGCATCCGGGCTGGTGCCAATGATCGGCACGCCGGCCGCTTCGAGGGCCCGCGCCAGTTTCAGCGGCGTTTGGCCTCCGTACTGTACGATCACGCCTTTTGGCTTCTCGACACGCACGATTTCCAGCACGTCTTCCAGGGTCACAGGTTCGAAGTACAAGCGATCGGAGGTGTCGTAGTCGGTCGAAACAGTTTCCGGGTTGCAGTTGACCATGATGGTCTCGTACCCGTCTTCGCGCAGAGCGAGCGCGGCGTGTACGCAGCAATAGTCGAACTCGATACCCTGGCCGATACGGTTTGGACCGCCGCCCAGAATCATGATCTTGTCGCGACCCGACGGTGCGGCCTCGCACTCCTCCTCGTAGGTGGAATACAGGTAGGCGGTGTCGGTGGAGAACTCAGCCGCGCAGGTATCAACACGCTTATAGACCGGGAAGATGTCCAGCTTGTGACGGTGCGTGCGCAGGTTCTTCTCGGTTACACCCAACAGCTTGGCCAGGCGCTGATCGGAGAAACCTTTGCGCTTGAGGCGGAACATCATGTCACGGTCGATGCTGGCCAGACCCAGGGTCTTGACCTTCTCTTCTTCCTTGATCAGGTCTTCGATCTGCACGAGGAACCAAGGATCGATCATGTTCATGCCGAAGATGTCTTCGACGGTCATGCCGGCGCGGAAGGCATCAGCGACGTACCAGATACGTTCGGCACCCGGCACAGTCAGCTCGCGCTTGAGGATGCTCATACTTTCCGGGTTGCTCAGGTCGAGCTTCTCGTCCAGACCACACACACCGACTTCCAGGCCGCGCAGGGCTTTCTGCAGGGATTCCTGGAAGGTACGGCCGATGGCCATCACTTCACCCACCGACTTCATCTGGGTGGTCAGGCGCGCGTCAGCCTTGGCGAATTTCTCGAAGGCGAAGCGTGGCAGCTTGGTCACTACGTAGTCGATGGACGGCTCGAAGGACGCCGGAGTCTTGCCGCCGGTGATGTCGTTCGACAGTTCGTCCAACGTGTAACCCACGGCCAGCTTGGCCGCGACCTTGGCGATCGGGAAGCCGGTGGCTTTCGAAGCCAGGGCCGACGAACGCGACACACGCGGGTTCATCTCGATAACGACCATGCGGCCGGTGTCCGGGCAGATGCCGAACTGTACGTTGGAGCCACCGGTCTCCACGCCGATCTCGCGCAATACCGCCAGGGAGGCGTTACGCAGGATCTGGTATTCCTTGTCGGTCAGGGTCTGTGCTGGCGCCACGGTGATCGAGTCACCAGTGTGCACGCCCATCGGGTCAAAGTTTTCGATGGAGCAGACAATGATGCAGTTGTCCTTTTTGTCGCGGACAACTTCCATTTCATATTCTTTCCAGCCGATCAGGGATTCGTCGATCAGCAGCTCTTTGGTCGGCGACAGATCCAGACCACGGGCGCAGATTTCCTCGAACTCTTCACGGTTGTACGCGATACCGCCGCCGGTGCCGCCCATGGTGAAGGACGGGCGGATGATGCATGGGAAACCCAAGGTCTCGAGGACCGCGTTGGCTTCTTCCATGCTGTGGGCGATGCCGGAACGCGGGCACGCCAGGCCGATGGACTTCATGGCCTTGTCGAAACGCGAACGGTCTTCAGCCTTGTCGATGGTGTCGGCGTTTGCGCCGATCATCTCTACACCGAATTTCTCCAGAACGCCTTCGCGCTCCAGGTCCAGAGCGCAGTTCAGCGCGGTCTGGCCGCCCATGGTCGGCAACAGCGCGTCCGGACGCTCTTTTTCGATGATCTTGGCAACGGTCTGCCATTTGATCGGCTCGATGTAGGTCGCGTCGGCCATGGCCGGGTCGGTCATGATGGTGGCCGGGTTGGAGTTCACCAGGATGACGCGGTAACCCTCTTCACGCAGTGCCTTACAGGCCTGTGCGCCGGAGTAGTCGAATTCGCAGGCCTGGCCGATAACGATCGGGCCAGCGCCGAGAATCAGGATGCTTTTTATGTCTGTACGTTTTGGCATGGGTTTGTCACTCAAATCCGCAGGTCAGTCGGCAAGCCGTCTTGAACAATCTTTGAAGAGCCTGCGGGGGCCTCCGAACTTCGGGGCCGCCCGCAAGCCGCTCAGTCAGCGTCGCTTGGCCATCTCATTGATGAAACGGTCGAACAGCGGCGCTACGTCGTTCGGGCCCGGGCTGGCTTCAGGGTGGCCCTGGAAGCTGAACGCGCTCTTGTCGGTACGTTCGATGCCTTGCAGGGAACCGTCGAACAGCGACTTGTGAATAGCGCGGACATTGCTCGGCAAAGTCGCTTCATCCACCGCAAAACCGTGGTTTTGGCTGGTGATCATTACGACGCCAGTGTCCAGATCCTGCACCGGGTGGTTAGCACCGTGGTGGCCGTGCCCCATTTTCAGGGTCTTGGCGCCGGAGGCCAGGGCCAGCAGTTGGTGACCGAGGCAGATACCGAATACCGGGATCTCGGTCTCCAGCACGTCCTTGATGGCCTGAATGGCGTAGTCGCAAGGTTCAGGGTCGCCCGGGCCGTTGGACAGGAAGACACCGTCCGGCTGCAGGGCCAACACATCGCTGGCCGGGGTTTGTGCAGGCACCACGGTAACGCGGCAACCGCGCTCGACCAGCATGCGCAGGATGTTGTACTTCACGCCGTAGTCATAAGCGACTACGTGATAGGGCAGGTCCGCGGACTCGATAGTCGCGTGACTGTCAGTCTTCAAGTCCCAGACGGTGGAGCGCCACTCGTACTGTTCCTTGGTGCTGACGACTTTCGCCAGGTCCATGCCTTTCAGGCCAGGGAAGCCTTGCGCTGCGGCGATCGCCGCTTCTTCGGAGATAGCGTCACCGACCATGATGCAGCCGTTCTGCGAGCCTTTTTCACGCAGGATGCGTGTGAGGCGGCGCGTATCGATACCGGCGATCGCCACAACGTTGTTGGCTTTCAGGTAATCCGACAGCGACATCGTGTTACGCCAGTTGCTCGCAACCAGCGGCAGATCGCGAATGACCAGGCCGGCGGACCACACGCGGTCAGACTCGACATCTTCCGGCGTTGTCCCGGTGTTGCCGATGTGCGGATAGGTGAGGGTAACGATCTGTTGGGCGTAGGAAGGATCGGTAAGGATTTCCTGATAGCCGGTCATGGCGGTGTTAAACACCACCTCTCCAACGGTTTGACCGTCGGCTCCAATGGCTTCGCCGCGAAAAATGCTGCCATCAGCAAGGGCGAGTATGGCTGGCTTAGTCAAGAAGACCTCCCGTAAATAAAGCCTGAAAGGGCGATCGCAGGTTGTAAAAAAGCGGAGTGACGTATGGACACGTCACCCCGCTTCTTCACTGAATTATTCTGCGCGCTTTTAGTGGACACACTAAAGCTGTAGCTTACAGAAAAAGGCTTTTTGGGTCCACCGCTAATGAGCCCTAAAGGCAGGAGAATGCGACAGTACGTCGCTTAGCGGTTAAAAAAGGGGCCTCAGGATAATCCTGAGGCCCCTTTTTAGCTACTGATTAGTGCAAATCCAGCACATCGCGCATGTCATAAAGACCAGGCTCGCGACCGTCCAGCCAGAGCGCAGCACGCACAGCGCCTTTGGCGAAGGTCATCCGGCTGGAGGCTTTGTGCGTGATTTCCAGTCGCTCGCCCTCGGCGGCAAACAACACGGTATGGTCACCGACCACGTCACCACCGCGAACGGTTGCAAAACCGATGGTGTCGCGCGCACGGGCACCGGTATGGCCTTCGCGGCCGTATACCGCCACCTTTGACAGGTCACGACCCAGCGCATCAGCAATCGCCTCACCCATGCGCAGCGCCGTACCCGACGGCGCATCGATCTTGTGACGATGATGGGTCTCGATGATCTCAATATCAGCCTCATCCCCCAGCACACGAGCAGCCATATCCAGCAACTTGAGCGACAGGTTCACACCAACACTGAAGTTCGCAGCAAAGACGATAGGAATATCCTTGCCCGCCTCCACCAGCAGTTGCTTCTGCTCAGCCGTCAAACCCGTAGTCCCGATGACCATGGCCTTGCGGGCCTTACGACAGAATGCGAGGTTTTTCAGCATCACTTCCGGCAGGGTGAAGTCGATCAGCACATCGAATTCGTCAGCCACCTGTTCAAGATTGCCGGACAACGACACGCCGATACGCCCCAGCGAAGCCAACTCACCGGCATCCGCACCGATCAACGTACTGCCCGGACGAACGATCGCCGCCGTCAGCCCAGAGGCCGGCGAGCGCTGCTGCACCGCCTCGACGAGCGTTTTACCCATGCGCCCGGCAGCGCCCATTACGGCTATACGTCGCATACTCAATTCCTTACAGGTCGCCGAAGAAGCGCTTCACGCCTTCGAAGAAGCCAGTGGTTTTCGGTGAATGGGTGTCATCACCCTCCAACGAACTGCGGAACTCTTCAAGCAGCTCGCGCTGACGGCGATTGAGGTTGACCGGCGTTTCCACCGCCACACGGCACATCAAGTCACCCGCACCGCCACCCCGCACCGGCGCAACCCCTTTGCCACGGATACGGAACTGTTTGCCGGTCTGCGTGCCCTCAGGGATCTTGAGCTTCACACG
Organism: Pseudomonas sp. EYE_354; assembly: GCF_023148575.1. Lineage (NCBI taxonomy): Bacteria > Pseudomonadati > Pseudomonadota > Gammaproteobacteria > Pseudomonadales > Pseudomonadaceae > Pseudomonas > Pseudomonas sp. EYE_354. The sequence goes on from NZ_JAHXNQ010000005.1 coordinate 61,423, forward strand.
ACCATCAAGGGTCGGAATCTCCAACTCACCCCCCAAGGCTGCATCGACAAAGCTGATCGGCACTTCGCAGAACAGGTGCTTGCCGTCGCGCTGGAAAATCGAGTGCTCGCGCACATTGATTACCACGTACAGATCGCCCGTTGGACCACCTTGAGTACCCGCCTCTCCTTCACCAGACAGACGGATTCGATCACCGGTGTCGACACCGGCCGGCACTTTAACCGACAGCGTCTTGTACTCTTCGACACGACCTTCGCCGTGGCAGGCATCACACGGATCAGAAATGATCTTGCCCTGCCCATGGCAACGCGGACAGGTCTGCTGCACCGAGAAGAAGCCCTGCTGCATACGGACTTGGCCGATACCGCCGCAGGTAGGACAAGTAATGGGCGAGGAACCTTTCTTGGCACCCGAACCGTCACACGGCTTGCAGTTGACCAGCGTCGGTACACGGATATTGACGCTGGTGCCGCGCACGGCTTCTTCCAGGTTCAATTCCAAGGTGTAGCGCAGGTCGCTGCCACGCTGGGCGCCACCACGCTGACCACCTCGACCACCACCGAAGAAGTCACTGAACACATCGCCGAAAATATCGGAGAAATTCTGACCACCAAAGCCGGCACCGCCGCCGCCCATGCTCGGATCGACGCCGGCATGACCGTACTGATCGTAGGCCGCACGCTTATTGGGATCAGACAGACATTCGTAGGCCTCATTGGCCTCTTTGAACATTTCTTCGGATTCTTTGCTATCCGGATTACGGTCCGGGTGGTGCTTCATCGCCAGGCGACGGTAAGCCTTCTTCAGGTCCGCCTCACTGGAACCACGCTCCACACCCAACACTTCGTAATAGTCACGCTTTGCCATAAGTCTTTGCACTCTTAAGGACGTTCAGCCAGACCCTCCTGAGCCTTGCCAAACTCGTTGAGCCCCAATACAGGCCCGGACCCAACTCACGTCAATTCAACGATCCTGGTCATTACTGCTTTTTAGCCAGGGACCCGGCCAAAAACGCGGCGTTTATTGTTCGGGAAGCAGGAGCATCCCCGATCACACCGCCAACACGCGAACGCTGTCGCATGCTGTAAAAATTCGCGTACCCCAGACACGCCAACGCGGGAGCAAGCTCCCGCGCGGCGACATCCTACCAGTCACCGCTTGTCAGCGGTCAACCGGGCGAACAGATTACTTCTGCTCTTTGACTTCTTCGAACTCAGCATCGACAACGTCGTCATGCTTGGCTTCAGGCTCTGCTTGTTGCGCAGCGCCATCAGCCGGCTGGCCTTGTTCGGCGTACATTTTTTGAGCAACCGGAGCGGAGACTTTCGACAACTCCTCAACCTTGGCTTCGATGGCAGCCTTGTCGTCGCCTTTAACAGCGGCTTCCAGGGCAACCACGGCAGCTTCGATCGCGGTCTTCTCTTCAGCGGTTACTTTGTCGCCTGCATCAGCGACCATTTTGCGCGTCGAGTGAACCAGAGCATCACCCTGGTTACGGGCACCGGCCAGCTCTTCGAACTTCTTGTCAGCTTCGGCATTGGTTTCAGCATCACGGATCATCTGTTGAATTTCTTCATCAGAAAGACCGGAGTTGGCCTTGATGGTGATCTTCTGCTCTTTGCCCGTTGCCTTGTCTTTCGCGCCGACGTGCAGGATGCCGTTGGCGTCGATGTCGAAGGTCACTTCGATTTGTGGCACACCACGTGGTGCTGGTGGAATCTCGGCCAGGTCGAACTTGCCCAGAGACTTGTTCTGAGCGGCTTGCTTACGCTCACCTTGCAGCACGTGAATAGTCACCGCGCCCTGATTGTCATCGGCAGTCGAGAACACTTGCGATTTCTTGGTAGGAATCGTGGTGTTTTTCTCGATCAGCGCAGTCATCACGCCACCCATGGTTTCGATACCCAAGGTCAGTGGGCTCACGTCCAGCAGCAGCACGTCTTTCACGTCGCCGGCCAGAACGGCGCCCTGGATGGCAGCACCCATGGCAACCGCTTCATCCGGGTTCACGTCTTTACGCGCTTCTTTACCGAAGAACTCAGTTACTTTCTGCTGCACCAGCGGCATACGAGTCTGGCCACCGACCAGAATCACGTCGTTGATGGAGCCAACGTCGATACCCGCGTCTTTCAACGCAATGCGGCAAGGTTCGATGGTGCGCTGAACCAAGTCTTCAACCAGTGCTTCCAACTTGGCGCGAGAAATCTTCACGTTCAAGTGCTTAGGACCGGTGGCATCCGCAGTGATGTACGGAAGGTTAACGTCGGTCGACATGCTCGAGGACAGTTCGATCTTGGCTTTCTCGGCAGCTTCCTTCAGACGCTGCATCGCCAGCGGATCACCCTTGAGGTTCATGCCGCTTTCTTTCTTGAACTCGTCAACGAGGTAGTCGATCAGACGGATGTCAAAGTCCTCACCACCCAGGAAGGTGTCACCGTTGGTAGCCAACACTTCAAACTGGTGCTCGCCGTCGACTTCTGCGATCTCGATCACGGATACGTCGAAGGTACCGCCACCCAGGTCATAAACGATGACAGTGTGGTCGCCTTTGGCCTTGTCCATACCGTAAGCCAGTGCGGCTGCGGTCGGTTCGTTGATGATACGTTTTACATCCAGACCAGCGATGCGGCCCGCGTCTTTAGTCGCCTGACGCTGACTGTCGTTGAAGTAGGCAGGAACGGTGATCACCGCCTCGGTCACTGCTTCGCCCAAATAGTCTTCGGCAGTTTTCTTCATCTTTTTCAAGACTTCAGCCGAGATCTGTGGCGCAGACATTTTGTTGCCATTCACTTCGACCCAGGCGTCACCGTTGTCAGCCTTGGCGATTTTGTACGGCACCATCTTGATGTCTTTCTGTACGACTTCTTCGTCGAACTTACGACCGATCAGACGCTTTACCGCGTACAGGGTGTTATGCGGGTTGGTCACAGCCTGGCGCTTCGCCGACTGACCAACGAGGATCTCGCCATCGTTGGCATAAGCGATGATCGACGGCGTAGTACGCGCGCCTTCAGCGTTTTCGATAACTTTAGCTTTGCCGTTTTCCATGACCGAGACGCACGAGTTGGTGGTCCCCAGGTCGATACCGATAATTTTGCCCATGATTTACTCTCCCGAAACTTGAATTTGGTTGCCGCAGCAGTTGTGGCTAACTGCGGTAGCACTTAAACGCTTGACTTATAAATGGGGGCCTTGCGACGTATTTCAAGCCTGCTCATCAATAGAAGGCGAAACCGGCGCCGGCGCCTTGCTGACAACAACCATCGCCGGGCGCAGCAAGCGACCATTGAGCAGATAACCTTTCTGGAAAACCTTCAACACGCTGTTGGGCTCAAGGTCATGACTTTCCTGCATGGCCATTGCCTGATGATGCTCAGCGTTAAACGGCTCGCCGCCTTGCGGGTCGATGGCTTCCAGCTGATAACGCTTCAGGGTGTCCTGGAACATTTTCAGGGTCAGCTCGATCCCTTCGCGCATCGGACGGATATTTTCGTCGTCCGGGTTGGATAACTCAAGGCCACGCTCCAGGCTGTCGATGATCGGCAGCAAGTCACTGGCGAACTTTTCCAATGCGAACTTGTGAGCTTTTTCTACATCCTGCTCGGCACGGCGGCGGACGTTCTGCAGATCAGCGGCAACACGCAAAGACTGATCCTGCGCAGCGACCAACTGCTCTTCGAGCACTTGCACACGAGTTGCCAGTTCATCACCGACGGCCGAATTGGCGTCTGGAGTTTGCGTATCCTGCGTCTGTTCGTCAGCCATAGTTCTCTCCTTTCAAAATCATGCGCGATCTCAACTCACGCTTCTGTTCCGGTATATGGGGCCACAATTTCCAGGTTCAAGGGCGGGGGCGTTACCAAAAGACTTTCCTGTGCCCTGAGTCAATTCCTCCACTTAAATTCTTTCTGGCACTAAGAAAAAGCACTAATCAAGCAAATCGAGCTAAGAACCCGGATTGTCAGCCCAAGACAAAACACTGTATAAATAACCAGACCTAACACCTGGGAGCGCCGTCATGCTCGTTCACCTGTCTGTACATAACTACGCCATCGTTGAACATCTGGATCTCGAGCTGGATCGCGGGATGAGCGTAATCACAGGCGAAACGGGCGCCGGCAAGTCGATCATGCTTGACGCCCTGGGCCTGACCCTGGGCGACCGCGCCGACAGTGGCGTAGTGCGCCCCGGCGCCGACAAGGCCGACATCCTGGCCACGTTCGACCTGTCAGACATTCCCGAAGCCGAAACCTGGCTGACCGAACGCGACCTGAATAATGAAGGCCCCTGCATTCTGCGACGGGTCATCACGGCCGAAGGGCGCTCCCGCGGCTATATCAATGGGACACCCTGCCCCCTGGGTGACCTGAAAGCCCTGGGTGAGTTGCTGATCGATATCCATAGCCAGCACGAACATCAATCCCTGCTCAAAACCGATACCCATCGCCGCCTGCTCGACGAATACGCAGGCGCCACTGACCTTGCCCGCCAAGTTCAATTGGCCGCGCAACGCTGGCGCCAGACACGCCAGGAGCTGGACCGCCTCTCCAACTCGGGCGATGAGCAACGTGCACGGCACCAACTCCTCAGCTACCAGCTTGAAGAACTGGAAAGCCTGAACCTTGGCGAAACGGAGCTGGAACAGCTTGAGCAGGAACACAAAAACCTCACCAATGCCGAAACGTTGCTGGGAATCTGTCGACAAGTCGTGGAGCAATGCAGCGAAAGCGATTCCGGCAATGTGCTCAATGCTCTTACGGCCAGTCTCAACCGCTTATCCAGCGTTAACAGCGCCTCAGGCTCGCTGAGCGAAGCGACTACTTTGCTGACCAGTGCGCAAATCCAAGTCGAAGAGGCCGTGGGCGAGCTGAATCGCTTTCTCGATCACTTCGACGCTGACCCGGCGCGCCTGCAGGAAATTGAAGAACGCCTGGACACCATCTATACGCTGGCGCGCAAACATCGCATCCAACCCACAGAAGTGGCAGCGATGCAGCAAAAGCTGCTGGATGAAATCGAAACCCTGAACGCCAATGACGAATCCATTGAGCGACTGGGAGAAGAGCTCGCCTCGTTCGCCCGTCATTATCAAGAGAAAGCACGCGAACTGAGCAACCTTCGCCAGCAAGCCGCCACAAGCCTTGCCGGCGCCGTTGAGCAGGAAATTCAACGCCTGGGCATGCCGGGCGGACGATTTACCATTGAGCTACGCGCCAATACCAACACTGAATTGCAGCCCCATGGCCTGGAACAGGTGGAACTGCTGGTCAGCGCCAACCCAGGGCAACCTCTCAAGGCGCTGGCAAAAGTTGCTTCTGGCGGTGAGCTCTCGCGAATCAGCCTGGCGATTCAGGTGATTACCGCACAGACCTCACGTGTACCGACGCTGGTGTTCGACGAGGTGGATGTGGGTATCGGTGGCCCGACTGCGGAAATTGTTGGCCAACTGCTGCGCCGCCTTGGAGATCGAGGCCAGGTGCTTACGGTTACCCACTTGCCGCAAGTGGCAGCACAAGGGCACCAGCACTTGTTTGTGCATAAGGTCAGAGGCAGTGATGCAACGCATACAGCCGTGTCCAAGCTGAACAAGTCCGAACGCGTAGAGGAAGTGGCGCGGATGCTAGGAGGAATCGATTTGACGAAAGAGTCTTTGGCGCACGCAAAAAAAATGGTCGTTGCGACCAAGGCCTGAAGACTTTTTCGCCTCATATATAAAGCACGAAGGCGACCCTAGGGTCGCCTTCGATCGTTTCGCAAAGCAATTTTGCGTCGTTTTTACTTTTTCTTACGGATGTACAGCACCAGATTATGGTCCACCAAATCGAACCCATGCTCCTCAGCAATCTGATGCTGGAGCTTCTCGATTTCCGGACTGGTGAACTCGATTACCTCGTTGGTATCCAGGTCAACCATGTGGTCATGATGACCACCGTCAGCCAATTCGAATACTGCATGACCGCCGTCGAAATTATGACGAACCACCAGCCCTGCGGCTTCAAACTGGGTCAGTACACGGTAAACCGTGGCCAGACCGACGTCTTCGTTAGACTCCATCAGCGCCTTGTAAACGTCTTCGGCACTCATGTGACGTTGCTCAGCAGAATCGAGCATTTGTAGAATCTTGACTCGTGGCAGAGTCACTTTAAGACCGGCTTTGCGTAGTTCGCTATTTTCAACCATGGTTAGCTTTCTCGCGGATGCTGCTTCGCAGCTTCTCTTAATACGGGTATGATCGGCGTTTACGTTGTCCCAGCCAAGATAGTGGAAGTCGCCCACCGATGCAAAACACCAAGCTCTTGCTAACCAGTTTCACCTTTGTGGGACTGCTCGCACTCGCCGGTTGTTCATTCCCCGGGGTTTACAAAATCGACATCCAGCAGGGCAATGTCGTCACGCAGGACATGATAGACCAGTTACGCCCGGGAATGACCCGACGGCAAGTACGGTTTATTATGGGCAACCCCCTGCTGACCGACACTTTTCACGCCGATCGCTGGGATTATCTCTACAGCCTGCAGCCTGGTGGCGGTGAACGCCAGCAGGAACGCGTCAGCGTCATTTTCAATGGCAATGACCAGCTCGTCAGCCTGTCCGGCGACTTCATGCCTGGCGTGAGCCGCGATGAAGCCCTGCTCGGCAAAGATAACGGCACTAACGTGACTGCGCCCGCGCAGGAAGGCGAGAAGCCGAAGTCCGAAGTCCCGGCCAAGCCCGGCTCCTTGCTCGACAAGATCCAGAAAGACGTCGACGGGGTGGAAACCGTTCCAGTCCCGACGCCACAGCCTCTGGACACCAGCCCGCAGTAACTTCGCGGCGCTCACAAAAAAGCCCGGCATGCCGGGCTTTTTGTTGCCTGTGGTTTGGCGACTCTACAGACCTCGCTGTTTAGCCAGTGCCGCCTTGGCTGCACGCAACCTGCGCACTTCCTTCGGATCGGCCAGCAGAGGACGGTAGATCTCGATACGGTCACCCGCTTGCACAGCGCGCACCTCAGGATCTGCGACCACCTTGCCGAATATCCCCAAAGGGCAATCAGCCAGATCCAGTTCAGGAAACCGCTCACCAATGCCTGACGTACGCACCGCCGCCCGCACACTGGTGCCCGCCGCCACCGCCACCACCAGCAAGACCTGATGATCGACAGCGGCATACACAACCTCAATCTCAACCATGCAGTTGCTTGGCCCGCTGGCAGAACGCATCCACCAGGGTATTGGCCGCCTGATTGAACAACGGACCCAGCGTCGCGCGCACAATCGGCCCCGCGTAATCGAACGATAGGTCCAGGCTGATTTTGCACGCCTTGTCAGTCAGCGCCTTGAACACCCAGACGCCGTGCAACTGGGTAAACGGCCCCTCCTGCAAGTTCATCTCAATAGACTTGCCAGGCACCAACACATTGCGTGTCACAAAATGCTGGCTGAGCCCGCCCTTGGCCACCCCCACACTGGCGACCATGTGCTCATCACTGTTTTCCAGCACTTCGGCGGTGGAGCACCAAGGCAGGAATTCCGGGTAACGCGCCACGTCGTTGACCAGGTCATAAAGCGCCTGCGCCGGATAAGGCAGCAGGGCCGAACGTTGAATATGCGTCGTCATGTGTGCGTCATTTCCACAGCTGAGCAGCAAACATCGCGAAAGAACAGCCCGATTCGCGAGAGAAAAAAACCAAAGAACTGCCCGCATTGTCCGGGATTCGTCCAACACGCTCAAGCACGCAGGTTGACCGTAGCCGACACGCTCGCAACTCCCTATAATGCCGCCCCTATGGCTAAACAAAAGAAACACCCTACAGGGACCATCGCGCAAAATAAAAAGGCGCGACACGATTACTTCATCGAACATCGTTTCGAGGCTGGTCTGGTCCTGGCCGGCTGGGAAGTAAAAAGTCTGCGCGCCAGCAAGCTGCAACTGGTCGACAGCTACGTATTGCTCAAGGACGGTGAGGCATGGCTGCTCGGCAGTCATATCACGCCACTGACCACCGCGAGCACCCACGTGATTGCCGACCCGGTGCGTACACGCAAGCTGTTGCTCAATGCCCGCGAACTGGAAAAGCTCGCCGCCGCCGTACAGCAGAAGGGCTATGCCTGCATCTGCCTGTCCTGGTATTGGAGCAAGCACCTGGTCAAGTGTGAGATCGCACTGGGCAAGGGCAAAAAGGAATACGACAAGCGCGATACCGAGCGCGAGCGTGATTCCAATCGTGAGCTGCATCGCGCCGTGCGCAACAAGGGCAAGGAAGACTAATCCTTGTAACGATGTGGCCTTGGGAATCCCCCCTGGCTACATCCCCTTGCGCCGCTCCGCACGCGCGACGCGCTGAACCTCCTGACGCACTTCCTCCAACACCTCCTGCACATACTCCAAGTGACGCGTCGACACTTCTCGTGCCTGCTCCGCGCGCCCCTCGATAATCGCCAGGTACAGATCCCGATGCTGACTGATCAGCATGTCGCGGGTTTCCGTGCGCTGCTGGTACATCCCGCCAATGTTAGTCACCACGTTGCGCTTAAGCAGGTCGAACAACCCGCGAATAGTGTGCAGCAACACCGCGTTATGACTGGCCTCGGCAATGGCCAAATGAAACCTCGCATCCGCCGCGCCCTCCTCCGCCCGACTCACTTCGTCGACGCGCGCATAACAATCCTGCAGCGCATCGAACGCCGCCGTCAGCCGCTCACGGTCGACTTCGGTCGCGCGTAACGCCGCGTAATAAGCACACGACGCTTCAAGGGTTTGACGAAACTCCAACAGATCGCGCTGCGCCTCAGGATTGTTTTCCAGCAGGTGAAGCAGCGGATCGCTGAAGGTTGACCCCAGGGACTCTGCAACATAATTGCCGCCCCCCTGACGACTCACCAGAAGCCCCTTGGCCGCCAGCTTCTGAATCGCCTCGCGCAGCGAAGGGCGCGACACACCGAACCGTTCGGCCAACGCGCGCTCAGCCGGCAAGCGCTCGCCAGACTTCAGCGTGCCCTCAAGGATCATGCCCTCGAGCTGCTCGACAATATCGTCAGACAAACGGCGCTGACGCACCAGATCAAACCCCATAACTCGCTCTCCACCATCCCGACCACTCGCCGGGGCCTCTATTCTGGCCTATCACCGCATTTCCAGCACCTACCAGAACGCCTTCGCTTTACCCGATCAGATGGGCCAACCGCTCACCTACGACCAAAGTTTCTCAGGCGGCAAATTGACACATCCCCCCGAAGGCTTTTAACCTAGCCCACAGCGATTGTAAATTGGTATTACCAATTATCCAAGCTGACCAAACAACAACAATCAGGGGCCACCCCATATGCAAACCTGGCAACAGCTTTACAGCCCACTCGGCAGCCTCGGCCTGTCCGCACTGGCCGCCGTCATCCCGATCGTATTCTTCTTCCTGGCCCTGGCCGTGTTTCGTCTCAAAGGTCATGTGGCCGGCAGCATTACGCTGGCGCTGTCGATCCTGGTCGCGATCTTCGCCTTCCAGATGCCCGTGGACATGGCACTTGCCGCCGCCGGCTATGGATTTGCCTATGGCCTGTGGCCCATCGCGTGGATCATCGTCGCGGCGGTGTTCCTCTACAAACTCACCGTCAAGAGCGGCCAGTTCGAGATTATTCGCAGCTCGGTGCTGTCGATCACTGACGACCAACGCCTGCAAGTGTTGCTGATCGGCTTCTGCTTCGGGGCCTTCCTCGAAGGGGCTGCAGGTTTCGGCGCACCCGTGGCGATTACCGCCGCGCTGCTGGTGGGCCTGGGCTTCAATCCGCTGTATGCAGCAGGCCTGTGCCTGATTGCCAACACGGCCCCTGTCGCCTTTGGCGCACTAGGGATCCCGATCATCGTTGCAGGCCAAGTGACCGGCATCGATGCATTCAAAATCGGCGCTATGACCGGCCGCCAACTGCCGCTGCTGTCGCTGTTCGTGCCGTTCTGGCTAGTGTTCATGATGGACGGCTTGCGCGGCGTTCGCGAGACCTGGCCGGCAGCGCTGGTAGCAGGCCTGAGTTTTGCCATCACCCAATACTTCACGTCCAACTTCATCGGCCCGGAACTGCCGGACATCACCTCGGCCCTGGCCAGCCTGATTTCCCTGACGCTGTTCCTTAAAATCTGGCAACCCAAGCGCACCGCAGGCGCGCAGATCGCCGGCGCCACCTCTGGCGTAGCGGTCACCGCCAGCGCCGGCGGCTTCGGCTTGCCACGCAGCACCATCGCCTCGCCCTACAGCCTGGGACAGATTGTCAAAGCCTGGTCGCCGTTCCTGATTCTCACCGTGCTCGTGACCATCTGGACGCTCAAACCGTTCAAGGCGATGTTCGCCGCCGGCGGCTCGATGTACAGCTGGGTCTTCAACTTCGCGATCCCGCACCTGGATCAGATGGTGGTCAAGGTCGCGCCCATCGTCACCAATCCAACCGCGATTCCAGCGGTGTTCAAGTTGGACCCGATTTCAGCGACCGGCACCGCGATCTTCTTCTCCGCATTGATTTCGATGCTGGTACTGAAAATCAACCCGAAAATTGGTCTTACCACTTTAAAAGAGACCTTCTACGAGTTGCGCTGGCCGATCCTGTCCATCGGCATGGTGCTGGCCTTCGCTTTCGTCACCAACTACTCCGGCATGTCTTCGACCATGGCGCTGGTATTGGCCGGCACCGGGGCAGCCTTCCCGTTCTTCTCGCCATTCCTTGGCTGGCTGGGGGTTTTTCTGACAGGCTCCGACACGTCGTCCAACGCCCTGTTCAGCTCGCTGCAAGCCACTACTGCGCACCAGATCGGCGTCAACGACACCCTGCTGGTCGCCGCAAACACCAGTGGCGGCGTGACCGGCAAGATGATCTCGCCACAGTCGATTGCCGTGGCCTGCGCCGCGACAGGCCTGGTGGGCAAAGAGTCGGACTTGTTCCGCTTCACCCTCAAACACAGCCTGTTTTTCGCCACCATCGTCGGCCTGATTACCCTGGCTCAGGCCTACTGGCTTACCGGCATGCTGGTGCATTAAAGGCACAAGCAATAGGGTAAGAAACGACGCCGGGCAGTCATCCCGGCGTCGGTTTTGCGCAATCGTGTTAATACGGCGCCCTGGGGGTGCTGAGCCTGGAGGCCCCATGAGTCTGCCCGCCGCTTTCCTTACTGACGTCGCACAGTTGATCCCCAAGGATCGACGCTTCGACGACCCGCTTTCCACCTTGGCTTTCGGCACCGACGCCAGTTTTTACCGATTGATCCCACGACTGGTAATCCGCGTGGAGTCGGAAGACGAAGTCGTCGCGCTGCTGCAATGGGCACAGCGTGACCGCGTACCGGTGACCTTTCGCGCGGCAGGCACCAGCCTGTCGGGCCAAGCGATAAGCGACTCGGTGCTGATCGTCTTGGGCGACAACTGGAACGGCCGCGAAATTCGCGGGCAAGGTACGCAGATCCGCCTGCAACCCGGCGTCATCGGCGCCCAGGCCAATGCCTGGCTGGCCCCCTACGGGCGCAAGATCGGACCAGACCCTGCGTCGATCAATGCCTGCAAGATCGGCGGTATCGTCGCCAACAACGCCAGCGGTATGTGCTGCGGCACCGCACAAAATACCTATCACACCCTGGCGGGCATTCGCCTGGTGCTCGCCGACGGCAGCCGCCTGGACACTGAAGATGCCGCCAGTGTCAGCGCCTTTCGCAAGCAGCACGGCGCACTGCTTGAGCGCCTGGCGACATTGGGCCGTGAGACGCGGGCAAACGCCGAATTGGCTGCAAAAATTCGCCACAAATATCGTCTGAAAAACACCACCGGCCTGTCACTCAACGCCCTGGTGGATTTCGATGAGCCACTGGATATTCTCAGCCACCTGCTGGTAGGTTCCGAAGGCACGTTGGGGTTTATCAGTGCCGTCACTTACGACACTGTGGTCGATCACCCCAACAAAGCCTCGGCGTTGATCGTGTTCCCAGACGTCGAGACCTGCTGCAACGCGGTAACCGTGCTGAAAACCCAACCGGTTTCGGCCGTGGAGCTGCTGGACCGACGCAGCATGCGCTCGGTGCAGAACAAGCCGGGCATGCCGGCTTTCGTACAACACCTGTCGGAAAACGCCTGCGCGCTGCTCATCGAATCCCGCGCCGCGTCCTCCTCGTTACTGCATGAACAACTGGCGCTGATCATGGCGTCCCTGGCCTCTTTCCCAGTGGAAAAGCAGGTCGACTTTACCGAAGACCCTGTAGAAAACGCTCGGCTGTGGGCCATCCGTAAAGACACCTTCCCCGCCGTCGGCGCCGTGCGCAAAACCGGCACCACGGTGATCATCGAAGACGTCACCTTCCCGGTCGAACAATTGGCCATCGGCGTGAACCGCCTGATCGCCCTGTTCGACAAACACCGCTACGACGAAGCCATTCTTTTCGGACATGCGCTGGAAGGCAATCTGCACTTCGTGTTCACCCAAGGCTTCAACAGCGCCGAAGAAGTCACACGCTACCAAGCGTTCATGGACGACGTTGCACACCTGGTGGCGGTGGAGTTCGGTGGCTCACTGAAAGCCGAGCACGGCACCGGCCGCAATATGGCGCCTTTCGTGGAATTGGAATGGGGCAGCGATGCCTACCAGTTGATGTGGCAACTCAAGCGTCTGCTCGACCCCAACGGCATACTCAACCCGGATGTGGTGCTCAGCGAGGACCCGCAGATTCACCTCAAGCACCTCAAGCCGCTGCCGGCGGCCGATGAACTGGTGGACAAGTGCATCGAGTGTGGCTTCTGTGAGCCGGTGTGCCCGTCCAAAGGGCTGACCTTAAGCCCGCGCCAGCGCATCGTGATCTGGCGTGACATCCAGGCAAAAAAACGCGCCGGCATCGATACCACCGACTTGGAAGAGGCCTATCACTACCAAGGCATCGAGACCTGCGCCGCCACCGGGCTGTGTGCCCAACGCTGCCCCGTAGGCATTAATACCGGCGACCTGGTGAAAAAGCTGCGTAGCCATGACGCTGACCGTACGAAAACCGCCGAATGGCTCGCCACCCATTTCGCCACCGCCTTGCAAGGTGCGCGTTTTACCCTGCACGTGGCTAACGGCGCGCGCATGCTGCTGGGCTCACCGCGCCTGGCGAAGTGGTCGGCGGCGGTGACCCACCTGTCCAAAGGGCAGGTCCCGCAGTGGTCTGACGCAATGCCACAACCGGAGAAGGCCATTCGCTTCAGCCCACCTGTGACAGACGAACGACCACGGGTGGTCTACCTGGCGGCATGCGTATCGCGGGCAATGGGCCCAGCCGCCGACGATAAAGAGCAGATGTCGCTGCACGACAAAACCCGTGGCCTGCTGGAAAAAGCCGGTTACCAGGTTGTCTTTCCCGACAACCTGGACAGCCTGTGCTGCGGCCAACCTTTCGCCTCCAAAGGGTACGCCGAACAGGCAGAGCATAAGCGCCAGGAGTTGATCGGCGCGCTACTGCATGCAAGCCGTGGCGGCCTGGACCCTATCTATTGCGACACCAGCCCCTGCACCCTGCGCCTGGTACAAGACATCGGCGAAACGCGTCTGGACCTCTATGACCCCGTACGCTTTATCCGCACGCACCTGATGGATCGGCTCGACTTCACCCCTCAGGAAGCGCCGATCGCCGTGCACGTCACCTGCAGCACCCAGCACCTGGGCGAAAGCCAGGCGCTGATCGACCTGGCCCGGCGCTGCGCCAAAACCGTGGTGATTCCGGAAGGCATCCATTGCTGCGGGTTCGCGGGCGACAAAGGCTTCACCACACCGCAACTCAACGCACACTCGCTGCGCAGCCTCAAAGACGCGGTGCAGCATTGCAGCGAAGGCATCTCCACCAGCCGCACCTGCGAGATCGGCCTGAGCCAGCATGGCGGCATCGATTACCACGGGTTGGTGTATCTCGTGGACCGCGTAACACAGGCACGCGCGCACTGACCCTGCAAAAAAACAGAACCCCTGCGCGCCGACGCAGTCATCTGCATAGGCCTCGACGAACGAGGCCCTTCAGTGATGTCGCTGGCAGCCCCTGAACGCCAGCAGCGTCGAGCCCTTTTACGCAAGGAGATACCCCATGAAGCGTTCCGCTCTTGCTGGCTTGTTCATTACTGCTGCGATGTTGACCTCCCCTGCCTTTGCGGCGGGTGAGGCCGACCTGTGCAAAATCAACCTGGATAAAATCAACAACGGCAAAGCACTGCTCGCCACCGACACCAGTGGCAAAAGTGGCGAGGTCGACACGGCCGTCTCCCAGGCGAAGGCCGCCCACGCCGCCGGTGATGACAAAAAATGCATCGAGATCACCTCCAAGGCGCTGCAGGACCTGCAGAACATGGACAAAGGCGGCGAATAGGCGCGAGGCCAACCTTCGGGTTGGCCTTCCGTGACCATTTGGCGTACACTGCACAGGCTTGTCACTCACTATGAAACAACGAGTTACAAGCACGGGGCCGTTTAGGATTCGACGCCGGTCGCGAAACTTTAGGTGCATGCCGAGTTGGTAACAGAACTCGTAAATCCACTGTTGCAACTACTTATAGTTGCCAATGACGAAAACTACGGCCAGGAATTCGCTATCGCTGCGTAAGCAGCCTTAGACCTGAGCTTCTGGTACCTTCGGGTCCAGCAATCACCAGGGGATGTCTGTAAACCCAAAGTGATTGTCATATAGAACAGAATCGCCGTGCAGTACGTTGTGGACGAAGCGGCTAAAACTTACACAACTCGCCCAAAGCACCCTGCCCTTCGGGTCGCTGAGGGTTAACTTAATAGAAACGGCTAAGCATGTAGTACCGACAGCGGAGTACTGGCGGACGGGGGTTCAAATCCCCCCGGCTCCACCATTTCATCATCTAAAGACGTCCACGGACGTCTTTTTTTGTGCCTGAAATCCATTAAATACAGGAGCTTCAGCGCTTATGGGAGCTTTGGAGAATTTCTGAGTTCCAGCCGGTTTGGTATCCCGGGTGGTATCCCGGACTGCCAAATGCTATTTTCAGGATACCAAAACGGTGCTGGAGGTAGCACCCATGCCTACTAACGCAACCCGCCTCTCCGATCGCCAGCTCAAAGCGGTCAAGGCAACTGGTAAAGACTTCGTCCTCAGCGACGGCGATGGCTTGCAGCTTCGAGTACGCGCCAGCGGCTCGATGATGTGGAACTTCAATTACCGCGAGCCGTTGACCAGAAGCCGTATCAACATGGCGCTTGGTCCATACCCCGACCTCTCGCTAGCAAGCGCCCGGAAGAAAGCCGCAGAGGCGCGAGAGTTGCTCGCTCTGGGCACTGATCCCAAAACCCGGCGTGATGAGGTAAGGCAAGCCAAACTTGCTGAGACTGAACACACTTTCGAGAAGGTGGCCACGGCCTGGTTCGAGTTGAAGAAAGACTCCGTAACCAAAGCCTACGCCGAAGACATTTGGAGATCGCTGACGCTGCATGTTTTCCCAAGCATGAAAACAACGCCACTCTCTCAAATCACTGCTCCGATGGTTATCAAGATCCTTCGCCCAATCGAGGCCAAAGGGAGCCTCGAAACCGTGAAACGATTGAGTCAACGACTCAACGAGATCATGACCTACGGGGTCAACTCCGGGCTGATATTTGCGAACCCCCTCAATGGAATTCGGGCGGTGTTCAAGAAACCCAAGAAAGAGAACATGGCTGCGCTACCACCTGAGGAGCTTCCCGAGCTCATGATGGAAATCGCGAATGCCAGCATCAAACGCACGACCCGCTGCCTGATCGAATGGCAGTTGCATACGATGACCCGCCCTGCCGAAGCAGCCACCACACGATGGGCAGATATCGACTTCGACAAGCGCATTTGGACCATTCCGCCAGAGCGCATGAAAAAGCGTCGCCCGCACACAATCCCCCTCACCGATCAGGCACTTTCGTTACTGGAGACGCTCAAGCAACTCAGTGGTAACAGAGAGTACGTGTTCCCCTCAGATAGAAATCCCCGCACCCATTCCAATAGCCAGACCGCCAACATGGCGTTGAAGCGCATGGGCTTTCAGGACCGTTTAGTCAGCCACGGCTTGCGCTCGATGGCGAGCACCATCCTGAATGAACATGGATGGGATCCGGAGCTGATCGAGGTCGCGCTGGCGCATGTCGACAAGGACGAAGTTCGTAGCGCCTACAACAGGACGGACTACATCGAACGCCGGCGTCCGATGATGGCTTGGTGGAGTGAACATATCCAGAAGGCGGCCACCGGCAGCCTGTCGGCATCGGCTATCAATCAAACCAGAGATCGCAACGTCGTACCGATTCGCTGAACATCCAAAAGGTACGCGCCACCGGCTACGATCCGTGTCGTGTAGTAGGGCGAAAGGAGTGACGACAGTTGCCAGATATCTGGTATGCCTGCGCTTTTTCAGCCAAGCCCCTGAGTATGGGAAGGCTCCGCATTCCCATACTCAGGGGCTCACGCTTAAAGGTCTATCAGGCAACCACGATTTTTGCCTTTCTACGGCGGATCAACCCTGCTGTTAACTCGTAGTAGTAAATGGTATCTGGAGCTGAGCATCGCAAATAGTGCTCCAGAAACCATCTCACGTGCTTTTCTCTCCAGGACCAGGGAGTCGCGCAACCCCAGCGTTCACGAATCACCTCGTGCATCCTTTCTGCTTGCCTGATGTGCCGCTGCTGCGTGGCATGTGCACCTTTGAGCACGGGGCGCAGGAACAACGCTATGTCGAACTCGGCCGTCATCGCCGGCCTCCGATGTAGGCACTCACCACATCGATGCGGTTATGTCCCAATTCGTGGCTGATCTGCTGTCGTGCACGCTGATCAAGCTCTCGATCTTCTCGATGAACGCGACCGCCATTGACGGGTGTATTGAAGCCAGTCAGTCGCTCATAACGCTCACAGGCGTAAGCCGCCCGCAGCTCATGAAAGCCTTTCAATCCATGCTCATGCAAGATGTCCCGTGCCGGTCGCACAACTGATTGCATAAACTCTTTGTAGCTCTCATTGGGGGCCAACAGGTTCCGACTGCGACTGGGTGAAGCCTCCCAGGCCCTATGCAAGGCGCCACGGATTTGATCTGTGATCACGATCCAACGCGGTGCTGACGCGCCTGATCGACCGCCTTTGGTGCCGTCCTGAATATTGATCTTGCCCAGTCGCCCGGCCTCACGTTGCAGTCGGGGCAGGTCCGCCAAGATCGCTTCACGCAGGCGCATACCAGTCTCCCGGGCCAGATGCACAATTGCAGCCACTCGTTGCTGACCTCGCTCTGACAGTGCGCGTGCGATCAACTCGATCTGAGCACGATCTTGGCCTTGCGGGGCCTCCACGCGCACGCTTGAGCGCTGCAAACCCAGCGCCTTGCTCGGACTGGGGATTTTGACGTACTGATCACCGCGCAGCGCAGCCATCGTTCGGTTCACGGTTGACAGTCGGTTCTGCGCGGTGGCGATGCCGACGTTACGCTGCTCAACCTGCTGCCGCATAAAGGCGGCGTACCGCATGAGGGTCTCGCGGTCGATCTGTCGCGCGTCATTGAGTCTCGGCCCTTCCTCGGATCGACACCAACGCACGAATGCTTGCCAGCGATCGCTATGGGCTTTGACGGTAGCAAAATGGCCCTCGCCAAATAGATCTTTCAAGGCTTGCGGTCCGGCATAGCTGAGCTGGCGACCAAAGCCGAAATTGCGCCCCGCTCGCTTATCGACGCGAGCCATTTTTCTGCTCCTGATCGACTGCAGCGAGCTGATGTTGAAGGGCTCGCCAGTGTGCGCCTACGATGGCGAACTGGGCCCAATCAGTAGGGCGAAAACATAGCGCGTTGTCGACGACGTAGAGATGCGCCCCCTCCTTTTCTAACCACTGGATAATGGCTGTCGTCGAGGTGACAGTTTTACGATCGGTGGCGACATCGGCGACAGCGGCGACAACCCTTGTCCTACCTGGTTTTGAGCGTGGCGACAAAGTGGCGACACTCGCGGCGACAAACCACACTTTCGGCTCATTGTGACGTTGAGCTAAGTGGTTGCGCAGTGCTTCATCAAGATTAAACATGGCGCACCTCGAAGGTGTGGCCGTCGGTGATCAGCCACTGATGATCAAGCAACTCGACTAACAGCTTGGTGGCATGGCGACTGCTTTTACGGGCAAAGCGGGGGCCGTTGCGGTTCAGGTCTCGAATACTAAAGCGCTTCCAATCTTTGACCTGCAGCCAGCGCAGCAGCCGGTCTGCCTCCTCTTTTACCCTGCACATCGGTTCCTGCTCGGTCAGGCGCTGGATCTCGGTGAGGTAGTAGCCGACTAAGGCTGAGGCCCGTTGGATATGATCGACCTCCACGACGCTGCTCTCCTCCACAACTGCCAGATTGCCGGCGACGCGCAGCAGGTTGTCGGCGGCCTTCGATCCGCTGGGCCGTACGCTGGCCAGCTCGCCAAACTCACCCAACTGAGCTTCGATAGCATCATGTAGATCAATCCAGCGACGGCGGGCTAACGGGCTGAGGCTAAGCGGTGATAGCTGCAAGGCACCATCAGCGGAAAGCGACCAGGGCTGATAAAACAGGGCCGAAAGGCGGCGGTGATATCGCTTCAGGGCGGCGTCTTTGGACAAGTCGACAGCCTGGTAGCTCCGTTGCCCGGCTAGACTGGTTGGCCAGGTCATCAAGCAACGACCGAGGATGCCTTGCCCCTGCAGCAACGGGTCACTGAGTAACTGCATGGCCAAGTACGGTTGAAGCATGAGGTGCAGGCTCAAGCGTCGGTCATAAGCCCGAAGGCTTTCGCCTGCCATCGAGCGAGCACGATCAATAGGGCTACCGTCCCAGAGTGACGACAAGGCCGTAACCGCTTTCAAACGGTTATCCCGACTCATGGTGCTGCTGCCGAGAAATTGTCCGCCCTCATCACAGAACAGCCCCATGCTGGGCAAGTCATGACAGAGCCCCTTGATCAGGGCTTCAATGGTTGGATCTGTGGTGATAAGTCTGGGTGCAGAGGGCTCCGCTTCAAGCGCAATGCTTACTGTGGAGCCGGGTTCGACAGGGTTGACACGCAATGCCTGTCGCTGCGCAACACGGTACCGGGCGAGCTGTTCGCTATAGCGCTGCCACTGCTCACGCTCCCATTGCCGCGCGGGCAGCAATGCAAATCGATCTGCCGCCGTTTTACGATCCCCTGACGCGGCCACCGTGATCAGGTACAGCGACAGGGGATAATTTCTCCCGTCGAGCTGTAAGCCCGCATGTCCTTGGGTGGCCAGCGCCGAGGTGGCCAACACCGATTGCGCGGCCAGTGCTTGGGGCACGCCGATAACCTCGGCCATGCGCTCCACCGCAGGCCCAAGAATCCCACCCAGTGCCTGCACCGGATAAGGCTGGGCCACGGGATTCGACTCAATCAGCGGTCGAGGTGGTCGTGGTAGTTCAAGCTTCGGATCTAACTGCTGCATGGGCCCTCTCCTCGTTCATTGCTGGTTGTCCTCACGTAGTCCCGCCACGGCTGTTGAGTGTTATCAGGGATCAAGGCCCCTGCGGCCTGTGAGGTGTTCACTGACGCGGAACGCACGGCTCCTTACGACCGGGAGCAAGGGCATGAACCCATGAATCAGGCCTCCTTAAACGCATCCGAAGATGCGGGCGGGTGGAGGCTGTGCCGACTGACGAGTTCGGCACCTGGAGATCCTGAGTGGGAGAAGGCAACAACATCGACACCAGGGGCATACCCGACTGTCAGTCAGGTGCAGCCTGTCCATAGGCTGCGGCACCGGTGCCTGTGTTATTGCGGATGGCGACGAATCGGAGTTGTCAGGCCGATTGTCACGAGGAGAGTTGCGGCAATGCCTTGTACGACATGGCTTACAGCAGTGGTACGAGCGCCCGTCTCTTTCCAGAAGAAAGAGACGGGCGCGGTCTGGCGCAGCGAAGTGTGCCGATAGGTGAGGTTGCTGCAGCGCAGCGAGGTAGGTCCATCGTCTGCCGCAGTGGGCAGATAAGTCGAGTGAGCACCCATCACTCTTAGGGAGTGACCGTGCGAGCTGCCGGATGCTAATCGCACTTTGGGAGAACCACCACACAAGTGGCGTAGCCTTAAAGGTTCTGGCTACCTGGGCAGGTGCTGTCAACGACAGCGATCCGTGCGCCAATTTTTATACCCACTCGAAAAGGCGGTCAAGCGTCACTGCCGAAGTGCTCAGAAAGTGGCGACTGTCGCCAATTTTGTCGCCATGCTCCAGGCCACGTTCTACGTGGGTTGTCGCCGGCGTCGCCGCTGTCGCCACACCTACATCCATGCCCAACGAAAAGATTCGCACATACACTGAAATGGCGCTGCGCTTGATAAAGGTTGCAGGGAATTACTGACGGGTGAAAGCAAGCGTGGCGTTCGTCAAATTTGAGAATGGGAGGGTGGAACGCCGCGGCTTTGAGAAAAGCGAGTGAACCCTCCGATCGGCGCGATCAAAGATCGCTGGATCGGAGGGTTTGGCGGGAAAAGCAAATCTCAAACGTCAATTACAGACTCAGGCATCAAAGCGGGGTTGATTGAGAAGTGACGGCCTCACGTCGCATGATCAGCGTCTGCTGCAACCGCAGCAAAAAACCTCCTTCAAATGCTTCTTGAGGATCACCCGGACGGTGATGCTTTCGGTTTTGCGCCAGTGCCCACCACAGCGGCAATGATGAGCCATCGAGCCAGGTCTCAGCGCATCGAACGCCGTCCTCAATCATCGGGCGGAATTCATTGCCCCATGGTGTTCGGATACCGGGACAGCCTTCAGCGGAAGGGACAGAGACGTACTCACCAATCTGTTGATGAACGCGCTGAGCAGGGATACCCGACAGATATCGGAATGCCTTGTCGAACAGCACTGCTGCGTCATCCAACAGCTCTACCGCCAGTTCAACATCTTGCGGAAAATGAAGCAGAATACTCTGTGCTCCATTAAGCCGAAGAGTGGCAGCCTGCCGTAGTTTAATGGCGGCATCTTCAGGGGTGAGCAACGCGGTATCGATGCTGTTGGGTTTGGGAAGGCCAATGAGAAGCGAGAGATCAAACATCACGGAATCCTCCGAGATAGTTTGTGGTACTAAAAAAACACCTAGGGCGGCGCACGGGCTTAAAAGGGGGACAGGTCATTTCCTTCTCTCCTCGGACAGTTAAGGAGCCGTCCACCCAGCCGTTCTGACACGAAATGGGTGGCGGACCGTACGGGGGTCAGAAACCGGCGTCCGAGGGAACCGGCCAGGCCTAAGCCTGCCCCGCACGGACCGCCATAGAAAAGCAGCAGCTAAGCCTCTGTAAGCACTTAATCGCTGGCTATGGCGCTATGCGCCTCGAACAATTCAGGTTCTGACACCCGGCCACGGGATTGACCGCGACGACGCAAAGCGTAAATGTGAAGTAGCAACAATACAAGCATGAGTGTCAATAAGCGCCGTATCCTCATGAAAGCGTCAGGCAGAAGATAACGCTCATCCACATCTATTGCCTTGCGCTCAGTCCGCCCAACCTCTCTTTATTACAGAATCCGGCCATGATGTTAGAATTAGATGGTAGACATAACGCCTAAGGAAGAAACGGCATGAATGCAGAGTTGACGGAAGACGAGATGCGCCGGGCGCTATTCGGTGAATCTGAGCCCACTGTACCTGCGATTGACTCTCGCGCGCAAAATACCATCTCGGATGTCATGCTAGCGAAACCGGTAAAGAAGGCGAATAAACAACAAGCCTCAAAAGGCTTCACACCCAGGCTGAAAGTCACCTTGCGCGTGGGAAATGAATTCGAAGGAGAGATGCACGAGATTGTGCATGAGGCCGATACGCTGAGCTCTTTAGTAGCCGAGCAAGACGCAACAAAGACGGCCAGAAAAAAATTCAGGTTTGTGGAAGTGGTATCGGTCAAATCAATGTAAGCTGGAGTTCTAACTTTACATCGTATCGTTTTCTGTCAATCGACCAGTTTGTTCCGGCTGGCGAATCAACCCACAACTTACGATGTAAGTATCGCAGACTTAAACGCGAAGCCAAACCAACCAATAGTCAGCTTATTAGCCACAACATAAACTTGAAATCGCCTTCAGGAATTTATTACTCAAAAAGTCGAATCAGCTATACAACCAATGATAAAGCCGAATGAACTGAAAACGCGCTTCTTAGGTCACCATTCGGATCAAGCATATCCTCTAGCTCTAATGGCCAAGGCTCGCCCAATGCCTTCACTGCGCCCTTCCATTTACTGTTAGCTATATCAGGCAATCCATTCCTGATTCTCACGAATAAACTCTCAGCATCAACCGTCCGAGGGCAAGACATATGATGCGTGTATACAAAAAGATTTCTCCAAGAGTTCAATTTAATTAAATCGTTCGACATTCCATTAAGAGAAAAACCACCATTAGATAGAGCAGAAAGCAGAGCATCAAAGCCAACCCACTCCTTATTCGGAGTGGCCATTCTAGCTCCACTACGGGAGGTAAAATCAAGCATGTTTTGATCTGCGCATTTAGCCGCAAGCAGCCATTCAGCCGCCCTGTGCAAGAATAGTAAAGCAAGCACATAATTTTTATTAGCATAATGAATATCCGAGGAAACCGTCATAAACGCTGAGGCCTGCCTGAAAACATCAGACTCCTTCCGCGTAGATGTCACCTCTAAATGCAAATCTGCTGCTTCCTCTTTAATTGCCTCAATCCACTCTTTGATTTTTTGCAGGCTAGAAGGTATCCCACCATTTAGAATAGCGGCAAAACGCTGGCTTGAACGTTCTAAAGAGTTAGCCAACGATGCAGGCTCTTTCCACCAAACTCGGTGTTTAGGTAATGCGTCATCATGAATGAAGAAAGCAGGCAAGCTCCACTCATGTAATGAAGTACGTCCAAAATCCGATGCAAATTGTGAAACTTTTATGAGAAGACGCTGTGAACTTACAGGTAAAACATTAGACATTCCGCTAAAAATTTCTAGGCGTGCAGCAGATGTACATACTGCATTAATATCGAAGCGCCTCAAGCCAACTAACAATTCACAAGCAGACTGCACTATATCCCGGACAGACTCTTGCAACGTACCAACGGCAGCGAGAAACCCTGGCGTATCAATTTGTTGCCGGACACAGTCTTTAATACCCTGCAGACGTACTAAAGCGTCTATCACATCGACGTGCGCACAACCGGCAGGGAGCACTCTTACAACCTGCTCTACGTTAGGCCAATTACCACAACTAATGTGCAGACTGGCATCATCCATATCATTGTGCTTAACGTAAACGATGCGAGCACCGCCTAGCGAAGTTCCTTCTGTCCACAGCACATGCTTACTCCACAGGCCAAAGATCAGAAGGATCCTGTTCGAGCTGATTGGCAAAACGAGTTAATGCCTCCCTAAACTTCTCCATAGCCTTCTCGCCAGTACTTTCCTCGAATGCAGCCGGATCACTCTTTCTCAAATCTCTTAGAGAACCAGCTTCGGTTTCGCCGAAAAAATCAGCTAAATTGCGCTTAACATCTCGGGATATTTGATCAAGCATTGTTGAGGAATAACGTAGCGCCGCATCTGTACCTAAAGCCAACAATCGACGATCAAAAACTCCCTGCTGCTCTAAATCCATGTTGGCTTTCAACTGCTCTATTAACGCTTCGCGCACGTCTCGACGCAGAAGAGCAGCAAGCTGAACATCGGCCCATGCATCTCTAGCCCACTGCGCGCCAAAATTGATGTTATCGTTCTTCCAAAGCACCCTGCGAGTATATAATTGATGCTCACTCAAATAATCTAACTGGGAAGATGCTACGAACACATTAGAAGCCGCTACTGCAGCATTCACTATGTGAATATTATCAACCCCTTGGTGAGCTAGCTCACGAGCCAGAGTTAACCAAAAGCGCATATAACCTTGCTGGAAGGCTTGTCGCATATACACGACATCTTTATCTGGCACTTGGGTGTCAGCCTTGAATACTGCCCAAGCGCCCTGAGCGAGTTCGTCATACATCTCTCGCTCATTATAAACAAATCGAGCAAGATAGTTAGACAAGCTTGCACTTGCCGGATTCCCAAGATCGGTCTGCTTTTTGACTTTAGCAAACGCTTTACCTAAGCGAGATTCAAGCTCTTGATATGGACGCAACTTACGCAATAGAATATCTAGCGCAGGAGTAAGGTGAGAGTTAATTTGCTCCCTAATTATTGGATCAATACGCAGCCCTGGAGATTGGTCACGCATCCCCAACGGATCAAATTCAGGGTCGATTTCCTCTAGCTTATCCTCACACTCTCCGAGGTGCAGCATCGCTGCGGCCAAACGCGGGACACCAAACAAATAATTCTCAAGTATACCGGCGATTATAGACACAGTGGTGATAGAAAAAGGTCGCAATCTGGCGTCGGTACTTTGATTCTCGCGTGTATTCCACTCTAACAAATGGAGACGGCTCCAATTGTTGTCCTCTATATCATGTTTCCACTGGTTAGCTAAGGAACGAACCGCAGAGGCTGCGTTACTTGAGTCATCAAGTAACAAGATGAAATGTCCACTAACACGCTGTGGTTCTGAGTTGACTGTAACAAAAATATCGCGCAAGTCTTTGACAATCTGCTCATCCGCCTCCGCCGTAGCTAAGGGCATCCAAACTATACAAACAGGCTGTTCAATATTTGCCACGATCTGTTTAGTTTCCGGCTTACTATTTAGCAGCCGTAGCGCTTGAAGCCGATGCTGCCCGTCTAAAGTTACCAACTTCGTACGGTCTGGATTGACCCCAAGCATAGCCGCGTAGTCATAAAATTCTACAGCCTCGCCAAGCCAATCTATTACGCGCCCACCTTGCCCCTGTGCGGCTTGGTACAAGTCTAGCTTGAAGCCATCACGATCATAAACCGTACTTAAAGTGCCCTCTGAAATCGGTTGCTGAATGACAGAGTCATAATTAGGCTTAAGATTGTTATCGCCGTCCATCACCGCTAGACAAACCAACAACGGCGGAAAAAACACCGCCCGCTGGCTCCCCATTTTTAAGTAGCCTTCAGCTATACGAACAACCCTAGAATGATCAATATCCCTCTGAATAAGCTCTTCGAATGCTACACGGCGAATGTTGAATACATCTGCAGCTACGTTGAGCTTTTCAAGCTGACTAATTCGGAGCGTAGTAGACAGATAATTCAACGTATGACTCGAATCGGTTTGAAATCGACCGAATGAGCCACGCAGCTTCAAGCCAAAAACGTCAATATTTCTTGGGCCGGGCGGCATAGCCATATGCTGTTATCCTTTAAAATCTGTTAATGGGGCTATCTTGCCTTATCACATGATTCGAAGCTAGACGCAAAATCTGCCCTTCAGAAGGCGCACGGCCTTACTGCAGTGCGCCGCCCCCCCCCACAACTGAAAGGTTGACCAGTGAATGTAGCCTGTTTTTTGCCTTACGTCGGCGAATCGTTTGCGTCTCTGCACGTCATCGGTATTCATGCGGCTGTGTAACGCGTCATTGAGTGTTGGGCGTCGCCCCACTACTGAGAAGGACCCGCCAAAAAACTCTGTTTCACAAGGGTACAGACCAAACCCACCAATCAACCCGCTCGCTTTCTACCTAACACACGTTTCGGTAGATAGTATCCGCTAGATAGCTATCGCTCTTACCCGCGAGGTAAGAGAGCCCTCGATGCAGATGACTCACACATAGCTTCCTAATGTTTTCAACACTTGGTTCTTTACCATCTTGCTGAAGACGCTGTAGCAAAAGGTTAAGATATAGCTCTTCAAATCCGCCTGTAAAGACTCGCCAATCTATCTCTACTCCGCCACTATAATTGAACTCCTCATCTGGCAGCACAGATGGCTCGGCCAAAGACAGGCAAAGTGCATGCCGACATATAGAATTATAATGCTCCATACCGGTCTTACGCTTTAAAGTAGAAAGCTGAATTTTCGCTGCCGCGGTTAAACGGATTCGGTCAATCATTAGTCATTACCAAGTGGGTCTGATGAGCTTTTACCGAAACTAAACTCCGACGACTCTCGTCGTCAAAAATCAATTCATACTCTCGACTCAGATGCTGTTCCAAAGCCTCATGCACACTACCTTCCACTTCCTCATCCGTGGACAACACTAACACTTGATGAGAAACCTTGGCGAAGAAGTTATGGATTAAAGCTTCTCGATGCTGGCGATCTAGGCGCGCTAAAGGGGTATCTACTACTACTGGGAATCGACCTTTGCGCTCTCGAATCAGCGCGCTCAATACGGAAATAGCCAGTATTTGCCGCTCACCTGCTGATAAGCGCTCCATTGGCAAGGTATAACCATTTACATCTTCGATGGAAACCGCGTACGTCTGCGGTTCCACTAAAACACGAGAGATCAAGTTTCTCTTACGAAGTAGCTGCTTGAATTCGGCGGTTATCATCTCTGACAGCCACTTTGCCTTGGAAGCTAATAGGCGATCTCGAAAGATGTTCAGCGCTAATTTCGCACGATCAGCAGCTTCCAAAGCAATAAGCTGGAAGGCACCCTCCTTAAGCTCGGCTCGATTCCGTGACATTGCAGCGTTGTATCGCTGCTCGAAGTGAGCTTGTTTACCCCTCAGTTCGCCCAGTTCTCGACTCAGCTCTTGTGACTTCCATTCAGCGACTGAAACAGCTTGAGTAAGACTCTGCATAGCCTGAAAAACAGAACCAATTTGTTCATCGTCAGGTATCTGCTCCGCTGCCTGCTGAGCTTTTTCCATAATTTGTTGAGTGACCGCAACGTCTTCCTGCGCAGCTTTCAAACGTTGTTTGGCTTGCTCTAGACCCGGCTCTAACTCAAACGGGTCCCCCCCTTGCAGAAATACTGGCGAATGCTCTTCGACCGCTCGCAGCTCCTGCAAGTCAGCTGCTAACAGGTCAGCGACAGCATGTTGAGCGTTCGGAGCCCTATCAGCTAATAGCTCCAAAATTCGTTTGTCACGATCAGCAAACTCTTCAAGCAGCAAGCTAGCGTGCTTAGCATCGCGATCTTTCTGCCACTGAGCCTTGTAGCCAGCCCAAAGTGGAGATAACCATGCTAAAGGGAGGAGCGGATCCTCTAAGGCAGCTACTAACGCCATTTGCGCTTGTTCATTTTGCTGCTTGCTAAGTTTGGCTCGAGCCCCTAAATCCGCAGCTTGCTGATATGCTTTAAGGCCACTACGCTGCGCCTCGACGGAGTAGGCCTCTAACTTGCGCTGCGCATCGTCTAGCTCGTTCCTAGCTTGGGCTTGACGTTGCGACAATATACCGATTTGCCCCTTTAACTCTTCGAGCTGCTGCTCATAGTCGTCAGCCAGTGGCTCGTCGTTGCCCCCCCCAGAAGCATTCTTTTTATTAGTTCGACGCTCTAGAGCTCTCAAATCTCCAGCTAATGCGTCGATGCCGCCGACACCTAGGAAAACCTCAGTCGCTCGACGTAAAAGCTCAGGAAGACGTTCAGGGTTAGCCAACGCCTCAATTTTTTCTCCATCAAAAAGAAAAAGGTGAACTAGCTCTACCGGCATGATGCCGTTGATGAAGTCATCCCAATCTTCCGCTAGTGCTAAATCCTCAAAATGTCCAGCGAAGACTCGGAAACGCTCACGATAACCTTTTTCCTTAGGTAACCACTCACGGCGGATGGTAAGCACCTGTGTGTAGTCGCCGACCTCAATACCAAGCTGCATCTCTATTCGAGCAGGTCCAGTGGCATCTGTCCGCTGCAAACCAGTGATCAGTTGGTCATATTCTGTGCGCCGAGTTTGGTTAATGGCCTTGTAACCATACAATCCAATCTGCAAAGCAGTGAGAAGAGTGGTTTTACCGCTACCATTTAGAGCTTTCACCAAGATCACAGGGCGCAGAGCATGCACGCTCAAATCGAAAATCTGCTGCTCACGAAATGGGCCGAGATTTTCGATAGAAATTTTGTTAATTGTTAACTTGGCCATGCTTACGTCTCTTCCACTTCTACTACTGCCAGAGGGATTAGTTCTAGCTCGTCGTTAGTACTTGCCTCATCCTGACTTTCGTCTCGAGTGCTTTTAGCGAATTCTAAAGCATCAAGCTCTGTACGGAATGCGTTGGCCTTGAGAACTTCCTCCAAACGGTCTAAATGGCGAGAGCGTTTTTGGGTCTGCATGGATTGAAACTGGACAGCGAGCAGGTTGCGAGTGAGTTGATAAAGCTGTTCACTAGCCTCCGGATCGAGCTCTGCCGCGACCTCGCTCAATAACGCTAAGTCCTCTGCTTCCAAAGGAACAGGCTCCATTGCCCGCCCTGGGTATTTTTCAAGGAAAACGCGCTCATAGATTTCCGGTACTAAGTCCTCGATTTCGCCCTTTTCCTCAACCCAAATGCGTCGAATGGCATCAAGTTCATCGAGGGAGATTAATTCGATTTGAACATGTCCTGGGACTTTGGCATCCCGCAACGCACACTGGGTACGCAGTAGCTCTTCCAGCAGCTTTGCTCGATAACTCTGCAAATACGGACCATGTATAAGCTCAGCAGTATCTCCCTTGCCCATTAGTTTTACGCGGCCGTTCATGCGTTTGAAATCCCGGACATCCCAATCCTGTACGCTTAAATAATTATTGCGGAAGTCCAGAATCGGCTTCATCCATGACTTTTGATCATCGTTCTGGATCATGGCCTGCATGGACTTGTCCTGCGACACCATGGTGCAGACGTAGCACCCAAAGCGACTGTCACCACAGCTGGGGGTCGATTTATCGACCACTACCGGGCATTCAGCATCAGGAGTTGCTCCTTTATAGATGCTGAACAAATCCTGATTGTCGACGCCCCAAGGATTTTCATCAGTCAGGACGTACATCCAGACGTCATCGCTAGTCCAGGTTTCTATAGGAAGGTAAACCCAAACTCGAGAAAGTTTGGGATCACGATTACGACTCAGACGATCGCGAGTACTTCCACTGTAGTTTTCGATCACCTTGTCACGCGCCTGGCTTTCGCCTCGGCGCTGACCGAGCACTAAAATTGCCTCGTTATTAGCCTCAGACAGCTCCTGAATAAATTTCGTGGAAGCACTTATCTTCAAGCGATCAGTGCACCAACGGAAACGATTTCGCGGAGCGGGATAACCCTTGCCAATCAGATTGACCCAAAAACGGTGCTCGATGCTGGGAGTAAGCCGGTGAGGATGAATTGGCAGCCCCTGCCGCTCCGCCTCGACCTTCATACTTCGTAGTGATGAATCAACCCAAGCCGCAATAACTGGGTTCTCGACCAAGGTATCAGTACTGATGACATGAATATCTTTGGTACGTTGTTCGGCAGGGAGAGCCGCGACAGCCTTCCATATTAGCTGCAGTGACGCCGTTGAGTCCTTACCGCCGCTATAACCTACGATCCAGGGCATGGAATCAGAGCGGTAAAGCGACTGAATTTCTTCAATGATAGTTTCGGGAGGCGTGGTCATAATTTTTCCGATGTGAAGCGTAGAGCCTTACTGGCGGGCAGCAGCAAAGGCGCTTTCGATAATTTGCTCTTCAGGGCTTAAAGGAAGTCCGAGTGTGCGTTTGATTTCGTTGCACGTGAGCGTGATATTTTGGCTATTTTTCGCCATCCTTCCGCCAATCATAGCGCGCCCCTCCCACGTCTTAATGTTAGATCGAGACCAATCAATCTCACGCAGGTTGCTGAAAACGGTTTTCAGGTTGGGCTGCCCTGCTCCAGCTTTGTAAATGAATTTCCCAACGCGTCCCAAAGCTTGAAGTACGATTGCGTGCGAATGGATAAAATCCTGGCGCACCTCTCCGGCTGTCATCCGCCCTTCTCGTACGTATATCCACTCCGGGATTTGGTCGCCAATAACCTCCCAAAACTCATTGCATTTCTTCGATGCAGCAGAGAAATCTTCCAACTCCTGCTCGCTGAGCATCTCTAAAATGGAGAAATGAAGCGCACTTAGGGTAAACAGCTTGCGGGAACGCTTGGACAGTGACGATCGTTCCGACTCTATCAAGTTCCTGAACACTCGCGAGGTCAACCCCAAATGCTTAGCCACACTAGCTGCCGCGTTACGGTGATCATAAAGCACGCTCAACGAAGCTGAAGGCTTGACGGCGTGCCTATTGAGATCGGCGAACATTTGCTGACAACGTTCCAGTCCACGGTCATGAAAAAACACAACCGCGATGGTTTCATCACCAAGCTCAGGTCGCTCTTCAATAGCCAGCTCGATAGCCGCCCGCCGATGTTGCCCATCGTTGACGATGAATTTGGCGTCCATATCGACCGTCAACGTCCCCATACGAAAGTGATTGGTATCGCGTTCGCTCACTGGAGCGAAGCTTAAGCCACCGTCGATGGACGCCGTAATGGCAGAGAATGTGTAGCTTCCCGAGTTGGAGACGATGTATCGTGCAATTTCAGGAATGCGTGAGCGGTTGATCGAGCGCTGCGCTCTCAGCTCCGGCATCAACTCCTCATTGTCAAAGACAAATAGCTTCGCCAAAAGCCTAAGCGGGCACATCGAGACGTAATACTCCCGCCCCGCTTGTACTCCACGGATCGCAGGAAATGTGTAAGAAAAAGGACTAGTCATGGCTGCAAAGCCTACCATGTTTGCTTCTCAACAGACAAACAAGAGCAGTCATCCAGACGTACAGCTAGCTAGCCCAAATTTGCCCTTGTCAGCATAATTCAGACGACCGGTCTGAGCAGGAAATGCTGTCGTGAACGGCATTTACAGGCCTAAAGGGTAAAGCGCCTGTACATGCCTTTGATTACATAAGCTATAGCCAACTGCCATCCAGCTCACAATGGGGCACGCCTTCGTATGAATACGCAGGTGACGCAGCTAACCATCCAGCGGTAGCCATCGCGCTCAATCTTCGTGTGTAACGAAAAACTCAAGTCCGGTAATGATTCGAACGTAGGCTCAACGCTACCTACGATGCCGGTGAATTAGCAACCTATCGCTCATCAAAGCGCATTTTGCCTGCATAAGAGCTAAGCGACTGCAAACCTCCGGTGTGCCCAGCTACGGATCCGATTGTTGCATTTCTTGCATCTTCCATGAGCGAGCATCTCTCAACTGCACAATAGCTTCGTGCCATTACACGGTTTTTCGGTAATACTCTAGGAGCTAGGGATTCGTGGAAGACTAGAAATGGATTTCGATCGCACCATCACCCAACTTTGGTACGCACCAGTCACACCTTTCGGGGCCATGATCAAGATTCGCACGGTTGTGGGCCAATGGAACAGACCAAACCGCCGACGATTTCAACCACCCTATTTGAACCTGGTAGCATCACATCGCCCCGATCTACTACAATCTTCACAGAATTGTGTCGAAGTTAGATCGAATTGCATTGAATCATTGAACCTGCCTAAGAGTTTGATTTTCCTCATAAGAGAAGTGTACAACCGCGCGCGCAATTTTACTATATTCCGGGCGAGAGCTTCTACCCATCGCACAGCTAAATTCTTGTTTACTTCGCACCGCGCTGAACAGCGGCTACAGACAACTTCATTAAAGTGAAACATATATGATAGATAAAAACATAATAAAGGCAAATCCCACCAAAGAATTTTTCATCAACATGTTGACGCGTGACATTGCAACTGACCGAGCGATACTTGACTTAATTGACAACAGCATAGATTCCGCTATTCAAAACAACCTAAAAAACCCAGAAATAATAATAACCGCGACGAAAGAAAGCTTCCAGATCAAGGACAACTGTGGCGGCTTAGACTTAGAAAAAGCAAAGGGTTACGCCTTCCGTTTTGGTCGCCCCAAAGATGCGCCAGACACTCCAAACTCTGTAGGGCAGTTTGGGGTTGGTATGAAGCGCACATTATTTAAGCTAGGAACTAAGTTCGAGGTTGAGTCAAACCATAATCACACCGCATACAATGTAAGTGTCGACGTAGAGAAGTGGGTAAACCTTGATGAGTGGCACTTTTATTTTAATATACTTGAAGACTCAGACTTAAAAAATGGAGAAACGAAAATATCAGTAACCAAACTAAAAGAGGAGACGATCGAAAATTTCTCCGAAGAACCCTACCTCAACAACTTGATGAGGGAAATCTCTTCAGCCTACTTCAAGCAAATAAACAACGGCTTTAAGATTTACTTCAACAACACCTTAATAAAAAGCAAAGACATAACAATAAAAAACTCAAAAGACTTAAGCCTAATAAAAAAGAAATTCACATATGAAAATGTGGATATAACTATAACTTGCGGCCTATCGGACCGAAACAAAGATGACAGTGGTTGGTACATCGTATGCAATGGTCGGCTAGTTGCAGAAGCAGATCAAACAGAAAAGACTGGATGGGGAAAAAATGGAGCAAGCAAGTTTCATACTGACTTTGCCTTCTTCAGAGGCCTAGTTGAATTCGCCTGTGAAGACGCATCCAAACTACCTTGGACTACTACCAAAACGGGCGTGGATGGTGACAGCAAAGTATATAAGTATGCCTTACTCCTTATGGGGCAGTGCATGGAGCCAATCTT
Source organism: Pseudomonas sp. EYE_354 (assembly GCF_023148575.1). Lineage (NCBI taxonomy): Bacteria > Pseudomonadati > Pseudomonadota > Gammaproteobacteria > Pseudomonadales > Pseudomonadaceae > Pseudomonas > Pseudomonas sp. EYE_354. The sequence continues at coordinate 93,868 of NZ_JAHXNQ010000005.1, forward strand.
GAAGTTCCTAAGAGAACGTACTGAGGAAAATTACCATTGCGATCAGGAGCTAATAGAAGTAACACCTCTGGCCAATAGCATAGCCGCGGCAGACGCCATTAGAATTTTAGACGCGCCGTTTTCCGAAAAATTTATACGCCCCGAAAAAATTATCCCTCCAAAGCCAGACAAAAACCACACATCGATCACTTACACTATTTCGAATGACAAGCTTGAAAAAGCCAAAGAATCTCTCAACGTAAAAACTGCCACCCAAGTTGGCAAGCTAACTTTCGACTACTACTACCAGTACGAGTGCGAAGATGAGTAATAGCGGCAGAAAAATAAATTATTCTATTCGACCAGCCAAAAGCATTGAGCGTAAAATGATGCGAGATGTATTTAGCTGCCTCCGTCACCACGCGCCTCTTAGGGACTATCAATATATCGGCTTCGGATCAAAATACTTCGTAGATTTTTCTCTATTCCATCGTCATTTGGGGATAGAAAACTTAATAAGCATCGAAGCCGACACAACTAATATTGAACGATACGAGTTCAACAAGCCATACTCCTCCATTCAAATGAAGTTTGGCAGATCCACGGAAATACTACCGCAACTTTCCGCCCAACCTGGAAGAAAGATTTATTGGCTTGACTATGACGGGACATTCTCTCCGTACATGCTTGATGATGCCGCAATAATCGCTGGGACCATTGAAAGCGGAAGCATCTATAGCGCTAGTTTCAATTGTTCTCCATTAATTTCCGGCTCGCACCAGAATGACCCACCTGAAGATATAGAGTCTAAACTTGTAGATTTAGTTGGAAAGCCCTACGTTCAGCCAGGCATAGATACCAGAGGTTGGAAGCAAAGTAAAAGACTAGCAATATTTCTAAAAGAATGCTTAAAAAAAGAAATACAAAAAATAATAACAATTAGAAACACTGCACTACCTCCCGAAGACAGAATAATTATAGAGCAAGTATTATTCTTTCGGTATGCCGACGGCTGCGAAATGGCAACAATCGCTTTTACTTTCTATAAAGAAAGCGACACCCAAATTCACTCCGACTGCAGATTCAATGAACTTTACTTTCACAGAAGCGGAGACTCGCCCTTTGAGATAAAAACGCCAAATTTAACAATAAAGGAAATTAGACATATCATGGAGACTATGCCTGACAGAGAAAAACTCTCAAAGAAAATCTTCACAGATAAAGATATTGACGCATTATGGGACAACTATAGATACTTTCCAAACTTCACTGAAGTCGAGTCAACATGAATCGTCCAAGGACCATTGTCGAGGCCATTGTAAATATCCTTACCCAAAATAAGGACGACCTCTCAGCTCAGCAAATCTATGAAAAAATAGAAGAGAAACAACTTTACAGATTCAATACACAATCTCCTGTAGGAGTGGTCCGCCAGCAAATACGTAGGCATTGTGAAGGGCTAGCATTTCCCTCAGCCATGCCACGTAAGTATTTCTTCCAGGCAGAAAGCGGGAAGTATGGACTAATCAAAAATATTGAAACCTCTGTATCTATTACTACTACAAGCAAAGATAAAATCCCGGAAGAACACCTCCAGCAAGCTCATGAAAGACATATTACCGAGACAAAACAGGAACTCCTAGGAAAAATAATAACTTTACAACCTAGAGTTTTTGAATCCTTAGTACTCGACTTATTGCTAAAGATGGGCTACGGGATCAATGGATCAATTAAACACAGTCCTTCCGGTGCAGATGGTGGTATTGATGGTGAAATCCACTTGGATAAATTAGGATTCGATAGAATTTATGTTCAAGTCAAACGCTATGCATACAACCGTACAGTTGAGGCTTCCCAAATAAGGGATTTTGTTGGCGCGATGAAAAACGGTGTTAGAGGGGCCTTTATAACCACATCAAAATTCTCGAGGGCCGCAATCAACTTTGCAGAAAAAGAACAGCAGCAAAAAAACTTAGCGCTAATTGATGGAAATAACTTAGCACAACTGATGATAGAGTACGGACTGGGTGTCATAGAAACAAAACAATACTCCACATACAAACTCGACTCAGACTATCTTGGTGAAACTTAGTATTCTTTCGCCTATACTCTCCAGACAGTTCCCTGTTACCAGCCCTACAAAATCGCCTGGCTTTGAAGACGTACTATACGCCTCTGAGCCACGCCAAAGTAAAGCTACAATCATGATACAATACATTGAAAAGATTTAACTGAAAATCAGAATAACACTAACCTATATTGTTTTTAAAAAAGAAATTGGCGACCTCTTTTATAAATGGTTCATTACCATGATCCGCAGTCATGATCATGACATTTAGCCCATTTTCAATAATTCTTATTTTTGACTCAAAAAAACGAAAATTTAAAAAAACTCTAAATCTCAGACCTAAAATGTAAAATTCAAAAAAGTTGAACTCTTCCCCAGCGTGAAATGATGGAATTGATATTATATCATTCAACCCATCATACTTATTGACAGAAATCATTATTAAAGAATTTTCGAGATTGATACATCCTCCCAACAGGTACTCTTCGATCCGCCTCAAGCTCTCGTAACTAACTCGAACATCAGCACCACCAAAGCTACAATCCTCACCAGGCCATTTTATTGCACGCCATACGACGCTAACCGCAAAATAATGTAAAGACCTGACAATAAATTGATCCAAATCTTCAGTTGCATATCCATAATTTTCGCCACGAATACTTACGGGGTGAAGCAGCTGAAGAATTTCCAGAAGCGGAAATTTTTCTCCTCTAGCCCAAAGTTTTGAAACTACGTCTTCACCTCTTATGGAGAATGTTTGCTCACATTTTCCACATAAAAAATACTCCACTATCTGCCGATCCGTTTTTACAAATCTTTTCCGATCAATTTCAACTTTAGTTGGTGGTGAAAACTTAGCGCCTGAGGACCTAAGTACTTTGTAGGCCGATTTAGGCAATAAATGACTTTTCTTGAGAATTGCCTGTCTTTTGCACAATCCACATATCCCATTTTTCAATTATTTTCCTCTGCAAGCATTCTAGGAATTCTATTAAGCCAAAAAAGCTTACATCGCAATGTGAGATAGCGTGTCTGGCGCGTACATACTCCGCCAAGGAACGAATGACAACGGTTTTCCGAGCAATCTGCTTATCACGTTGGGCGGATCGCAAACGAAAATCCATTAACTCCGCAATTCGTTCGAGGATGTGGCGAGCTCGGACTGACTTCTATCAGCGGACTAAATTCCGATATAACAACGCGAAGCGCCAGCCACAAAAGCAAACCGTTCGGAGGTACTACCACAAATTCTATCCTCTGCCCGGCGCAATAAATAGTAGCCATCGGGATTTTCTATGCGGACTCTAACATTAGCTTTTTTCCTACAGCCAATACCAACTGAACGGCAAACTAGTGGCCAGCTTTGCCTGTCGCAACTTTCAGCTCAGATCGATTGTGGTCTGTTATCCCGACAGATTTTCGAAGGTCCCTGCTAATCATAGATACGAAAAAATTGCCACCTCGGATACACCCGAGAGCTAACAGGATACTTTGAGGTATTCCAATTGGTATTCCAGTCAAAACCTGGGACAAGAGTTTATTATATTAATCAATAGCATAAAGAACTGTTTCAGATTACCCCGGCCCACCACTTCATCATCTAAAGACGTCCACGGACGTCTTTTTTTGTGCCTGAAATCCAGCAAAATCAAGGGTTTAAGCGCTACTGGGGCTCCGTGGAGTTTTCTGAGCCCCAGCCGTTTGGGTATTTCAAATGGTATCCCAGGCTTTCTCGTGCCAATTTTTGAAATACCAAAACGGGTCACAGGCAGCTCTCATGCCCGCTCAGGCCCATCGCCTAGCTGCGCGACTAAGCCGGCCACCAGCATTGCGACTCACTCTTCAGCGAAGTAATCACTGTCCAGCTGCTTCACTTCATAGACCTGTTTAACGCTCACACCCAAGTTGTTTTCCACCATCAACCGCGCCAGCTCAATACCGTCGATCAATACCACTTTGATATCCAGCCCCAGCGCCGCAGTGCGGGCGCCTTCGGAAAACTCCGAGGTGGTGATGAACACGCCCTTACGCGCACGCTGGCGAGTCAATGCGCCGATAAACTTGTCGATTTCCGGACGATGCACCGTATTGGCCCAGCGTTTGGCCTGCAGATAGATCACATCGAGACCTAGCTTGTCTTCTTTGATGATGCCGTCGATACCATCATCGTTGGTCGCTTGGGTCGCTTTGCCAGCCTCTTTACGCGAGCCGCCGTATCCCATAGCAATCATGAGATCGACCACCAATTGTTCAAAGAAGCGGGGGGTGGCCAGCCGGACTTGCGTCAGCAGCTCATCTGCCAGGGACTGCATCAGTGCTTGATGCGCCTCAGCCAACTGCTCGTCTGGCGTGGTTTCGGCGATACCAACGCTCAGCAGGGATGGCGCGTCGACTGATTGCGGTTTGGCCGTATGGAAGTCCGCAAACTCGGGAAACTGCTTTAACCAGCTCACCGTGATGCGCTGCGGGCCATTGGTCAACGCATCAAGACCACGCGGGGTAATTTGCACCATGCCTTTAACCGGAATGCACAGCAGCCCGGCCTTATTCAAATAGGTACGAGCCCAGCCCACTCGGTTGTTGATTACCGTCTGCTGACCAGACGGCAGGCGCTCCTTGCGTTCGTCCTCGGTCAATTGAAATTGGTCAGCCATCCGTTCGCGCAGCTCATTGAGCGGCAGCGGCGCACCGTTCTGCACGGTGCTTAACACCGGGCGCATCACACTTTGAAAATCCGGAATTGCCACGGTTACTCCCTAATTCTGGCGGCCGATTCAGATTCCGTCCGCGCGGTTTTCATCAACGGCAGCCGCAGTCTTGAGCATCTTCAAAATCACCAGCGCAAACGCGCGGCTCTTCGTTTCGTTGTCCAATACTTCCAGTGACAGCTTCTCGTGGTCGGTCATGGCGTCCAGCACGGTGTCGAGGACGCGCTTGGGAAACAAGCCGTGCATCACTTGATCAACCGAATGATTGTTTACCTGGGCCATCACATCTGCTTGGCGGCTGATGCGCTGGGCGATGCCGGTAAGGAACTGCAGTTGGTCGTCGTCGCTCACTTCAGCACCAAAGATATCGTTAAGCGCCTCAATGATTTCGGATAAGCGCTTCTTCTCCGGATCATGCGGCTTACCGCTCCCAACGTCACTGCCGGGTTTGACGGTGTATTTGCCCGTTTCCTCGTTCAGACGCAGCACGTGCTCAGCGCGCTTGCTCAGGCGGTAGTGGCTCAGTTGCAGCTCCCCCACATCCACGTCATCTTCCAGCAGACGATCTACGCGCAGCAGCGGGTGCAGATGCTTGGCGTACACGCACAGTTGCTCTAGTTCGCGGTCCTCATAAGGCACGATCTGCGAAAGAAACTCGTATAGGCGCACAAAGCTTTGCAGGTTCTTGCGGAACAGGTCGAGCTGATCGACCTGCTCGCCAGCTTCTTTCAATGCGTGCTCGGCTTTTTTCAAGCCGGCGCTATCCCCATTGGCTTCGGCGGTTCGTTTGTAATCAAGTGCCTGCTGACGAGACTCCTGCGAGAAGGCATAGCGCTTGGCAAAGCGCTCTTTGGCCGGCGCACAGTAATAACTGAGTTTGCTGGCTTGCGCCTTAGGATCGAAGAAGGCTAAGGCAAAAGCTTCGACCTCTTGCCAGTGATAGATGCCCTCGGCATCCAACGTCTTCTGCAAGTCATAGATGATCTGCGGGTCGGTCACGTCGGTCAGCTCGGCCTTGGTGTAGTACGGCAAGAAGGCGTCGAGAATGTCCTGCGGCTCGTTGAAGAAGTCGAGGATAAAGGTTTGTTTGTTGTTACCAAAGGTGCGATTCAATCGCGACAGGGTCTGCACGCAGTCCACGCCTTGCAGTTTCTTGTCCACGTACATGGCGCACAGCTTGGGCTGATCAAAACCGGTCTGATACTTGTTGGCCGCGATCATCACGTTGAAGTCCTGGGTGTCGAAAGCGTCCGCCAGATCTCGGCCATTCAGGCCCGCGTTGAGCAGGCTGCTATTTTCCGTCACCTCTTCGGGGATTTCCTCGTCCGGTAATACGCTGCCGGAAAACGCCACCAGCGGATGCACATCGCTGTAACCCATCTGCTGCACATAAGCTTTTAATGCCAACTGATAACGCACTGCTTCCTGACGGCTGCTGGTGACGACCATCGCTTTGGCCTGCCCATTGAGCAGACCACGGATATTGGCGCGGAAGTGCTCGACGATCACCTCGACCTTCTGGCTGATGTTGTACGGGTGCAGCCGCACCCATCGGGCTAGCTTGATACGCGCCTTTTTACTGTCCACCTCGTCGTCTTCGCCATCCGGGTGGGCGATTTTCCAGGCGGTGCTGTAGGTGGTGTAGTTGCGCAGCACATCGAGGATAAAACCCTCCTCGATGGCCTGGCGCATGGAGTACAGGTGAAACGCCTCGGGCTTGTTGCTTGAGCTGGCCGGCAGCGTCGGGTCGGCCGGGCGACCGAACAGCTCCAGGGTCTTGGCCTTGGGCGTGGCGGTAAAGGCGTAGTAGCTGATGCGCTCGTTCGGCTGGCGCGCCTGTACGGCGGCGTCAAGCAGCTCGTCGGCGCTGACTTCTTCGGCATCCAGCGCATCGCTGCCGAGAATCTGTTTCAGCTTGCTGGCCGATGAGCCGGTTTGCGAAGAATGCGCCTCGTCGGCGATCACCGCATAGCGCCCGCTGGCCAGCTTGGGGTACTTGTCCAGGGCATCGAACAGCGCCGGGAAGGTCTGGATGGTGACGATGATGATGCGCGTCTGCTCAGCCAGCGCCTCGGCCAGTTGTTCGGATTTGCTCTGGTTGCCGACATCGCGACTGATCGGCTTGACCACACCCTGAGCGTGTTCGAACTGGTAGATGGTGTTTTGCAGTTGGCTGTCCAGCACCGTGCGGTCGGTGACCACGATCACCGAGTTGAACAACCGCTGACCGGCCTCGTCGTACAGCGAGGCCAGTTGGTGAGCGGTCCAGGCGATGGAGTTGGACTTGCCTGAGCCGGCGCTGTGCTGGATCAAATAACGCTTACCCGGCCCTTCGGCGCGGGTGGTGTTGATCAGCTTATTGACCACTTCCCACTGGTGGTAACGCGGGAAAATCATTGCTTCCTTCGTTACCGGTGTGCCGTCGAAGCCTTCGCTGGTTTTCTTGTCCAGGTGCAGAAAGCGCCCCAGCACCTTGAGCCAGGCATCCGGCTGCAGCAGCCGTTGCCACAGGTAGCTGGTGGCGTACTGACCGTCGTCCTCCGGCATCGGGTTGCCTGCGCCGCCTTCTGCGCTACCTAGGTTGAACGGCAGGAAGAAGGTGTCTTTACCCGCCAGTTTGGTGGTCATTGCAACTTCGTTTTGGCCGACGGCAAAGTGCACCAGCGCGCCGCGTTTGAAGGTCAGCAGTGGCTCGGGTTTACGCGTTAGCGGGTCTTTTACCGGACGGTCCTGGCGGTATTGGCGCTTAGCGTTTTCCACCGATTGCTTGAACTCGCTTTTCAGCTCCAGCGTTGCGGTGGGGATGCCGTTGACGAACAGCACCAGATCCAGACGCGGGTTGTAGCTCTGCCCGCCGCTAGCGGCATCACACGCATGCGGCGAGTAGGACACCTCCGGCACCACGCGCAGGCGGTTGCACTGGTAGCGTTTGAGGGTGTCCGGGTTCATCCCGTGGTCGGGCTGGAAACTGCACAGCTCGACCTTTACCGCCGGCAGCTTAAAGCCGTGGCGCAGCACATCCAGGGTGCCGCTCTGCTCCAACTCGCGCACCAGCTTCTGCACCAGTACGCCATCCGGATCATTGGGGTTGGCCTTGGCGAACTTGTCCCAACGTTCTGGCCAGGCGTCCTTGAAGTAACCCAGCACATCTTCGGTATACAGCGCCGTGCGGCGATCATAGCCGCTGGCGGTGCCGACCAGCCAGCCTAGGGCTGCTAGGGCGTCGATAATGTCTTGTTGAAACTGAGCTTCCTTGCTATCCGCCATTACACGGCCTCTTGTTCTAGTTCTGGGGTTTGCGCGCTAGCCGGTGGTTGCCAGCCGCGCACGTCGATTTTACCGGTGACGGCGGCGGAGATTAGGGCGGAGCGGCGTTCTTGGAGCAGGCAACGCTGACTAGCGGTCTCAGTAATCAGGTCATCTAATTTTTTTAGCATGTCACTTAGAAACTGCAGAATGTTCTTCTGCTCGCCAAGTGGCGGGAGTGAAAGAGTCATATCCATTACGACTGACTGCGAGATGTTTTGCATCGAGTCACTTGCGCCACTCGCAGCCAATTCAATTTGACTTCTAGGAGCGTTTGATCCGAGATACAGCGCCAAAAATTCGGGAATAGCCCGCTCCATGTTTAGACGCAGTCGGTAAAGTTTGTCGCACAGCATCAGTCGCGGGAAATCTTTTGTCGCAACAGCGGTACTGCCAACCAATTCTCTAGTATTCGCTCTCGATATCAATAGGTCGCCTTGCTTGATCGCTAGTCTCTCTACTGGCTCAAGCTCAACGGGTAGATGCTTGTTCTCAGCAGAGTTAAATTGGCCGCCATTTACACAGCCGACTTTTAATACACCCCACTCACCATCTTCAGCTGGATAGTTATCGCACTGAGGGCTCCATCCTTGTTCGAGGTGGCTAACTACATATTTTAGAGCTGTTACTTCCCAATGCGTCGGTACCTTGCCTAACCACTGTGCTCCGGAGTCTTTCATCGGCACATTCGGGTCGAGTCCTTTGGTGACGGCGTGCGAGATCATTGCGTGGCGCTTTTCCTTGAGCAGTTCGATCAGGCGCTGCTGCTCTTCGATCAGCGCGTCGATGCGGGCGGTTTCGTGGTCGAGGAAGCGAGCGATTTGGGTTTGTTCAGGGATTCCAGGAGCTGGAACTTTTAGATTGGCAATAATTTCTTGATTGATATTCGGCTGCCCACCACCTGACGCGTACAAATCGATGATGCTTTGCTTAAAAACGAGCAGCCAATAAAACGTGAATTTGACATGCAAGTACTTCGGCCGAGTCAACAAACAGCATGCTTGATTTGTAGTGGCATCAACGCCAAGGATTCCAAGTCTTCCAATAGTTGCGCCATACATAGCGATAGCTAAAGAGCCAGCAGGATGAAGTCGGAGCGCTGAAAAAGCAGAAAGAACAGTAGATGAAAGTAGTTTTTTGGTCTCCCAAATAACACCCTCTCTCAGCTCGCCTGTAGTCACCCAGGGCACGGTTCCATCCTCATACCACCCAGCTTCACTAGTGGGTGGTGTGGTGCCGCTACCAAGCTCCCCAAATGCATGAGATATCTTCCAAGACTCCCAATACGATGGCACCGCCCCTAGCCACTCGACCCCGGAGTCCCTGTAGCCCGGATACGCTGGGAACGTCATGCCGACAGCCCCTCGATCATCTGCTTGATACGGTCGGTGCAGGCTTTCAGGTCGCGGTCGATCTCGGCCAGCGGGCGTGGCGGCTGGAACACATAGAAGTGGCGGTTAAACGGAATTTCGAAGCCGACAATGCCGACCTCGCCGTCCAGCGCATCGGTTTTGCTTTCGTCGATCCAGGCATCTGGCACATGGGGGATGACTTCGCGCTGAAAGTAGTCGTACACCGACTCGCCCAGCGGCACATTTTCGTTGTCGCGCAGGCCGGCATCGGCTTCCGGCTGGCCTTTGCTGGTACAGATATCCGCCTCGGGGTCACGCTCGCCCAGGGCGCTCATAAGGGCTTTTAGCTCCGGCGTGCTGAGGCTGAGGCTATGCGCGGTAAGCGCTTTTTTCAGCAGCTTGCTGAACTGCTCGCGGTTACGGTGCAACTGGCTGGCGTCCATCGCTTGCAGGGCAGCCATGAGTTGCTGCTGGGCGGCGCTGTCGAGTTTCTGCAGGGCTTTTTCTTCTAGCACCTTGGCGATGCGCTCGTCACTGGCTTGGAAGTTCAGACGCAGCGGACGCTCGACGGTGATACGCCGGTAGCCGAAGGCGTCGATGGGGAAAATCTTGCTCTGTGCGCTGTGCTCGAAACTGCCATACAAACGCACCAGCTCGCTGATTTGATCCTCGGTGATGTACTGGCGCTTGCTGCCCAGCGACTTGCGCATTTTGGCGTAGTGCTGGCTGCCGTCGATCAACTGCACCTTACCCTGGCGCGCAGCGGCTTTGTGGTTGGAAAGAATCCACACATAGGTGGCGATGCCGGTGTTGTAGAACATGTCGGTGGGCAACGCGACGATGGCTTCAACCAGATCGTTCTGCAGCAGGTAGCGGCGAATCTCCGACTCACCCGAACCCGCGCCACCAGTAAACAGCGGCGAGCCGTTAAGGATAATGCCGATGCGCGAGCCACCGTCGCGCGGATCACGCATCTTGCTGACCAGGTGCAGGAGGAAAAGCAGCGAACCGTCGGACACGCGCGGCAGGCCGGGGCCGAAGCGGCCTTCGAAGCCCTTGTGGCTGTGCTCGTCGGTGATCTGCTTCTGGACCTTCTTCCACTCTACGCCAAACGGCGGGTTGCTGAGCATAAAGTCAAAGCGCTTGTCGGCAAGCTGGTCGTTGGACAGGGTGTTGCCGAGCTTGATGCTGGCTACATCCTGGCCCTTGATCAGCATGTCCGCCTTGCAGATGGCGTAAGACTCAGGGTTAAGCTCCTGGCCGTGTAGCGACACGCTGACCTTCTCGCTGATGGACTGGATGTACTCATCGCCCTCGGACAGAAAGCCGCCGGTGCCGGCGGTTGGGTCATAAATGGTGACGATGCTATTGGGCGCGAGCTTGTGGTCCTGATCGGTGATCACCAGCGAGGTGGTGAGGTGGACTATATCGCGCGGGGTGAAGTGCTCCCCGGCGGTTTCGTTCGAGCTTTCCGCAAACTTGCGGATCAGCTCTTCGAAGATAATGCCCATGCCGAAGTTGCTGATGAACTCGGGGCTCAGATCGGTGGCGGCGAAGCGCTGCACCACCTGATACAGCAGGTTGGCGGTTTCCAGCTGCTGAACGAAATCTTCAAAGTGAAAGTGCTCGAAAATCTCGCGGGCATCCTTGCTGAACGCCTGCACGTAGCTCATCAGGTCGGCGGAGGTTTGGGTGTCTGACAGCGTGCCAAGGGTCAGTGGCGAGGCGTTGAAGAACTGCTGTCCACCTGCGGCCCGCATCATATACATATCACGTACGGTGTCCGGGCGGCCTTCTTGAGCATAGAACTCGCGAACCACAGCGTCTTTGTTTGGCGCCAGGACACACTCCATCCGCCGCAACAGGGTGAATGGCAGGATGATGCGACCGTATTGCGACTGCTTGAAGTCACCGCGCAGCAGATCGGCAATGGACCATAGAAACGCAGCCGTCTGGGAATGATTTTCCGTGTTCACGCAATAACTCCTTGGAGTACGGGCAAAACCGCAAGTCTAACACTTGAGGGTGCACATCCGGAGCGTCCGCTTTAGCTTGTCAACTGCCACCGAGCCGGCGTCCACTTTGGGCAGATCTGGCTGACAGTCCTATCCCCCATATACCTTAACCACCCAAACCCGCCTCCAAATATGCGCAACTTTATTACACCGCCTCATTCAATCTTAATAATTCTCAACTAAAACTAGTAACTTAGCCAACTATCTATTTTCAACCCATCAATCGAATAGCCCTTCCCCGCCCCCCTATTGCTTTAACGATAAACCCACCCATTATTTCTCTTCACATATCTTTTACATTCCCACACATATGCTAATGTCATTAAGACATCACCACTGTTTAAGCCAAGACCAAGGGGGCGTGTATGGCAGGTGTAATGGCATCCGTAAACAGCCGCACGCAACTGGTCGGCCAGAACAGACTGGAACTATTGCTATTTAGATTCAACGACCATCAGTTGTATGGCATCAATGTCTTTAAAGTCAGGGAAGTTATTCGCTGCCCCAAGTTATCTCTACTACCAAAGTCTAATAACAACATTTGTGGCGTGGCCAATATTCGGGGCACGTGTATTCCGATTCTAGACCTCGCGATGGCGACTGGGCTGCCGGGTATCACGGATAAGGAAAGCGCTTTTATCATCCTTACGGAGTACAACAACCGCGTTCAAGGCTTCTTGGTGTACGCCGTCGAGCACATCGTCAATTTGAACTGGGAAGACATTCATCCGCCGCCCAAGGGCAGCGGCGATAACAATTATCTGACGGCGGTGACTCGAAGCGATGACCGCCTGGTAGAGATCATTGATGTCGAAAAGGTGCTGACGGAGATCTCGCCGTCCAGCGAAGAAATTTCCTCAGGCGTGCTGGACGACGACGTCACCCAGCGGGCTCGTCATCTGCGTGTGTTGACCGTGGACGATTCGATGGTGGCGCGTAAACAGGTCACCCGCTGCCTGGAGACGGTCGGTGTCGAAGTGGTCGCCTTGAACGATGGTCGCCAGGCGTTGGACTACCTTCGCACCATGCTCGACGAGGGGCGAAAGCCGGAGGAGGAGTTTTTGATGATGATTTCCGACATCGAAATGCCGGAAATGGACGGCTATACCTTGACCGCCGAAATCCGCAGCGACCCACGCATGGCTGCCTTGCACATTGTGCTCCACACCTCGCTGTCGGGTGGGTTCAACCAGGCCATGGTCAAGAAAGTCGGGGCCGATGACTTCCTGGCGAAGTTTCAACCGGACGATCTCGCCGGCCGCGTGGTCGCGCGCATCAAGGCAACGATTCCAGCCTGACGCTTAAAACAACACACCTCAAGCCAAGGAGGCTGCCGAGAACAGTAATAAAAAGAACGTCAACAGAGGGCATGCCATGTTGAAATGTAATGAGCTCAATGATCAGACGCCTGATGGCGAAACCAAGCCATTTTGGCGGGACCGGGTGCCAAGCGCCCAGCCTGACGCCCCGTGCGCCATGGGGTGCGGTGCCCAACCCGGCGATGCTGGGTCCTCGTCTGCTCCGGCCGTCGCAACGCCAAATCCCCCCACGTCCATGCAGGATGAACTGGTCGCCGCGCAAGCCATCTGTGGCCGCGCCAAGACCGCCGTGGTCGAAATGTTCGGTCATGCCCGCATGGGCAGGGCCTTGGAATTGGAAAGCGTCAGTGCACTGGTCGAAGATATTTCCAATTCGATCGCACGCCATCCCGATGCTTTTATCAGCCTGGCACGCTTGAAGAGCATCGACGACTACACCTACATGCACTCGGTTGCCGTGTGCGCATTGATGATTGCCGTGGGCAACCAGCTGGGCCTCTCCAACGCAATGATCCGCAGGGTCGGGATGGCCGGGCTGCTGCATGACATCGGCAAAATGGCCATACCTGGCGCAATCCTCAACAAGCCCGGCAAGCTCAGCGATGATGAATTGCAACTGGTACGCACCCACCCGCTGGAGGGTGAAAAAACCCTGCTGGCCACCGCGCAGATGTGCGAAATGGTCGTGGATGTATGCCTGCATCACCACGAAAAAGTCGACGGTACCGGCTACCCCCATCAGTTGGTGGGCGACCAAATCAGCCTGGTTGCGCGGATGGCCGCGGTCTGCGATGTCTACGACGCAATCACCTCGGACCGGTCCTACAACCAGGGTTGGGACCCCGCTGTTGCGATCCAGCAAATGTCATCGTGGGAGGGGCATTTTGACGATGAAGTGTTCCGCGCGTTTTTAAAGTCCGTGGGCATTTACCCAGTCGGTTCTATTGTTCAATTGAAAAGTGGCGGCATCGGCGTGGTCATCGAACAACACGCCGACTCGTTGTTGGCACCCAAAATAAAAGTGTTCTTTCTACCCGTACTGAACATCTATATCCCCCACCAAATAATAGACCTGAGCGAGCCTAACCAACCCGATCGTATTATTGCGCGCGTCCCTTCACAACGTTACGGTTTCAAAAACACCGAGCGCTTGTGGCTCGACGCTGAAACATCACAGACGCACTAACAATCTACAGCGCTGTACAGCATATCCATGCCTAAACAGCCGGTGATTCATTAAGCCTTGCGTACACCAAAAACACTGAAATGCCGACATCCCATGATGTTGGTAACTATAAGCGCGGGCGGGAAACATCATGAAATTCAACTCATTGCAGACTCGAATTTGCTTTACGGCCGGACTCTGCCTGTTTATTTCGTGCGCAAGCCTGGTGTTATATGGGTTGTACTCCTCAAAGGCCAATGAAGCCTACGTCGGTACCGAAGTTTCGACATTGATAGAAAGCGCCACCATCCGCGAAGTGCAAAACCTGGCGGAGTCGCGTGCCAATGCCATTCAGGCGAAGCTGCAAAATGCCTTGGACTCGGCACGCACACTGGCCAATACGCTCGGCGCGGGCAAGGCCGCACAGAGCCCGCTGGCCTTGAGCCGGGACGCCATTAATACGATGCTGCTCAGCGTGCTCAAGGACAACCCGGACTTCAACGGCACCTACTCCTGCTGGGAGCCGGATGCGTTGGATGGCCAGGATCAAGCCTTTCGCAACAACGAGGGCGGTAACAACCCGTTGACGGGCCGCTTCACTCCCTATTGGACGCGAAGCGCAGACGGCCACATCGCGGTGCAGCCGCTGGTTGAATATGACTCCGATGCCCGCCACCCCAATGGCGTGTTGAAGGGCGGCTGGTACTCCGGCCCCCGGGACACCCTGAAAGAAAGCGTACTCGCCCCCCTCCCCTACGTGGTGCAAGGCAAGAATGTGTGGCTGACCACCCTGTCGGTGCCGATCACCGCCAATGGCAAGTTCTACGGCGTGGTCGGTGCCGACTTCGATATCTCGTTTATCCAGAAGCTCAGCGAGCAGATGTCCGCCGACCTGTATGGCGGCAAAGGCTCCGTGTCGATCCTCAGCCATCAAGGCCTGGTGGTGGCCGACAGCAAGCGGCCGGAGCTGATTGGTCAGCCACTCAAAGCCTTGCTACCAGGCACTTGGGACAAGGTCCTGGCCAATGTGCAGAAAGGCCAGGGCGACAGCCGCCTGAACCAGGACACTCAGGAAATCGAGGTGCAGATGCCCATCAACCTCGGCCGTACCGGCAAGCCTTGGGCTATCGTGATCCATCTGCCCAAAGCGGTTGTCATGAGCCAGGCCCTCGCACTTGAGCAGGAATTGCAGTCACGCGGCGTCAAGAGCAGCACCTGGCAGGTCTCGGTCGGTGTTGCCATTTCCCTGCTGGCACTGCTCGCCCTGTGGTTCGCCACCGCGAAGATCGTCGGCCCGATTCGTGAAGCCGCCGCCTTGGCCGCCAACATCAGCCTGGGCGATTTCTCTCGGCGGCTGGAGCAAAAGTCTGAAGATGAAGTCGGTCAACTGTCCTTTGCCTTGAACGATATGTCGGAAAGCCTGCAACGCCAGGTTCGGGTGGCCGAACGTATTTCCGAAGGGGACCTGGACCTGGAAGTGCGTCTGTCGTCGCCCAACGACACACTGGGCAAGTCACTGGAAAAAATGGTCGGCAACTTGAACGCCCTGATTTCCCAGGTCCAGGCCAGCGCCACACAAATCACCGGGAGCTCTGCGCAGGTCACCGAGTTGAGCCAGTCATTGTCCGATGGCGCATCGAACTCGGCGTCTTCGATCACGGAAATCAGTGCGGTGATGACGCAAATGGCGGCGCAGACCACCGATAACTCTGCCAACGCGAAAAAGGCCGATGAGCAGTCCCAGGCAGCACGCGCCGACGCAGGCGAAAGTGACAAGCTGATGAGTGAACTGATCGCGGCCATGGCCGAAATCGACAATTCGGGCAAAGACATTACCGCCATCATCACCACCATCGACAACATTGCCGCGCAGACCAACCTGCTGGCGTTGAACGCGGCGATCGAGGCGGCACGTGCCGGTGAGTTGGGCCGTGGCTTTGCCGTGGTCGCCGATGAGGTGCGCAGCCTCGCCGCCCGCAGTGCCGAGGCGGCGCAGCAAACGGCGGCGCTGATTGCCGACTCTTCGACCAAGACGCAACGCGGCATGGTCATCGCCGGGCGCACCGCTGACTCGCTGCGCAACATCGTTACCGGCACCAGCACCGTCTCCAGCCTGGTGTCGATGATCTACCAGGCGTCCAGCGAACAGGCGTCCGGCTTGCAACAGGCCAGTATCGGGCTGGAGCAAATCGACGAAGTGACCCAGCAGAACCAGCTCAACTCGCAGCAATGCGCAGCAGCAGCCAGGAACCTGTCGGAGCGCGCCAGTGCCATGCAGCAAGGCTTGAGTCGCTTCAAAGTCAAAGCCTAGCGGTACGTCTAACGCAGCCGGGGGGCGCGCCCCCCTGGCATCGCGTGATAAACCCTCTGTCCGTTCACGAAATATTAAGAATCGCCTCCCTATACTCGCCCCTTGCCCGAGTCGTTCCCCCCGAATGCCCTCCTGCCCTGGTAGCCAGACTTCATGACGCGCCCCGCTCCTCTGCTGCTCCTTCTCGCTGGTCTGTTGTTCTTCTTCGCCCTGGGCAGCCATGAGCTGCAAGGCTCCACAGAGGCACGCGTCGCCGGCATCGCCATGGCCATGCACCTGGACAATGACTGGGTGATCCCACGCCTGTTTCGCGAGCCCTTCCTGGAAAAACCGCCCCTGAGCCTCTGGCTGGATGCCGGCGCGATTCGCTTGTTTGGCGCCACCACCTGGGCTGTGCGCCTGGCTTCGGCGTTTGCCGGACTGTTCAGCGTGATGCTGTTCTACGGCATGTTGCGCCGCTTCGGGCGCCCCAAAACCCTGGCGTTTTGCGCGGCGTTGATTCTGGCGACCATGGCCAGTTACTGGGGCAATGTGCGCGGTGTGGGTGAGGATTCGTTGCTCAGCCTCGGCGTGACCACCGCATTGCTGGCGTTCTACCAGGCCGTACGCCCCGAACGTGAGGGGTCCAGTACCGACGCGTGGGCGCTGTTTACCGTGGGGATGGTGATCGCCACCCTGAGTAAGGGCGTACTGGGCCTGGCCATGCCGGGGATTGTGATTTTCGTGTACCTGCTCAGCACCAGCGTGATGGATAAACGCCTGCGCATCGGCGACTGGATCAAACCGGCGGTATTCACACTGCTGGCCTTGGTGCCGCTGCTGATCTGGCTGGGGTTTCTCTACCAGCGCGGCGGCCCGCAGGCCGTGGCCGAGGTGCTGTGGACCAACAGCGTCGGACGCTTCAGCGGCTCGTTTGTGGAGGCCGGGCATTACGAGCCCCTCTACTACTACATCGCAAAGCTGCCCGAGGCCTTTTTGCCGTGGAACATCCTGGTGTACCTGGGCTTGTGGCACTTTCGTAAAAGCCTGGTGCGCAACCGCTACTACCTGTTTTTCAGCGTGTGGCTGGTGGCGCAGTTCACCCTGCTGACCCTGGCCTCCAGCAAGCGCACCGTTTACCTGATGGCGCTCACGCCAGCCGCAGCGGTGCTCGCGGCAGAATATGCAGGGGTCGTGTTGGCGTGGCTCAAGACGCGCAAACCGGCGCTGTACCGCTACCATCGCGGCATCATCGTCGGTGCGTTCAGCCTGGCGATTGCCAGTTATCTGACGGCCGCGTTCTGGTTCGCGCCAAAGGCGGACAAGCGCGAGTCCTTCGTGCCGGTGATCAGCCAGGCCAGGGCCTTTCAAAACCAAGGCAAAGACGTGGTGATGTTCCGACCCAACGAGCGTATCGCCGGGGCGAGCGTGTTCTATCTGCAGGGGTACTTGCCAATCCTGCAAACCGAGGCAGAACTGCGCAGTTTTCTCACGGCCAAGCCCGGCAACGTTGCGCTGCTGGACAACCCCAGCCAGTTGAACGAGAAGGTCAGCGTGATCAAAGAGATGAAGATTGGCCGCCAGCCTTACTATTTCATCGAACAGTAAGGCGGGCGCGAAGGGATCAGTGCTTGGTGACCTTGTCCAGGTAACCCATGGCAAACGCCGAGACCACGAAGGTCATGTGGATGATCACGTACCACATCAGGTGCTCGGGATCGACGTTCTTGGCATCCATGAAGATGCGCAGCAAGTGGATCGAAGAAATCGCCACGATGGAGGCCGCCACTTTCATCTTCAGCGACGAAGAGTCCATGGTGCCCAGCCAGTTGAGTTTTTCTTTGTTGTCATCGATATCCAGCTGCGAGACGAAGTTCTCGTAGCCGGAAATCATCACCATCACCAGCAAACCGCCGACCAGCGCCATGTCGATCAACGACAGCAGCAGCAGGATGACGTCAGCCTCGAGCATGGAAAATACGTTGGGCAGAACGTGGATGATTTCCTGGAAGAACTTCAGCGCCAGGATCAGCAGGCCCAGGGACAATCCGAGATAGATCGGCGCCAGCAGCCAGCGTGAAGCGTACATAGTGTTTTCAATAAAGCGTTCCATGGGGTCTCACACAGCGTGGCTAGAAATGGCGGCGAGTATACCAGCCGCCACAAGACACCTGTAACCGCGAGAAAACTGACCCAGGCGGCTTCTGTAAGAGAATTTTTCTGCTAGTGTCGAGCCGAATAACTCGGCTCGATGACGTCGGACAGGAAGAATGTAAATGATGGATGTGCGATCACCTTTGGCCACTGTCAGCCTGTGTGCGGCATTGCTGCTCGGCAGCGGCTGCTCCCCCAGCGATGAACAGAAGCAGGCCACCCTCGAAGAAAAGACCGCCACCTTCGAACAGTCCCTCGACCGCATCCAAGACCCCAAACTGCGCGACGCCATCGCCGATCTCGGCGGTTCGTTGCTGTTGCTCGAACGCGCACGGGTCAAGCTCGCCGCCAAACCCATCGAAGCCGAATACGGCGAAGACGCGCTGGCCCTGCTCAAGCACTACCCCACGCCTCAGGCGCTGGTAGACACCTATATCAACGGCCTGTTCGTGCTGCGCAAAACCTCGCACTCCGACTACCTGACGGATTTGCAGCCGGTCTTCCCGTTCAGCTTCAACCTGCCCGACGCATTCCCGTTCCCCCATGGCGTGGAGTGGCAATCGGTGACGCTGAGCAACAACAAAGTCATACCGTTCCAGCCGGAGTGGTCGGAAACCGACCCAGGCATCCAGTTGAGCCCCAGCAGCTCCAACCTGACCAACCCGGATGACTTGACGGTGACCTACCCGTTCATCGATGGCATCGAAACGGAAAACAAGAGCCAGCCGCAGCCCGTCAGCCTCAAGGCCGCAGTGGAGGTGATCGCGCCGAGAGCGGTGTTGACGTTCGACCTGTCTAAAAAGGACGTCGGCCACAAGCGCACCGAGGGCGCTGTCACCGTCAACCTGCTGCTCCTGGAAAAAAACTACGCCGAGATCGAACTGATCAACAACGAGCCGCTGGCACCGCAGGTGGGCGATGTGTCACCGAACCCGTTGCTGGTGCAGGCGCGCGATGCCACCGGACAATTCCTCACGCGTTCGGGGTCGATCAACGAAAGCGCCGCGCAGGTCGCGTTCTATGAGAAACAACTGGCCGAGATGCAAAAACAGACGGTCTGGTCCGACGCCTTCGAAAAACAGCTCACCGAGCAACAAAAGGCCTTCGAACACAAACAGAGCAGCCATTACGCCAAGGTGTATTTCAACGGCCTGATCGACAGCGTGCAGGTCAACGTGCTGGACTTTTCAGAGGCGTCCGTCACGCGTAAGGACCTCGATCTGCCGGTGATGCGCTTCGACAAGAACAGCCTGGAAAAAACCGTGCAACCCTTGCCGATGCCGGTCACCGTGTACGACGACAGCGCCGCCAACTGGCTCAAGAGCGCTGCGCTGACCGAGGACCAGCTCAAAAGCAGCGTGACCATCAGCCAGTCCGTCGAAGACGCCAGCGCCGCCCATATCACGTTCGATCACCCCTATACCTTCAATGACGAACTGGTAGGTGCCGAGCGCAGCAGCAGCGAATCGCCGGTGACGTTCTTTACCGCCGACGACAAGGGTGAACGCGGCGAACCCATTGAGTTGCCCACCGAGGCTTACGAAATGAACCCGGCGCGCGGCACGCTCACCTACGACCTGACCCTGTTCCCGGAAAACCCGGCCTTTGTGGTGGGCTCCATTCCGCTGTTCCTGGCGACCATCGAAAAGGGCGAACTGGAAGCGGCCAAGCTACCCAAGGGCTTGTCACTCAAGGACAACGCACTGATCGTCGACCAGAAAGAATTCCCCGCCGACAGCTGGCGTTTCTACGCCAAGGACGCCAGCGGCCAGTACCTCAAGGAAATCCTCGGCGTCAGCCACCGCGCAGAGGAATACGGCACGCCGGTGTTTGACGTGCATTATTTCTACGGTAAGCCGACCACCCTGGAAAGCTACCAGCGCACCGACCTGAGCACCGTGCAATACGGCTTCGAGGTCAAGCTGGACAAACCCGAGGGCAAATAGCCAGGCTACAGCGCAAGCTGTTCACGATTGCCGTTGAGCTGTCGCAAATGGGCCTGCATATGCAGGCACCAGATCTGCGGGTCGCCCGCCAGCTCATAGCCGTGCATCGTCAAGCTGTCGACGATGGATTCCAGCATGGTTTGCGCCGCAAACGGCCCATGAAACGGGCCTTGCGACTTGATGGTCGACGGCTGCTCGCCGGACATGCCGGCGGCAAACAATAACGTCCACATCCCGGCATCCCCCGCGAGAGGGCGAATGGAGCATTCGATACGGGTGACCAGGCCGAAGCACTGGCGAATAAGGCAAAGGTTGCGCGGCATGGCGGCGACCCTCGGTAGATCGGTGTTCAACCTCAGCCCATGGCGAGGCTGTTTCTATCCAGCGACTCCTGTGGATATCCCTGAAACAGAGAATAGAAGAAAAACTCACCAAACCAAGGCGCTAAGGACCAACGGTGGTGCCGCCCACATTCCAGTCAAATTATTGGCGAGACAGCCGACCCCGCGCAGCGGCCCCAAACGACCGCTGCGACGTGTCAGATGATTTGATTGGTCTGGCTTCAGGGCTGCTTCGCAGCCCTGCGCGGGGCAAGCCCGCTCACCACAAAAGAGAACGGGCCGGGCCATTTCAACCGGCGGGCTTGGCCTCGGCGAGCGCCTGCTGCGCCAGTTCTTTCTCCGCCTCCTTCAAGTCTTCCTCGCTGATCATCTCGGCAATCGCGCGCAAGCGTTCTACCACGCGCGCGTTGACGGTGCCTTCCGGGAACTGCCCCTCGGCATCCGGCTCCCCGGCATCCTCGCCCACCAACAGGCTCAGCGCCTCATCCGCCTGCCGCACCGCGTAGATATGGAACTGCCCGGCGCGTACGGCCTGCAGCACCTTCTCATCGAGCATCAGGGTGGCGACGTTGGCCTGGGGAATGATCGCTCCTTGCTCCCCGGTCAGTCCGCGCGCTTCGCAGAGCCGGAAGAAGCCCTCGATCTTCTCGTTGACTCCGCCCACCGCCTGCACTTCACCAAACTGGTTGATCGAGCCGGTAATGGCAAAACACTGCTTGAGCGGGGTTTTCGACAACGCCGAGATCAAGGTGCACGCCTCGCCCAGGGACGCACTGTCACCGTCCACATAACCGTAGGACTGCTCCAGCGCGATACTCGCCGAGATCGCCAGCGGGAATTCCTGGGCGTAGCGGCTGCCCAGGTACCCGGTGAGGATCATCACGCCCTTGGAGTGAATCGGCTGGCCGAGATTGACCTCGCGCTCAATGTCGACGATTCCGCTGCCACCGGGGTACACCGTGGCGGAAATCCGCGCCGGCACGCCGAACGCCGAGTCCCCCACCTCCAACACCGTCAGCCCGTTGCATTTGCCGACGGCCGCACCGGCGGTGTCGATCAGAATCACCCCGGCGAGCATGTCGTCCAGAATCCGTGCCGACACCCGCCCGGTGCGCGTGGCCTTGGCCTTGAGCGCGCGCTCGATGTGGCCGGCGTCGGTCATCTCGTCGCCCGCCAGGTGGCGGATAAAATCCGCCTCACTGACCAACTGGAACAAATCGCCAATGCGCGCCGACAACCGCCCCTGGTGCTCCGCCAGCCGCGCGCTGTAGGTGGCGAGCCGCGCCACCGCGTCCGAGGTGAGCGGCGCCATACCCTCTTCCGAGGTGCGGGTTTTGAGCAACTGGGCAAACTGCTCCAGGCTCTCGTCCACCATCGGGATGTCTTCGTCGAAGTCCACCAGCACCCGGAACATCTCCTGGAAGTCCGGATCGGCATCCTGCAGCGCGTAATACAGCTGGCGCGAGCCGATGATGATCACCTTGACCTGCAACGGGATCATCTGCGGGTTGAGGGTCACCGTGGCCAGGCGGCCCAGCTCGCCCAGAGGCGATTCCATCTTCAGCTTGCGCGACTGCAGGGAACGCTTGAGGGCGTCCCACACAAACGGTTCGCTGAGCATTTTTTCGGCTTCAAGGATCAGGAAGCCGCCATTGGCCCGGTGCAAAGCCCCCGGACGCAACTGACGATAGGTGGTGTAGAGCGCGCCCTGGTCGGTGCTGTATTCAATGCGGCCGAACAGGTTGTCGTAGGTCGGGTGCGGCTCGAACACCACCGGTGCGCCGCCGTTGACCGAATGGCCCACCACCAGGCTCGGGCAGTATTGCTCCTCGAGCAGCTTGCGCGCCTGGGCGTCGGTCTTGGCGTCGTCGACCAATTGCTCGACCACGGTTTTGAGCAGGTACACCTGCATGGCTTGCAGGTAACCACAGACGGCGGCGTTTTCTGCGTACTTTTCCGACAACGGCGCCAGCAAAGGTTGCAGCGCCAGGGTGATGGTTTCTTCGTTGAACTGGCGTAGCTGGTTGTTGGACTCGCGCTTCCACTGCGGCAGGCTGGCCAATTCTTCGTTGAGACGCTCTTCCAGCTCAGAAATGTCCGTATGGAAGCGCTCGCGATCCACTTCGGGCAACTGCGAAAACTCGGCTTCGTCCAGCGCCTTGCCGTCGAGCATCGGTGTGAAGGCGATGTTGGAACTGTCGCGGTACAACGCCACGTCTTTTTCCAGGGCCAGACGCTCGATCACGTCCAGGGCCTTGTCGTAACGCTGGTTGAAGGCGCGGTCGATGGCGCTTTTACGCTGTTGATACGTCGGGTGCTCGAAGACGGCCGGGAAGGTGGCCACCAGGTTATCGACCAGGCCATTGATATCGGCAATGAACGCCGCCGCTGCGCCGCCGGGCAATTCCAGGGCGCGGGGTTCGCGCGGCTCATCGAAATTATTCACATAGACCCAGTCCGCCGGGGTCTGCAGGCGCTTGCCTTCGGCCTTCAGGTAACGTTTGACGAACGAAAAGCGGCCGGTGCCCGGCTCGCCCATGACGAACACGTTGTAACCGGGGCGTGGCATCGCCACACCGAACTGCAACGCTTCAACTGCGCGTTCCTGGCCAAGCACACCGCGAAAGGGCTCCAATTCATGGGTGGTCGAGAAGCTGAACTGTTCAGCGGAGAAAGGGCGAGTCAGCGCTTCAGGCGCTAGACGCAAGCTGGCAGCAACAGGATCAGGCATCGGACTTCCTTACATCAGGCGGGGCAGATGACGGCATTCTGGCTCCCCCTTGCGCGCTCTGGCAAGGCGCGGCGTTGGGAAAGCGCAGGCACGGGATGCGTCCTACAAAAAAATCGCGACAATGCTGATTGTTTTATAAAAACACACGGAACCCTTGGAAAGTGCCTAAACTCCAAACTGCGCGGGTTGGACTAATAACTGGCCCCTAGGGCGCTACGAAGCGCCTGAACCCTTGTCCATTGGTTTGCACACAAAGAGAACAAAGCTATGAAACGGATCCTTCTCGGTACTCTCTTCACCGTCGTCTCCCTCAATGCAATGGCAGAAGCACCAGGTGGCCCGAACTGCGGTTGGGGCAACATGTTGTTCGAAGGCCAGCGCGGTACTCCGGCTCACTTCCTGGCTTCCACCACCAACGGCACTTCGGGCAACGCCACCTTCGGCATGACCTCGGGCACCAACGGTTGCAGCACCAACAGCGCGCTGACCTACGGCGGCAAGTCCTGGATTGCCATGAATGGCATGATGAACGAGCTGTCCGAAGACATGGCCAAGGGCAATGGCGAAGCACTGACCACCTACGCCGTGGTACTGGGCGTGGCTCCGGAAGATCGCGAGCACTTCGCGGCCGTGACTCACGAACACTTCCAGCAAATCTTCAGCAAGGCTGACGTCACCGCTGATGATGTGCACAACAACACCCTGGCTGTACTCAAAGGCGATGCCCGTCTGGCGAAATACGCTACCCAGGCTTAAGCTCGACCTGCCCGCGCCTCCCCAGGCGCGGGTTTTATTTTTTGGGCCCACCTCCCTTTGGGTCTGTCCAATATCCGACTTAAGTTGCCCCTATGCTCAAACGCTTTGCCTGGATGGCACTCTTCGCCTGCGCCCCGCTGTACGCGGCACCGCATCTTGATGATCAACGTTTGCAGCAACTGGCCAACGATCCGTTCTGGCTGTCGTTAGGCCATTACGAAGCCGGCAAGCTAAAAGGCTGGCGCAGTTATGTCAGCGACCAGAAATTCTTCCTCGCAGCCGATGGCGCCCACCACCCGGATGCGGAACTCAAGGCCACCGTTGACGCCCTCTATGCGCCGGCCAGCCTGGGTGAAAAACACGCCCAATGCGTTTACCCCGCACGTACCCGCTGGCTCAAGGATCAGTTGCACCTGACCGACCTGCCGGCCGTGGACTGCACCGAATTCAAACAATGGTTCAAGGACGTCGCCCCCCACAGCGCGGTGATGATTTTTCCGGCGGCCTACCTCAATAGCCCGTCGTCGATGTTCGGCCACACCCTGCTGCGTATCGACCAGGCTGACGTGCAGAGCAACAACACGGCGCTGCTCAGCTATGCGATCAACTTCGGCGCCTACATCGAAGGCTCGGACAACAGCATCCTGTATGCCTGGAAAGGCCTGATGGGCGGCTACCCCGGCCTGTTCGCGCTGGTGCCGTACCAGGAAAAACTCTCCGAATACCGCAGCCTGGAAAACCGCGACCTGTGGGAATACCGCCTCAACCTCACCCAGGTCGAGACCGAGCGCATGGTCGAGCACGTGTGGGAGCTCAAGCAGATCAAGTTCGACTATTTCTTCTTTGACGAAAACTGCTCTTATCGCCTGCTCGAACTGCTGCAAGTGGCGCGCCCCGGCCTGCGCCTGACCGAACAGTTTCCGCTCACCGCCATTCCCACCGACACGGTCAAGGCTGTGAAAGACGCGGGCCTGGTCGAAAAAATCGACTACCGGCCGTCCCGCGAGCGCGAACTGTTGGAACGCGCCAAGCCGCTGGACAGCGATGAGCAGCAATGGGTGCTCAAGGTCAGCGATGACCAGAAACAATTGCAGGAGCCGGCCTTCAAAGCGTTACCCCGCGACCGTCAGGCACTGATCATCGACGCGGCCTATCGCCTGGGCCGCTACCGCGCCAACGGCCTGGAGCGCGACACTGCCCGCTCCCAGCGCAGTTTCGAACTGCTGCGCGCGATCAATCAGAACCCTGCACCGGACCTGAAGATCACGCCCCCTGGTCTGCCGGAAAACGGCCATGAGTCGCGCACCTGGCAAGCCGGCATCGGCACCCGTGGCGACAAAGCCTTCGGCGAATACGGCCTGCGCATGGCCTACCACGACCTCAACGATAACGCCGAAGGCTTCCCCCTCGGCGCGCAGATCGAAATCCTGCAAATGAAACTGCGCCAGTACGAAGGCAACCACTGGCAAATGCAGCAACTGGACCTGGCCACCATCCGCTCCCTGACCCCGCGCAACGCCCTGCTGCAACCCTGGTCATGGCAAGTCACCGGCGGCCTGGAACGCGTACCGGGCAAACACGACGACGAGACCCTGGTGGCCCACGTCAACGGCGGCGCCGGCGGCACCTGGCAGCTGAACGACGACATGCTCGGTTTCGCCCTCGGCACCGTGCGCGTGGAACACAACAACGACTTCAGCGAAGCCATCTCCCCCGCCGCCGGCTTCAATACCGGCGTGCTGTGGAAAAACCCGCTGGGCAACTTGAGCCTGGAAGCCAAAGGCGACTTCTTCACCAATGGCGAGGTGCGACGCAGCATCAGCCTCAACCAGCAATGGGAACTGTCCCGCAACCTCGGCCTGCGCCTGAGTGCACAGCGCGAGTACAGCCACTTGTCGACACCGGTGAATGAAGTGATGCTTGAGGTGAAGTGGTATCACTATTAGGAGGATCAACAACATGGAAGTGACCTGCACCAGCCTGGACGAGGTTCGACACCACATCGACCGACTCGACCAACACATCGTCGCCTTGCTGGCCGAACGCGGCCAGTATGTGTCCCAGGCGGCACGCTTCAAAAAAGACGCCGACGGCGTCAAGGCCCCCCAGCGGGTTGAACAGGTCATCGCAAAAGTGCGGGACTTGTCGCACGCGCTGGGTGCCAACCCGGACGTCACCGAGCAGGTGTATCGCGCCATGATTGCGGCGTTTATCAGGCAGGAATTGGCTGAGCACGCGGCGCTGAACACCTAACCTCTTGCGTCCCGGTCTACACATTTCTCACACCCCTTTCACATCCCCCCAACGAATCCCCTTCTAGACTTCCCACATCAGCCGTGAAACGGCCAGGGAGCAAGCGATGTGGCGGTATGCAGTGGTGCTGTGTGCGGTGATGTGGCTGGCGGGTTGTCAATCGACTCGCCAGGAGTTGCTGGCCAAAGGGTATCCACCGGCGTTTGCCGATGGCTTTGACGACGGCTGCAGCAGCGGTCGCCAGGCGGCCGGGGTGATCAGCGGGGAGTTTCGCAAGAACGTGCCGCGTTACTTGAAAGACCGCACCTACGCCGAAGGCTGGGAGGATGGTTTCCGCCAGTGCAAGGCCATGCGCGAGAACGAAGAACTACGCGACTACAAGGACAACCACTGGAATGACCGTGAACGCGCCTGGCAGCAGGAGAAAGACCGCGATGCCGCACGGGCCTATCGCTCGCCCTAGGTCGTTTTCAGACATCCATCGAAACTAAAGCGCGGCGACCATGGCCCAAGCTCCATAGAGGGAGAACACCATGAGCCGAGCTTTTGTGAATGAAGACAGCGCCGCCGCCCAGGCCGATCAGCCGGTGGAGCGCCAGGTCAGCGAGCAACCCAATCGCCTGACGGCGCAGGGTTTGGCGCAGTTGCAGGCCAAGGTTGCGCAACTGCAGTCCGAATACAGCACCGAGTCCGCCAGGGGCGAGCAGGCCGACAAACAGCGCCAGGCCGACCTTGAACGGGACCTGCGCTACTTCAACCAGCGGGTGCAGAGCGCTCAAGTAGTGGCGCCGGCCACCGCCACCGACAAGGTTCAGATCGGCAGCTGGGTGACCTTTGCCAACGAGCAGAATGAACAGCAGCGCATCCAGTTGGTCGGTGAGGACCAGGCGGACGCCGGTGCCGGCCTGATCAACTGGGGCTCGCCCCTCGGGCGCGCCTTGCTGGGCGCCCGGGTGGGTGACGAGGTGCTGTGGAAGCGCCCCGTCGGCGATCAGTTGATCGAGGTGCTGCGCATCGACGCTGACGTCTAGACGATGCCTTGGGCCAGCATCGCGTCGGCAACCTTCACGAAGCCTGCGATGTTTGCGCCCTTCACATAATTGATCCGGCCGTTTTCTTCGCCGTAGTGCACGCAGGCGTGATGGATCGATTGCATGATGTTATGCAGCTTGCTGTCGACCTCCCCGGCCGTCCACAGCAGGCGCATGGCGTTCTGCGACATTTCCAGACCGCTGACGGCCACGCCACCGGCATTGGATGCCTTGCCCGGTGCGAACAAAATGCCCGCCTCGATAAAGATGTCCACCGCTTCCAACGTCGTCGGCATGTTGGCGCCTTCGGCCACGCAGAGGCAGCCATTGCGCAGCAGCGCGCGGGCGGCGTCGGCATCCAGTTCGTTCTGGGTGGCGCAAGGCAGCGCGATATCGCACGCCAACGCCCACGGCGTCTCGCCGTTGCGAAACTCCAGACCAAAGCGCTCAGCCAGTTCGCTGATGCGACCGCGCTGCACGTTTTTCAGCGCCAGCAGGGCCGCCCACTGTTCTTCGGTCAAACCACTTTCGGCGTACAGCGTCCCTTCGGAGTCAGACAGGGAAATCACCTTGCCGCCCAGGTCCATCACCTTGCGCGCCGCGTATTGCGCCACGTTGCCGGAGCCGGACACCGCTACACGCTTGCCCTCGACTCGCAGGCCGTTGCGCTTGAGCATTTCTTCAGCAAAGTAAACGCAGCCAAACCCGGTGGCTTCCGGACGGATCAGGCTGCCGCCGTAAGTCATGCCTTTGCCGGTAAGCACCGATGTGAACTGGTTGCTCAGGCGTTTGTACTGACCGAACAGGAAGCCGATCTCACGGGCCCCCACACCGATATCGCCGGCCGGAACGTCCACGTCCGCACCGATGTGGCGGTACAACTCGCTCATGAACGCCTGGCAGAAGCGCATGACTTCGGCATCGCTCTTACCTTTTGGGTCAAAGTCCGAGCCGCCTTTGCCGCCGCCCATGGGCAGCGATGTCAGGGAGTTTTTGAAGGTTTGCTCGAAGGCGAGGAATTTCAACACGCCCAGGTTCACCGACGGGTGAAACCGCAGGCCGCCCTTGTACGGGCCGATGGCGCTGTTCATCTGGATGCGGAAACCGCGATTGACCTGAACCTTGCCATGATCGTCCACCCACGACACCCGGAAGGTGATCGCGCGTTCAGGCTCGCAGATGCGCTCCAGAATGCCTGACGTCAGGTAATGAGGATTGGCCTCAAGAAACGGCCACAGACTGCGTAGGACTTCTTCTACGGCCTGGTGGAATTCCGGCTGGTCCGGGTCGCGTTTCTTGAGGCGGGTAAGGAAGGATTCGACGGATTCGGTCATGAACAGTCTCGGCAAATTGATTGTTTTTAAGGGAGATTGAGCCGGACTTTATCAATTCGTGTCGCACCGCGACAGGGCAAAATGTCGCTTTTGTGAATTTAAAAGGTGCATTTGATATAAATGTATCCACTTTGAAGGGGGCTTACGCACCATTTAAGGGATAAAGCCTGGCCGTTGCGCACCAATACAATCCCCTATAAATCCCGAGCAAAAAAAAGCGGAGCCCGAAGGCTCCGCTCATTCACGCCGCAGACCTGAATCAGGCCAGCTTTTTGTGACGCACACGGTGCGGCTGGGCAGCAGCTTCGCCCAAGCGTTTCTTACGATCGGCTTCGTACTCGGTGTAGTTACCTTCGAAGAACACCGCCTGGGAGTCATCTTCGTACGCCAGGATGTGGGTCGCGACGCGGTCAAGGAACCACCGATCGTGAGAGATCACAATGGCGGCGCCCGGGAAGTCCAGCAGGGCTTCTTCCAGGGAACGCAGGGTTTCAACGTCGAGGTCGTTGGACGGTTCGTCGAGCAGCAGCACGTTGCCGCCCTCTTTCAGGGTCAGGGCCAGGTGCAAGCGACCGCGCTCACCACCGGACAGGTCCTTGACGAACTTCTGCTGGTCGCCACCCTTGAAGTTGAAGCGCCCCACGTAAGTGCGCGACGGGATTTCATAGTTGCCGATGCGGATCTGGTCGGAGCCGTCGGAAATCTGCTGGAACACGGTCTTGCTGCCGTCGAGGTCGTCGCGGCTCTGGTCCACACAGGCCAGTTGCACGGTTTCGCCGATCTCGATGGTGCCGGAGTCCGGGGTTTCCTTGCCCATCAGCATGCGGAACAGGGTGGATTTACCCGCACCGTTACCACCGATAACGCCGACGATCGCGCCTTTTGGCATGGAGAACGACAGGTTGTCGATCAACACGCGATCGCCATAGCCTTTGCACACGTTCTTGAACTCGATGACCTTGTCACCCAGGCGCGGGCCAGCCGGGATATAGATCTCGTTGGTTTCGCTGCGCTTCTGGAATTCCTGCGACTGCATCTCTTCGAAGCGTTGCAGACGTGCCTTGGATTTGGACTGGCGGGCCTTGGCGCCTTTGCGCACCCACTCCAGTTCTTCCTTCATGGCTTTTTCGTGAGCCGATTGCTGCTTGGATTCGGCGGCCAGACGGTCGGACTTGGCTTCCAGCCAACCGGAGTAGTTGCCCTCGTAAGGGATACCGGCGCCACGGTCGAGTTCGAGGATCCAGCCTGCAACGTTGTCCAGGAAGTAACGGTCGTGCGTGATCGCGACCACGGTGCCTGGGAAGTCGTGAAGGAAATGTTCCAGCCAGGCGACGGAATCGGCGTCCAAGTGGTTGGTCGGTTCGTCGAGCAGCAGCATGTCGGGAGCCGACAGCAGCAGACGGCAAAGCGCCACACGACGCTTCTCGCCACCGGACAGGTGTTCAATCTTGGCGTCCCAGGCCGGCAGGCGCAGCGCGTCGGCGGCCACTTCCAGCTGACGCTCCAGGTTATGACCGTCGCCGGCCTGCAGGATGGCTTCGAGCTTGGCCTGTTCGGCGGCCAGCTTGTCAAAGTCGGCGTCCGGCTCGGCGTAGGCCGCGTAGACCTCGTCCAGGCGCGCCTGGGCGTCCTTGATCACGCTGACGGCCTCTTCGACCACTTCACGCACGGTCTTGGACGGATCCAGTTGCGGCTCTTGCGGCAGGTAACCGATGTTCAGTTCGGGCATCGGGCGGGCTTCGCCTTCGAACTCGGTGTCGACGCCGGCCATGATTTTCAGCAGCGTGGACTTACCCGAACCGTTGAGGCCGAGCACGCCGATCTTGGCGCCAGGAAAGAAAGACAGCGAAATGTTTTTCAGGATTTCCCGCTTCGGCGGAACAACTTTTCCCAGCCGATGCATGGTGAAGACGTATTGAGCCATGGTGAACCTAGCGTCAGTGACTGATGAATTAAGCGGGCGAAGCCCGTGTCAGGCCATGCGCGGCGCGGGCCGTTGATTATCATCAATGCCTGCGGGCGGAAAAAACCTGAATGTCTGGGGCTGGAACGCCCCCGCGTAACCGGCAAAGCTACCTGAATGCGCTTGGTCAGTCCAGCCGAGCGGGACTGGCACTTTGCCACAAGTCAAGGCATGCTAGCCGCCCTTCGGGCGTCCGGCTTATAGTGCACGTCGCGCGCCAGTCCAGCCAAACCGCAGGATCACAGCTTGTCCAAAGTCACGCCGCCAACTCCCTTGCGCGCCGCTCATATAGCGCCGGGAGCGCCCCTGCACGGCACCCTTAAAGGCGCATTGGCGACGCTTGTCCTCATGCTGCTCGCCTTATTGTTCTGGCAACTGCTGGACCAACTGCAGCAAAACCAGAAAAACCAGCAGCAATACACCATCGACTACAGCGCCGATCTGGCGGAACAGATCAGCCTGAACATGGCCCTGAGCGCAAAAATCGCCCTAAACCTGCTACCGATGGTCGAGCCGCCACGCGACAGTGAACAACAACAGGCGCTGATGCGTACCTTGCAACGCTCGCTGCCGGAACTGCGCAGCATTGCCCTGTTGGCGCCCAGCGGCGCGATGATCAGCGACAGCGCCACTGACAGCCGGGACCGCGCCTGGCTCGAAGAATTGGTACAGCGCAGCCACGGCCAGTCCTATTACCTGAGCAACAACGACGACGGCACGATCGTTTATCTGCTGCTGCATCAACCCAGTGGCGGCTCGCGGATGTACTGGGCACTGCGCCTGGCGCCCGACTATCTGGTCAACCTGACTCGCCAGGACAGCCAGGGCCAACGGCCGATGTGGGCCATCGAAAATCGCTTGAACCAACGCGTGGTCAGCCGTGACAGCGGCATGCCGGCGCAATGGGCCGGCACCCTGACCCCGGGCGAGCTGAACAAAAGTGTGCTGGTCACCCCCTTAAGCAAAAGCGATTGGCAACTGCGCGGGCTGTTCGACCGCTCGGCCGTGCTGGAGCAATTATTGCCGGCATTTATCGGCAAGTGCCTGCTGGGCCTGGCATTTTCGTTGGTCCCGGTGATCGTGCTGTTGAACATGCGCCGCCGCCAGCGCCAGGTGCATGAAGGCCGGCGGCGTTACCAGGATATTTTTGAAGGCACCGGCGTCGCTCTGTGCGTGCTGGACCTGTCGGGCGTGAATACGTTCTTTGACAAGGCGCACGTGAAAAGCCGCGAGCAACTGCTCGCCTGGCTGCAAGGCAGTCCCGAAGAATGCCGACGGCTACTCAAGGAGCTGCGCGTCACCGAAGTCAACCAGGTGGCGGTGCGCCTGTTGAACGTGGGCTCGTGCGAGGACGCCTGGGAGCGGCTGATCAACGACGGCCCAGGCAACCCCACCTCCATCGGCCACCGGATACTCGAAGCCTTGCTGACCCAACAGCAACAGCTTGAACTGGAGATCCAGCTCAAGGATGTAGCCGGTAACGAACAGTACCTGTGGTTGGTCATGCGTCTGCCCGAGCAGCAGGACGATTTCAAGGCCGTGATCCTCAGCATCAGCGATATCACGAGCCGCAAGCTGATCGAGCTGTCGTTGGTGGAGCGTGAGAGTTTCTGGTCGGACGTTGTGCGCACGGTGCCCGATCACCTGTATGTGCAGGATGTGATCAGCCAGCGCATGATTTTCAGCAACCACCACCTGGGGCATACGCTCGGCTATACCCAGGCCGAACTGCAGCAAATGGGCGAGTACTTCTGGGAAATCCTGCTGCACCCCGAAGACGCTGAGCACTACCACGATTTGCGCCAACAGCAACGCCAGGCCGGCTATTTGACCCAACTGCAATGCCAACTGCGCTTTCGCCATCGCAACAATGAATGGCGCCGCTTCGATATTCGTGAGCAGGCCCTGGCCCGGGACAATACCCACCACGTCACACGCATCATCGGCGTGGCCAAAGACATTACCGACCAGATCGAAGCCAGCGAATCCCTGCGCGACAGCGAAAAACGCTACCGCATGCTGGCCGAAAGCATCAGCGACGTGATCTGCTCCACCGACAGCCAATTGGCCCTGAACTACGTCAGCCCCTCGGTCAACGCGGTGCTGGGCTATGACGTGGACTGGGTGTTCAAGAACGGCTGGCAGTCGATCATCGCCAACCCGCAGCAACTGGCCGGCGTTTATAGCCTGATGGAACAGATCAGCCGCGCGCTGGGCGACATCGAGGCGCTGAACAGGCTGCGCGATGAAGTCCAGACACAGCTGTTTCTATTCGACTGCCTGCGCGCAGACGGTCGCAAAGTGCCGATCGAATTGCGCCTGGTACTGGTCTGGGACGAGCATGGTGCTTTCGAGGGCATCCTGGGTGTCGGCCGCGACATCAGCCAGCAACGCCGCGCCGAGAAAGACCTGCGCATGGCCGCCACGGTATTCGAGCACTCAACCTCGGCGATTCTGATCACCGACCCCGCCGGTTATATCGTGCAGGCCAACGAGGCGTTCAGCCGCGTCAGCGGGTACGAAGTGAGTGACGTACTCGACCAACTGCCGAACATGCTCACGGTCGACGAACAACAGGAAGCCCACCTGCGCTACGTGCTCAAACAACTGCACCAGCACAGTACCTGGGAAGGCGAAGTGTGGCTCAAGCGTCGCAATGGCGAGCATTACCCGGCCTGGGTCGGCATTACTGCGGTGTTCGACGATGAAGGCGACCTGGCCAGCTACGTGTGTTTCTTCAGTGATATCAGCGAGCGCAAGGCCAGTGAGCAGCGCATCCACCGCCTGGCTTACTACGACGCCCTGACCCACCTGCCTAACCGCACACTGTTCCAGGACCGCCTGCACACCGCGCTGCAGTCTGCCGAGCGGCATAAGTCGTGGGTGGTGCTGATGTTCCTCGATCTCGACCGTTTCAAGCCGATCAACGACTCCCTGGGCCACGCCGCCGGCGACCGTATGCTCAAGGAAATGGCCACTCGCCTGCTCGGCTGCGTGGCCGAAGACGACACCGTGGCGCGCATGGGCGGTGACGAGTTCACCCTGTTGCTGCAGCCGCGGGTCAACCGCGAACTGGCACTGAACCGGGCGATTCACGTCGCCGAACAGATCCTCGCCAGCCTGGTCAAGCCGTTCGTGCTCGAAGGCCGCGAGTTCTTTGTGACCGCCAGTATCGGCATCGCCCTCAGCCCCCAGGACGGGAACGAGCTGAGCCAACTGATGAAGAACGCCGACACGGCGATGTATCACGCCAAGGAGCGCGGCAAGAACAACTTCCAGTTCTACCAGGCCGACATGAACGCCAGCGCCCTGGAGCGCCTGGAACTGGAAAGCGACCTGCGCCACGCCCTGGACCAAAACGAATTCGTGCTCTATTACCAGCCGCAGTTCAGCGGCGACGGCAAACGCCTGACCGGCGCCGAAGCCCTGCTGCGCTGGCGCCATCCGCGCCGCGGGCTGGTGCCGCCGGGGGATTTCATTCCAGTGCTCGAAGAGTTGGGCCTGGTGGTGGAAGTGGGCGATTGGGTCATCGCCGAAGCCTGCCGTCAGCTCAAGACCTGGCACCAGAACAAGGTGCGCGTGCCAAAAGTCTCGGTGAATATCTCGGCGCGGCAGTTCTCCGATGGCCAGCTGGGCACCCGTATCGCCACCATCCTCAAGGACACTGGCCTGGCGCCGGCATGCCTGGAGCTGGAGCTGACCGAAAGTATCCTGATGCGCGAAGTCAACGAGGCCATGCACATCCTCGACAGCCTGAAAAACCTTGGCCTGAGCATTGCGGTGGACGACTTCGGTACCGGTTACTCATCGCTCAACTACCTCAAGCAGTTCCCGATCGACGTGCTGAAGATCGACCGCACCTTCGTCGACGGCCTGCCGTCCGGCGAGCAGGATGCACAAATCGCCCGCGCCATCATCGCCATGGCCCACAGCCTGAACCTGGCGGTGATCGCCGAAGGCGTGGAAACCCATGAGCAACTGGACTTCCTGCGTGAGCATGGTTGCGATGAGGTGCAAGGGTATCTGTTCGGGCGGCCGATGCCGGCCAATCGCTTCGAAGCGCAGTTCAGCAATGACGCGCTGTTCATGTTCGACTGAAAGACTGGGTGGGGGCTTATGGCCGCCACATCCCCAGATGAGCCCCGCTTGTCCGCGACATGACGTCCTTTCATATGCCATCTAAAACCCATTGGGTTAGAATGCCCTCCTTTTCTGCCCCCGATCCTTGAGGACCGCCATGTTCAGCCGTGATTTGACCATTGCCAAGTACGACGCCGATCTCTTCGCCGCCATGGAGCAAGAAGCCGTGCGCCAGGAAGAGCACATTGAGCTGATCGCTTCGGAAAACTACACCAGCCCCGCGGTCATGGAGGCTCAAGGTTCGGTGCTGACCAACAAGTACGCCGAAGGCTACCCAGGCAAGCGCTACTATGGCGGTTGCGAATACGTCGACGTGGTTGAGCAACTGGCCATCGATCGCGCCAAAGAGCTGTTCGGTGCCGATTACGCCAACGTCCAGCCGCACGCCGGCTCCCAAGCCAACAGCGCCGTCTACCTGGCCCTGCTGCAAGGTGGCGACACCATCCTGGGCATGAGCCTGGCCCACGGCGGTCACCTGACCCACGGCGCCAGCGTCTCCTCCTCTGGCAAGCTGTACAACGCCGTTCAATACGGCATCGACGCCAACGGCCTGATCGATTACGACGAAGTCGAGCGCCTGGCGGTTGAGCACAAGCCAAAAATGATCGTGGCCGGTTTCTCTGCCTACTCGCAGATCCTGGACTTCCCGCGTTTCCGCGCCATCGCCGACAAAGTCGGCGCGTACCTGTTCGTCGACATGGCCCACGTGGCCGGCCTCGTCGCCGCAGGCGTCTACCCGAACCCGGTTCCATTCGCTGACGTGGTCACCACCACTACCCACAAGACCCTGCGCGGTCCACGTGGCGGCCTGATCCTGGCTCGCGCCAACGCCGACATCGAGAAGAAGCTGAACTCCGCCGTATTCCCTGGCGCCCAGGGTGGCCCACTGGAGCACGTGATCGCCGCTAAGGCGATCTGCTTCAAGGAAGCACTGCAGCCTGAGTTCAAGACCTACCAGCAGCAAGTGGTGAAGAACGCCAAGGCCATGGCCGGCGTCTTTATCGAGCGCGGCTTTGATGTAGTGTCCGGCGGTACTGAAAACCACCTGTTCCTGCTGTCGCTGATCAAGCAGGACATTTCCGGTAAAGATGCTGACGCTGCCCTGGGCAAAGCCTTCATCACCGTAAACAAAAACTCCGTGCCGAACGACCCACGTTCGCCGTTCGTCACCTCGGGCCTGCGCTTCGGCACCCCGGCTGTGACCACTCGTGGCTTCAAGGAAGCAGAGTGCAAGGAACTGGCCGGCTGGATCTGCGACATCCTGGCGGACCTGAACAACGAAGCCGTGATCGACGCGGTCCGTGAGAAGGTCAAGGCCATCTGCAAAAAGCTGCCGGTATACGGCGCTTGATTGCAGTTTCGTGAATAAGAAGCCCGGCTTTTGAGCCGGGCTTTTTATTTCAGTTTGAAATGCAATTCACGGTTGGTAGACCTTGGCAAACCCCTCACGAATTTTGTCTTCCGGCAATTCATCGGCAATAAACACCATCACACTTTCCCGCGTTTCGCCTTCGGCCCATTCGGTATCCCAGTCGAAGCCATAAAGCTTCAACACCCCCTGGAACACCATGCGTCGATCCTCCCCGGCAATATTCAGCACGCCCTTGTAGCGCAGCAGTTGCTTGCCGTGGTCTTCCAACAGCTCGTTCATGAAGGCGCTGAGACGGTCGATATCCAGCGGCTGGTCGGTGCGCAGCACAAGGCTGGAGATACGGTCGATGGACGGCGCCTTGCTCACCGGGCGCAGGCTCATGCCGGCGTTGAGGTTGAAGCCCCGCACATCGAGCAACTCGGCAAGGTCAATGTTGCCGTGGTCCACCACACGGATCGGCGCGCGACGGTTGATACGCGTCAGACGTTCGCTGAGTGCATCGAAGGTCGCGTCGTCCACCAGATCACGTTTGCTCACCAGCAGGCGGTCGGCGAAGCCGATTTGGGCCTGGGCAATGGTCTGGGTCAAATGATGCTCGGCGTGGGCCGCGTCCAC
Organism: Pseudomonas sp. EYE_354; assembly: GCF_023148575.1. Lineage (NCBI taxonomy): Bacteria > Pseudomonadati > Pseudomonadota > Gammaproteobacteria > Pseudomonadales > Pseudomonadaceae > Pseudomonas > Pseudomonas sp. EYE_354. The sequence goes on from NZ_JAHXNQ010000005.1 coordinate 130,706, forward strand.
CAAAGTAATAATGCCATCGAGGATATACCGCTCGCGCAGCTCTTCATCGATGAAAAAGGTCTGGGCTACCGGGGCCGGATCGGCGAGGCCGGTGCATTCGATCACCAGGCGGTCGAACGCGATCTCTGCGCTGTCCAGGCGCTCAAGCAACAGATAAAGGGCCTTGGTCAGGTCGGTGTGGATGGTGCAGCACACGCAGCCGTTGGACAGGGTCATGACTTGCACCGGCTCTTCGCCCAGCAGTTGGGTGTCGATACCGGCGTCACTGAATTCGTTTTCGATCACGGCGATTTTCAGGCCGTGCTCGGCTTTAAGCAGGTGACGCAGCAACGTGGTTTTGCCGGCGCCGAGGAAACCGCTGAGGACGGTGACGGGAATGGGAGAGGACACAGCATTCTCCTTGAAGGAACGCAGAAACGAATGTGGGAGGGGGTAAGCCCCCTCCCACAGTTAGATCACCGCCAGCCCGAACAATCGGGTCAACAGCACTTGGGCCCACCCTTGCCGCCGTAACGAGCTTCCTGGCGCTCCCGGAAGAACGCCTTGTAGTCCATCATCGGCTTGTCCGGGTGCTTGGTTTGCATATGCTCGACGTACGTGTCGTAGTCGGGCATGCCGACCATCAGGCGCGCGGCCTGACCGAGGTATTTACCGAGGCGACTGATGTCATTGAACATGGCTGCAATCCTCGATCAAGCGTCCGGTACGGCCTGGAACGGGGCTTCTTTATCCGTGCGTTCTTTGTTGCCCCAGGCGGCGACACCGACCTTGAGCGCATAGAACAGGATGCTGAATACCACGAACAGGAACAGCGCCGTCAGCGTTGCGTTGGTGTAGGCGTTGTAGATCACGTGCTGCATCTGGTCGATGCTCTTGGCCGGCGCCAGGATCTGGCCGTTGGCCAGGGCATCGCTGTACTTCTTGGCCAGCGACAGGAAGCCGATCGCCGGGTTGGCGTCGAACAGCTTGATGAAGCCCGCCGTGGTGGTGCAGATCAGCAGCCAGACCGCCGGCAGCATGGTCACCCAGATGTAGCGTTGGCGTTTCATTTTGATCAGCACGACCGTCGCCAGCATCAGCGCGATACCCGCCAGCATCTGGTTGGAGATACCGAACAACGGCCACAAGGTGTTGATGCCGCCCAGCGGGTCGATCACGCCTTGGTACAGCAGGTAACCCCACATGGCCACACAACCGGCGGTGGCGATCAGGTTGGCGGTCCAGGATTCGGTGCGTTTGAGCGCCGGCACGAAGGACCCCAGCAGGTCTTGCAGCATGAAGCGACCGGCGCGGGTGCCGGCGTCGACAGCGGTCAGGATAAACAGCGCTTCGAACAGGATCGCAAAGTGGTACCAGAACGCCATGGTGTTTTCACCCGGCAGCACACTGTGCAGGATCTGCGCGATACCGACCGCCAGGGTCGGTGCACCGCCGGCACGGGCCAGGATGGTGGTTTCACCGATGTCGTGGGCCACGGCCGACAACGCTTCAGGGGTAATTGCAAAGCCCCAGCTGCTGACGGTCTGCGCCACGGTGACCACGTCGCTGCCGACAATCGCCGCCGGGCTGTTCATGGCGAAGTACACACCAGGCTCGATCACCGAAGCGGCGACCATCGCCATGATGGCCACGAACGACTCCATCAGCATGCCGCCGTAACCGATGTAACGGGCGTGGCTTTCATTGGCCAGCAACTTGGGCGTGGTGCCCGAGGAGATCAGCGCATGGAAGCCCGACACCGCGCCGCACGCGATGGTGATGAACAGGAACGGGAACAGGCCGCCCTTCCACACCGGGCCGGTGCCGTCGATGAACTGGGTCAGCGCCGGCATTTTCAGGTCTGGCATGGTGACCAGGATGCCGATTGCCAGGGCGATGATGGTGCCGATTTTGAGGAAGGTCGACAGGTAGTCACGCGGTGCCAGAATCAGCCACACCGGCAACACCGCCGCCACGAAACCGTAGCCGATCAGCATCCAGGTAATTTGAATGCCGGTGAAGGTAAAGGCCTTGGCCCAGACCGGGTCAGCAGCGATCTGCCCGCCCAGCCAGATCGAGCCCAGCAGCAAGGCCACGCCGATGATCGAGATTTCGCCAATGCGGCCCGGGCGGATGTAGCGCATGTAGATGCCCATGAACATCGCGATCGGGATGGTCGCCATCACCGTGAAGATGCCCCATGGGCTCTCGGCCAGGGCCTTGACCACGATCAGCGCCAGCACCGCGAGGATGATGATCATGATCAGGAAGCAGCCGAACAGCGCGATGGTCCCCGGAATGCGGCCCATCTCTTCACGCACCATGTCCCCCAGGGAACGGCCGTTACGACGGGTGGACAGGAACAGGATCATGAAGTCCTGCACCGCACCGGCAAGCACCACGCCGGCAATCAGCCAGAGTGTGCCGGGCAGGTAGCCCACTTGCGCCGCCAGTACCGGACCGACCAGCGGGCCTGCACCGGCAATCGCCGCAAAGTGGTGACCGAAAAGGATGTGTTTGTTGGTCGGCACATAGTCCAGACCGTCATTGTTGACGACTGCGGGGGTGGCCCGCCGTGGATCGAGTTGCATCACGTTATTGGCGATGAACAGGCTGTAGTAGCGATAAGCGACCAGGTAAATGGCCACCGCAGCGACCACAATCCACAAGGCGTTGATCGCCTCGCCGCGGCGCAAGGCCACTACGCCAAGGGCGCACGCTCCTACGATTGCCAGCACCAGCCAGGGTAGGTGGCGTAGCAGGCTATTATTATTTTTCATTTTTATATTCCAGCCAGGGTGGACAGAAAGGACAGCCACCCGGAGTTTAGCGCTGTTGGCCTTAAAGACCACCCCCCTACGTTGGTCTAGAGCCTTGCAACGGCAAAAAAAGCAGAAAAAAAGGCCCAGTGATGGCGCAGGGCTACACTGCTTCTATTCACAGAGGGTTTCACCATGACCGACCACCCGTCCGACCGCCGCTGCTTCCGCCGTATTGCCCTGGATGCCACCACCGAACTTCGGCAAAACGGCCACGAATGGCCGGTGCAATTGGTGGATTTGTCGCTCAAGGGCCTGGCAGTCAAACGGCCCGAGCCCTGGAAAGGCAATAAAGCATTGCCATTCGAGGTCGACATCCGCCTGGACCCAAAGGCGCACATAAAGATGCAGGTCAAGCTGACCCACGATGACCACGGCCAATTAGGCTTTGTATGCAAGGAAATCGACCTGGACTCGATCAGTCACCTGCGGCGGCTGATCGAGCTGAACCTCGGTGATCAGGAAGAACTCGAGCGGGAACTCGGTGCGCTGCTGGACGTGTGAGCGTTCAGGGAAACTCGGTGCGCGCCGGGAATTCGTTTTCCATGTCCCAAAAGCCTTTTTTCTGGCGCGAGGCGCCCTGCCACTGCCCATCGACAAACCGATAAGTCTCGTAGCGGATAGCAAAATCATCCTCGCCGTCACCGTCCATGAAGCACGATACCTGCAACAGCTCATCCACCCCGCCAGCGTCTGGTGTGGCAACGGTCCAGTCGGCCTTGCCGGTGTGCGCCAGGGTCAGCGGCTCGAGTTTGCCGTCGGCGCGGGTGTAACTCAACGGCGTGAGCTGCTGCCTGGCCGGTTGTAACAGTTGCGTGGCGGGCCCGCTGTAGCTGCCCATCGGCGCAGTCTGGTCGATGCTCAAAAAATATACCGGCGCGGGTAGCCCCTTGAGCCCCGATTTGCTGAGCTTGGCCAGGGGATAACCGAGGGCTTGCCGGGCGACCACCTCGCCCGAGGCCGATAGCAAACGCACCTGGGCGTTGAGCAGCGGGTTTTCGATGAAGTCCGTAGGGTCGTCGAACGAATCCTCATCCAACCCACTGCCCCAACTGTCCTCGTGCAACTGGGCGCTGATGCGCTGGTCTTCAAGCACCTGCAACACGCTGCCATCGTCGGTGACCAGCTTTTGCGCCAAGCGGTAACCGGCAGGCAGCGCAGCCGATGCCACGGCGGGAAATCCGACAAATGCGACAAACAGGGCGACCAGCCCCCAGACATTCATTCGTTGCATAGCGCCCATCCCTGAAAAATTATTCAAACAGCGCATCCAGCGCCTGTTCAAGGCGCGTTACCGCAATAATCTGCAAGCCCGGCGGCGACTCTTTCGGCGCATTGCCCTTGGGCACGATCGCGCGCTTGAAGCCATGCTTGGCCGCCTCCTTAAGGCGCTCCTGGCCGCTGGGCACCGGGCGCACCTCGCCGGACAGGCCCACCTCGCCAAACACCAGCAGGTCGTGGGGCAACGGCCGATTGCGCAGGCTGGACATCACCGCAGCCATCAACGCCAGGTCTGATGCGGTTTCCAGCACTTTGACCCCGCCCACCACGTTAAGGAACACGTCCTGGTCATGGGTGGGGATGCCACCGTGACGGTGCAGCACCGCCAGCAACATCGCCAGGCGGTTCTGATCCAGGCCGAGGGTCACCCGACGCGGGTTGGCCAGGTGGCTATCGTCCACCAGTGCCTGCACCTCGACCAGCATTGGCCGGGTGCCTTCCCACGTCGCCATCACCACACTGCCTGGGACTTCTTCCTGGGCGCGGGTCAGAAAGATCGCCGACGGGTTGGAGACTTCCTTCAGCCCGCGGTCGGTCATGGCGAACACGCCCAATTCGTTCACGGCGCCGAAACGGTTCTTCACCGCCCGCAGCAACCGCAGGCGGCCGTCGGATTCGCCCTCGAAGTACAAAACGGTGTCGACCATATGCTCCAACACCCGCGGCCCCGCCAGCGCGCCCTCTTTGGTCACGTGGCCGACCAGGAAAATCGCCGTGCCGCTCTGCTTGGCATAGCGCACCAGCAGCGCCGCACTCTCGCGGACCTGGGACACGCCCCCCGGCGCCGATTGCAGTTGTTCGGTGAAAATCGTCTGGATCGAGTCGATCACCATGACCTTGGGCTTTTCGATACGGGCCGTGGCGATGATGCTTTCGATGCAGGTTTCGGTCATGACCCGCAATTGATCCTGGGGCAAGCCCAGGCGACGGGCGCGCATGGCCACCTGCTGCTGGGATTCTTCCCCCGTGACGTACAGCGCCGGCGTGCGGCTGGCGATGCTGCACAGGGTTTGCAGCAGGATGGTCGATTTGCCAATACCCGGGTCGCCGCCGATCAGCACCACCGAGCCGTCCACCAGGCCGCCGCCGAGTACCCGGTCCAATTCTCCGGAGGCGGTGGAGAAACGCGGGACCTCCTCGACACTGACTTCGGCCAGGGTCTTGATCTGTGCCTGCTGCCCGGTCCAGCCGGCGCGACCGGTGGGGGCTGCCGCGCCGCCGCTCTCGATCATGGTTTCGGTCAGCGTGTTCCACGCCCCGCATTCGCCGCACTGGCCGGCCCACTTGGGAAAGGTCGCGCCGCACTCGGTGCAGCCGTACATGCGCTTGGCCTTTGCCATTTGAGAACCTCCAACCGAAAAACCGCGATGATAGCTCAGCGCGGCGCCGGGGTCCGGATTTCACCGCTCGCCAGGCGTGAAGCACTGTTGCCGATCGGGTCTTCGGCGTTCAGGTCGGCGCCCTTGGCTTTCAAGGCGTCAAGCAACTCAATGCGCTTGAACAGCCCGGCGTACATGGCGGCCGTCTGTCCGGCACCGTTGCGCTGGTCGGGGTTACAGTCGGTAGCCAGCAGGCGCTGGGCGATTTTCAGCTCGCCCTTGAAGATCGCGCCCATCAGCGCTGTGTTACCGCGTTTGTCCTGTACACAGGCGTCGGCCCCTGCGCTGAGCAGGCGCTCCACGAACGGCCCCTGGCCGTGGTAAGCGGCAAGGATCAATGCGGTGTAGCCCTTGTCGTCCTGGGTATTGAGGCTGTAACCGGACTCGATAAAGGTATTGAGCATGTCGAGGTCGCCACGGCGGGCGGCATCGAAGTAATAGTCCTGCAACTGCGCCTTGAGTGCCGCCGGCTCCGCGGTCTCGGCGTGGGCGACAAAGGCCAGCATGGCCATCAGCCAACCGATGAAAATTCGCATAGGGTTCTCCTGTCAGAGGCCGACGCCCCACAGAGCGTCGACCGGGACCAACGGTTCAGTCCGTCAGTTTTTCCGCCAGCGCCTTCACGCGCGCCAGATCACCCTTGGCAACCTTGGCCACGCCGGTGCCGTACTCCGGATCGGCTTTGTAGAGGAACGACAGGATGATGTGCTTGCTCTCGTCATCCGTGGTGGCCAGGGAGCCGCCAAAGTTTTCGATCAGGTCCTGGCGTTCCTTGGGGCTGTAGGAACGGTACAGATCACCGGCCTGCTTGAAGTTCTGCTCACGCTGGATCTTCGCCTGCTGGGTACTGCCCACCAGCGCCGACTGGCTGTAGCGCGCGGTTTGCGGCTCTTCGCGCGGCATCAGCCGGCTTGGCTGGTAGTTCACACCGGTGCTGGTTTTACCGCTGTTCATCGCGCCATCCTGGTTACCGTTATTGACGGTGACTCGCGGGGCGTTGATCGGCAATTGCAGCGCATTGGCGCCCAGGCGGTACATCTGGGTATCGGCGTAGGAGAACACACGGCCTTGCAGCAGACGGTCTTCCGACGGTTCGATGCCCGGCACCAGGTTGGCCGGGGCCATCGCTACTTGCTCGGTTTCCTGGAAGACATTCGCCGGGTTGCGGTTGAGCACCATCTGCCCGACTTTGCGCTCGGGTACGTTTGGCCAGATCTTGGTCGCGTCCAATGGGTCGAAATCAAACTTGGCCAAGTCTTCCGGCTTGAGCACCTGTACATACAAGTCCCACTTGGGGAAGTCGCCCTTGTTGATATGGGTGACCAGGTCGTTGGTCATGTGGCTGTAGTCACGCCCCTGCACTTGGGTGACTTGCTTGGGGTCGAGGTTTTTGATGCCTTGCAGACTCTTCCAATGGAACTTGACGTAGTGCACTTCGCCCTTGGCGTTAATCAACTTGTAGGCATGTACGCCGTTGCCGTCCATTTCCCGGTAACTGGCCGGGGTACCGGAGTCGGAGTACAACTCGGTGAGCGTACGCGTGGACTCGGGAACATGGGAGAAGAAGTCAAACCGACGCGAGTCGTCATCCAGGTTAGTGCGTGGGTCCGGCTTGAAGGCGTGGACCATGTCCGGGAACTTGATGGCGTCACGAATGAAGAATGTCGGGAAGTTATTCCCGACCAAGTCCCAGTTGCCATCAGCGGTGTAGAACTTGGTGGCGAAGCCCCGCGGGTCGCGCAGTGTTTCCGGGGAATGGTTGCCGTGGACCACGGCCGAGAAGCGCACGAAGACCGGCGTGGTTTCACCCGCGGCAAACACTTTGGCCTTGGTCAGGTCGCTGAGGTTATCAGTGACCGTGAAGGTACCGTGGGCGCCGGTGCCACGGGCGTGTACCACACGCTCCGGGATGCGTTCGCGGTCAAAGCGCTGCAGTTTCTGGATCAACTGCACGTCTTGCAGCAACACCGGGCCGTTGGCGCCGGCGGTCTGCGAGTTCTGGTTGTCACCTACCGCAGCGCCGTTATCGCGAGTCAGGTTGGCGGCCTGCACCGAAACGGACAGGAGGCTGGCCGTCGCCATGACCAGCGCATATCGCGCCAGCACCGGGCGGCCGTTCATTGGAGTCTTCATCAAGGTGTCCTCTGGTTTTTTTAGTGCACATTCAGTTGTGCTTGCCAGAGGCTAGTGACCCACGGGTCAGAAGATAAATAGAAAAAGCCCACCGGGGCGATTAGGAAATTGATGTGGTAAACCACTGAAATGGCGCGTATTTCGCGCGCGATTGGTGGCACTTTGCAAACTATTTGCGTTTTAATGTGTCGATTAAAACTAACAGTGTTAATGGTTGTGTCCGGCAGGCCCGCTATGACTGACTTACACTGAGTCCCACCCTTCTCATCTGTAACAAGGAATAACCTATGAGCGTGATCAGTGAGTTCAAGGCCTTCGCGGTCAAAGGTAATGTGGTCGATATGGCCGTCGGTATCATCATCGGCGCAGCCTTCGGCAAGATTGTTTCCTCGTTCGTAGGCGACGTGGTGATGCCGCCCATTGGGCTGTTGATCGGTGGGGTTGACTTCGCTGACCTGGCCATAACGCTCAAGGCGGCGCAAGGCGATGTGCCTGCCGTGGTCTTGGCCTACGGCAAGTTCATCCAGAGCGTGATTGATTTTGTGATCGTCGCATTTGCGATCTTCGTGGGTGTGAAGGCCATCAACCGTCTCAAGCGCCAAGAAGCCGCGGCCCCAAGCCTGCCGCCAACGCCGAGCAAGGAAGAAGTGTTACTGGGCGAGATCCGCGATCTGCTCAAGGCACAGAACGACAAACCGCTCTAAGCGGAATCGGTTTGAAAAGAAGGCGCCTGTGGTTGAGGCGCCTTCTTTATTACCAGTAGTTTTCCACCGCGACCTGCCCCGGACGTCGGCTCAGGCTCAGTTGCATGTCACGTTGCTTGAGCAATTGGCGGGTGTCATCGACCATTTGCGGGTTACCGCAAATCAGTACGCGGGAATGTTCCGGGGCCAGCTCAATGCCAGCCGCGCGCTCCAGCTCGCCATTTTCAATCAATGTGGTGATACGCCCGTTCAGTGCACCGGGATGTGTCTCGCGGGTAACGATGGGGATGTAAGTGAGTTTATGTGCGTATTCGGCCAAATACTCACGCGCCCCCAGCTCGTTGATCAGCGACTGGTACGCCAACTCCCGGGCCTCGCGGGCGCTGTACACCAGGACAATGCGCTCAAATTTTTCCCAGACCTCAAAGTCCTGCAGGATCGATAGAAACGGCGCGACCCCGGTGCCGGTACCCAGCATCCACAAATCGCGGCCGTCGACAAATCGATTCAGGGTCAAAAAGCCTGTGGCCTGGCGCTCTACCATCAACGTGTCGCCGACCCGCAGGCGACTCAGCTCACTGGTGAACTCGCCACCTGGAACGACGATCGAGAAGAAATCCAAGTGTTCGTCAAAGGGTGACGACACCACCGAATAGGCACGCCATACGGTACTGCCGTCGGCCTTGGTCACACCCAGGCGCACGAACTGGCCGGCGGTAAACCGGAAACCCGGATCACGGGTAGTACGCAGGGTAAACAGGCTGGGGGTCAGCGATTGCACATCAAGCAATGTCTGGCGGGTGAATTTTTCAGCACTGGCCGTCATGGGGAACTCCGTTTTGCACAGGGCCCTAGTGTCCCTCAAAGCAGCACGCGCTAACACCGATGATTTGTCCCGGCATTGCCGCTCCACAACTCGCCAGCACACTACCTCCCGAAAAAACCACTAAGTTGCTGAGGTTATTCCGCTAAAACTTACGGCTTCAACTGAACTAATTATTTCGCTATTAGACTTGGACAAATCCAATTTAAAAATGCGAACTCACAGCCAATGCTGGTAATTTGATATCACCCCCAAGCTTTTAAAATAGATAATTTTTCAACTTGGTATCAATATTTTTTATACAAATGCACGCCCCCTTGTACAAGTTAGGAAAATTCAAATACTTCATCGTTATTACGATTTTTTTCCTACAAAAAACATCCGCTGTCCTACACTATTTTTCGTGCCGCGTTGGGATTCAGGACGTACCCAAGGCACGCAAAATACCCATGGAGAGTTACCGATGGTCAACTGGCGCAACACGAGACTCCCGAAACTGGAAGACCAGGACCAAGTCACAGAAGTTTTTGAAATGGTTATCAACGAGACACATGCGCTCGGCTTCCAATTCTGTTCATTCACGATGAGTACTCAACAACCCCTAAACCCCGCTCCACTGTTTGAAAGAAACAACTATCCCGCTCAATGGAACCATCTGTACAAACAAGCACGTTTTTCAGAGGTCGACCCCGTAATTGCCCACTGTCAGCGTTCGGTACTGCCTTTCGTCTGGCAGGAAACGGCGTTTAGCGACGCGCCGCATTTATGGGCGCTGGCCAAATCCCACGGTGTACACGTGGGATGGACGCAACCGTTGCATGGCCCCAAAGGCACATTCAGCATGCTGACGCTGGGCCGAAGCACCGATGAGATCAGCCCGGAGGAGCTTTACGAAAAAGCCGGTAATGCCTTGTGGCTCTGCCACGCCATGCACACGGTGGTCGCGCATAAATATGCGAATGAGCCGGTGGCAAAAACCAGCAGCAATTTAACGCCACGTGAGATCGAAGTGCTGCGCTGGTCAGCGATGGGAAAGACTGCAGGCGAGATCGCCAAGATCCTGTGCCTGTCTGAACGTACCGTCGGTTTTCACAACTGCAGTTCGATGCGCAAATTGGGCGTCAATAATAAGATTGCCGCCGTGATGGTGGCAGCGAAAGCCGGGTTTCTGTAAAGACCCTATGTAATCCTTGCGGAAAAAACGTAACATTCGCGACCAGTTCCGGGTGATGACGCAGCGTGCAGCTTAGCGTCGCGGTTCACCTGGATGGTTCGATTACCCAGAGTTTTCTCCCGCCATGCCCCTGCTCGAAAGCCCCTTCGCCCAGCTCGATCTGATCCGCCAGCCAGAGCAGCACAACGATCCGCTGCAAGCCTTCGATGCCGCCGACGAGTACCTGCTCAATCACCTGGCAGAACAGCAGCCAGCGGCGACGACACGCGTGCTGGTACTCAACGACAGCTTCGGCGCGCTGGCCGCCAGCCTTGAAGGCCGGGTGCAGGTGACGTCCAGTGGCGACTCATTCCTCGCCGCGCAAGGGCTGGAGAAAAACCTGGTGCGCAATGGCAAGGCATTTGATGCCGTGACTTTCATACCGGCCAGCCAAATCCCGAGCGGCCCTTTTGACCGCGTACTGATCCGCGTACCCAAGACCCTGGCGCTGCTGGAAGAACAGTTGATTCGCTTGCAAGGTCAACTGGCACCGGGCGCCGAAGTGATTGCCGGGGCGATGATCAAGCATTTGCCACGGGCGGCCGGGGAGTTGCTGGAGCGCTATATCGGCCCGATGCACGCCTCGTTGGCCGTGAAGAAAGCCCGACTGCTGATCGCAACCCCGGCCGACCGCCCGGCCGCCGTTTCCCCCTACCCCACGCGCTACACGCTGGACGCCCCCGCCCTCGAACTGCTCAACCACGCCAACGTGTTCTGCCGCGAAGGCCTGGACATCGGCACGCGCGCGTTCCTGCCGCACCTGCCGACCGGCTTGGGCAGCGCACGCGTGGCCGACCTGGGTTGCGGCAACGGCGTACTGGCTATTGCCAGCGCACTGCAAAACCCCGATGCCCACTACACGCTGGTGGACGAGTCCTACATGGCCGTGCAATCGGCGGCCGAGAACTGGCAAGCGGCGCTCGGTCATCGCGAAGTAACGGTACAGGCCGGCGATGGCCTGGCCGGTCAGGCGCCAGATTCTCTGGATGTGGTGCTGTGCAACCCGCCGTTCCACCAGCAGCAGGTGGTGGGCGACTTCCTCGCCTGGCGCATGTTCCAGCAGGCACGCGAAGCGCTGGTGGTCGGCGGTGCTCTTTATATCGTGGGCAACCGCCACCTGGGTTATCACAGCAAATTGGCGCGCTTGTTCCGGGGTGTCGAGCAGGTGGCCGCCACGCCCAAGTTCGTGATCCTTAAGGCACGCAAATAAAAAAACCCTGCCTTTCTTGCCAAAGGCAGGGTTGCAAAGCCGGGCCGCGAAGCCCGGTCGGGATGTCAGTGGGTGGTCAGGCCGGCCGCATTCATGAACATGCGCATCAGGCTGGCCACGACAAACAGGGCCAGCACACTGCCGGTCCAGATCATCGCCAGCCACCCCAGACGCCGCCATAACGGCTGTTTCTCGGCCTTTTCGATCTCGTGCAACGTCGGCTTGCCGGACATTCAACGACCCTCCTAGTGATAACCGTCTTCGTGGGTGACCTTGCCGCGGAACACGTAGTAGCTCCAGAAGGTGTAACCCAGGATGAACGGGATGATGAACAAGGTGCCCACCAGCATGAAGCCCTGGCTTTGCGGCGGAGCGGCGGCGTCCCAGATCGACACTGACGGCGGAATGATGTTCGGCCACAGGCTGATGCCCAGACCGCTGTAGCCCAGGAAGATCAACACCAGGGTCAGCAGGAACGGCGTGTAATGCGCATTGCGCGCCACCGCGCGGATCAGCCCGTACATCGTCACCAGTACCAGGACCGGCACCGGCAGGAACCAGAACAGGTTAGGCAGGGTGAACCAGCGCGACGCGATTTCCGGGTGCGACAGCGGTGTCCAGATACTCACGATGCCAATCACCGCCAACACCACGAACGCCAAAGGCCGCGCCAGATTGTGCATTTGCTCCTGCAACTTGCCCTCGGTCTTCATGATCAGCCAGGTGCAGCCGAGCAACGCGTAGGCCACGATCAGCGCCGCGCCGCAGAACATCGTGAACGGGGTGAACCAGTCCAGCGAGCCGCCGGCGAACTGGCGGTCGACCACTGCAAAGCCGTCGATAAACGCCCCCAGCGCCACGCCCTGGAAGAAGGTGGCGGCAATCGAGCCGCCGATAAACGCCTTGTCCCATAGATGACGCTTGTGGTCCTTGGCCTTGAAGCGAAACTCGAAGGCCACGCCGCGAAAGATCAGCCCGATCAGCATCAGGATCAGTGGCAGATACAACGCCGACAACACCACCGAATAGGCCAGCGGGAAGGCGCCGAACAGCGCCGCGCCGCCGAGTACCAACCAGGTTTCGTTACCATCCCAGACGGGCGCGACGGTGTTCATCATCACGTCACGGTCGACTTTGCCCGGAATGAACGGGAAGAGAATGCCGATCCCCAGGTCGAAACCGTCCATGACTACGTACATCATGATGCCGAAGATGATGATCACGGCCCAGATCAGCGGAAGATCAATACCCATCTCAATGCCCCTTGTGCTGAATATGGTCGTGGTCGTCATCGCTGCCGTCATCGGCAGCCGACAACGGACGCGCCGGTGTGCGCTTCTGGCCAGGCCCGCCTTTGGTTGGCTCGGTGCCTTCATGGGTCACAGGCCCTTTGCGCACCAGGCGCATCATGTAACCCAACCCTGCGCCGAACAGCGCGAAGTACACCACCACGAACAGCACAAGCGTGATGGTCATCTGCGCCAGGCTATGCCCGGAGGACGCGTCCGCCGTGCGCATCAGCCCGTAGACCACCCACGGCTGTCGGCCGATCTCGGTGGTGAACCAGCCGGCGAGAATCGCGATCAGCCCCGATGGCCCCATCCACAACGCCAGATACAGGAACGGTTTGGAGGTGTACATCTTGTCGCCCCGGCGCAGCCACAGGCTGAACAGACCGGTGAAGATCATCAGAAAGCCCAGGCCGACCATGACCCGGAATGACCAGAACACGATGGTCGAATTAGGGCGGTCCTCCGACGGGAACTCCTTGAGGGCCGGCACCTGTTTATCCAGCGAGTGGGTCAGGATCAGGCTGCCCAGATAGGGAATTTCGACCGCGTATTTGGTTTCTTCGGCCTTCATGTCCGGCCAGCCGAACAGGATCAGCGGGGTGGGCTCGTCGCCCTTGTTTTCCCAGTGGCCTTCAATCGCCGCGATTTTCGCCGGCTGGTGCTCAAGGGTATTGAGGCCGTGGAAGTCACCGATCACCGCCTGGATAGGCGCCACGATCAAGGCCATCCACATGGCCATCGAGAGCATTTTGCGGATCGCCGGGTTGTCCCTGCCCCGCAGCAAATGCCAGGCCGCCGACGAGCCGACGAAGAACGCAGTGGCAACAAAGGCCGCCGTGGCCATGTGCATCAGGCGGTAGGGGAACGACGGGTTGAAGATGACTGCCAGCCAATCGGTCGGGATCACCCGGCCGTCGATGATTTCAAAACCCTGGGGCGTCTGCATCCAGCTGTTGGACGCGAGGATCCAGAACGTGGAAATCAAGGTGCCGACGGCCACCATCACCGTGGAGAAAAAGTGCAGCTTGCGCCCGACCTTGTTCCAGCCGAACAGCATCACGCCAAGGAAACCGGCCTCGAGGAAGAAGGCCGTGAGCACTTCGTAGGTCAGAAGCGGTCCGGTGACGGCGCCGGCAAAATCCGAGAAGCGACTCCAGTTGGTGCCGAACTGGTAGGCCATGACCAGACCGGACACCACACCCATGCCGAAGTTGACGGCAAAGATCTTCGACCAGAAATGGTAGAGGTCACGGTAGGTGTCGTTGTGGGTCTTGAGCCACAACCCTTCCAGCACCGCAAGGTAACTGGCCAGGCCGATGGTGATCGCCGGGAACAGGATGTGGAACGAGATGGTGAACGCAAATTGAATTCGGGCGAGATCGAGCGCCTCCAAACCGAACATAAGTTTTCCTCTGTCAGGTAATACCGGCTGCTGGCGGGAGCCTGCACCCACTGCTGCCCCCACGGATATGGAGTGTGACGAATTTCAATTCGTTTCTTTTTTTAACCAGCCACACGGGGGAATCGGGCCTTGCGGCCGCCAGATCAAACCCTACGCGGGCGTTGATCTGGATCAAGCATTGATCAAAGAGTAGTCCCAATTTGTGTGTCCAGCCGTGTGGTCTTTTGCCGCGTGACAGCTTGCCTCAGTGGGGTTCTTGCAACTATTTGTTACAGCTTGATGCTAATCTCGCCCTTCCCTCCGGCCTTGACCTGAACTCCCGATGCCTAGTGAACCCGCGTTGCTGTTGCGTCATCACCGTCCTTTCATTGCGTTCTGGCTGGCACGGATCTTCACCGCCAGCGGCTTCCAGATGCTCACCGTGGCCATCGGCTGGAACCTCTACCAACTGACCGGCAATGTGCTGGACCTGGGATTGGTCGGCCTGGTCGAGTTTGTGCCGCGCGTACTGTTCATGCTGCACACCGGGCATGTGGCCGACCGTTACGAACGGCGCAAAGTCGCCGCCATCTGTCAGACCGTGCAGGCGTGCATCGCCCTGTGCCTGGCCATTGGCGGCCTGACCGACAGCGTGACCCGCGAGATGATCTTCATCCTCGCTTTCCTGCTGGGTGCGGCACGCTCCTTTGAAATGCCCACCACCCAGGCACTGCTCCCGAGCATCGTGCCCAGTGCGTTATTTCCGCGGGCCGTGGCGTCATCGCAATCGGCCCAGCAACTGGCCACCATCGTCGCCCCGGCGCTGGGCGGTCTGCTCTATGCGTTCGGCAGCGTCTGGGTGTATGGCCCCACGGTGGTGCTGTACATCATTGCCTGCACGCTGACCCTCAACCTGCCTAACCGCCAGACACCGCTGAACAAAGGCAAGGCCACCCTGGACTCGCTGCTGGCCGGTATCCGCTTTATTCGCAGCCGCCAGGACATTCTCGGGGCGATTTCCCTCGACCTGTTCGCCGTGCTGCTGGGCGGCGCCACCGCGCTGCTGCCGGTGTTCGCCAAAGACATCCTGCTGACCGGCGCCTGGGGCCTTGGCCTGCTGCGTTCGGCGCCGGCAGTGGGAGCGCTGTTGATGTCACTGTGGCTGGCACGCTTCTCGGTCGACCGCCACGTGGGCCGCGTGATGTTCACCGCAGTCGGCGTGTTCGGTGTGGCGACCATTGCCTTCGGCCTGTCGACTTCGTTCTGGTTTTCCCTGGCGGTGCTGGTGGTGCTGGGCGCGGCGGACATGATCAGCATGGTCATCCGCGCCTCCTTCGTGCAGTTGGAGACGCCGGATGAAATGCGCGGGCGGGTCAGTGCGGTCAACGGCCTGTTTATCGGCGCGTCCAACCAATTGGGCGAGTTCGAGTCCGGCATTACCGCCCACTGGTTCGGCACCGTGCCCGCCGTGGTCATGGGCGGCATCGGTACGCTGCTGGTGACCGGGGTGTGGATCAAACTGTTCCCCACCCTGGCCAGCCGGGACCGTATGCACGTGCCCATGGAAGAGCCCAAGGCCTGAGCCTATCAAAGCGCCTCGCGCTAGATCACCTTGTCCAAGGTGATGGGAAACTCCCGCACACGCTTGCCGGTGGCGTGGTAAATCGCATTGGCCACCGCTGCAGCGACCCCGACAATGCCGATTTCGCCGACGCCCTTGGAACCGAGTGCGTTGACGATTTCGTCATGTTCTTCGACAAACACCACGTCAATGTCGCCGATATCGGCATTCACCGGCAGGTGGTACTCGGCCAGGCTGTGGTTCATGTAGCGGCCCAACCGATGATCGATCTGCGTCTCTTCATGCAGGGCCATGCCGATGCCCCACACCACCCCGCCGAGAATCTGGCTGCGCGCCATCTTGGGATTGACCACCCGCCCGGCGGCAATCGCACTGACCACCCGGCTGACCTTGATGGTGCCCAGGTCTTCATCGACCCGCACTTCCACAAAAACCGCGGAATGGGTGGCGGTGGCATAGCCCTCGCGCTTTTTGTCGGGCTCGCTGTCGACCTGCACCTGCAAGGCCTCCTCGCCACTGTCCTTGACCAGTTGCGCCAATGACACACTCACATCACCGGTGTGCAACTGGCCGTCTTCAAAGCGTACCGACTCGGCGTCCTTGAACACCGGGTATGTCTGGCGCGCAACGGTCAGCAGTTTGGCCGCCAGTGCTTCGCAAGCTTGCTGCACGGCGGTGCCCACCGAAGACACGGTGAACGAGCCGCCCTGCAGCGGCGCGGTGGGCAACGATGAGTCGCCGAGCAGGAAGCTCACGTCTTCCACCGCCACGCCGCTGGCCTGGGCCGCGATCTGGGTCATTACCGTATAGGTGCCGGTGCCGATGTCCGTGGTTGCACTGCTGACGGTGAGCTTGCCCTCGGCATCGATCCGCGCCTTGGCGCTGGCCTTCATCTGCATCGCCTCCCACACGCCGCCGGCCATGCCCCAGCCGATCAACTGGCGGCCATCGCGCATGCTGCGCGGTTCCGGGTTACGCTGCTTCCAGCCAAAACGCTCGGCGCCTTCGCTGTAGCACTCACGCAAGGCTTTGCTCGACCAGGGTTTGTCTTCGTTCCCATTGCGTTCGGCATAGTTGATCAGCCGCAGTTGCACCGGGTCGATGGCCAGGGCGCAGGCCAGTTCGTCCATGGCACATTCCAGGCCGATCACACCGAGCGCTGCACCGGGCGCGCGCATGTCCAACGGGGTGAACACATCCAGCGGCACCAGTTTGTAGGTCAACTGCACGTTATCGCAGTGGTAGAGCATGCCGCTCCACTCCACCACGTGCTCGCTGAAGTCCTCGAAACGCGACGTCTGGCCAATCGCCGTATGCCCCAGTGCCAGCAGGCGTCCGTTGGCAGCGGCGCCCATTTGCAGACGCTGCAGGGTGCGCGGGCGGTAGCCGAACGTGAACATCTGCTGGCGCGTCAGGGTCACCCGCACCGAACGCTGGAGCGCCAGCGCCGCCATCACCGCCAACGGCAGTTGATACTGCGGGCGCAGCCCCGAACCAAAAGCACCGCCGACAAAAGCGGCAAAAATGCGCACCTGGCTTTTATCCAGGCCGAACACTTTTTGCACGTAGGCCTGACAGTTTTGCGGGCCCTGGGTCTTGTCATGGATATGCAACGTGCCGTCCGGCTGATACAGCACGGTGCTGGCATGGGGCTCCATGGGGTTGTGGTGTTCGATGGGGGTGCTGTAGTGCACATCAAGGCTGATGGCGGCGCCGGCCCATTCGGCCTGGAAGTTGCCGCGCGGTGCCGGCGGCGTCTGCGGGGACGGGTAGGCCCGTTCCTGCTGGGCGAGCAAGTCGGTCTCGAAGTCTTCGCGTGCGTATTCGATCTCGATCAACGAGCCTGCGTGCCGCGCCAGTTCCAGGTTGTCGGCGACCACCAGTGCCAGCGGCTGGCCGCTGTAGAGCACACGGTCGTTGTAGAGCGGGCGGAACGGCGAGCCATCGGCGGCATCGGCGTCGGCAAAGGCGTCATCGTAGCTGGCGATTTTCGGCCGGTTGAGGTGATGGATGACGTCCACCACCCCTGGCAGCGCCAGGGCCTTGGAGGCGTCGATGCTGAGCACGCGGCCTTTGGCAATGGTGCTGGACACCACACTGCCGTGCAGCAGGCCAGCCTCGGGGAATTCACCGGCATAGCGCGCTTGCCCGGTGACCTTGAGCAGACCGTCGACACGGTCCAGGGGTTTGCCGATAGCAGTCATGGCTGTTCTCCTGCGACAGCGGCGTCGCTCAAGGCGCGCACAATTGCACGGCGCGCCAGTTTGATCTTGAAGCCGTTGTGTTGCAGCGGCTCGGCGTCTTGAAGCACGGCGTCGGCGGCGTTGCTGAAGGTTTCGCGACTGACGGACTGGCCGATCAAGGACGCTTCTACCGCACGGTCGCGCCAAGGCTTGTGGGCCACGCCGCCCAGGGCCAGTCGCGCATCAATGATCACATCACCGTCCAGCTCAAGCGCGGCAGCGACGGAGACCAAGGCAAAGGCATAGGACGCACGATCACGCACCTTCAAGTAATGACTGTGACGCGCCAGTTGATCGGCGGGCAGCTCAATCGCGGTGATCAGCTCATCGTCGGCCAGTTGGTTGTCACGTTGCGGTGCATCACCGGGCAAGCGATGGAAGTCGGCAAACTCGATCACCCGCGCGCCGCCGCGCCCTTCGACATGCACCCGCGCGTCGAGTGCCGCCAGCGCCACGCACATGTCCGACGGATGAGTCGCCACGCACTGCTCGCTGGCACCAAGAATTGCGTGGATACGGTTCAGGCCGTTGCGCGCCGGGCAACCGCTGCCGGGCTCGCGCTTATTGCACGGCACGGTGGCGTCATAGAAGTAATAGCAGCGGGTGCGCTGCAGCAGGTTTCCGCCGGTACTGGCCATGTTGCGCAGTTGCGGCGAGGCACCGGCAAGAATGGCCTGGGACAGCAATGGGTAACGCTGTTCGATAAGCGGGTGCCAGGCCAGGTCGGCGTTGCTGACCAATGCGCCGATCAGCAGCCCGCCACTGGCGGTCTGTTTAATGTCATGCAACGGCAGGCCGGTGATGTCGATCAGGTGCTCGGGGCGGCTGATGTTTTCTTTCATCAGGTCCAGCAGGTTGGTGCCGCCCGCGATAAAACGTGAGACCGCGCTGCTCAGGTGCACGGCTTCATGGACGTCTTTCGGCTTGCTGTAGTGGAAGGGGTTCATCGCTCACCTCCCAGCACATCCTCAATGGCGTCGCGAATGTTGGTGTAGGCACCGCAGCGGCATAGGTTGCCGCTCATCAGTTCCTTGACCTGTGCGCTGTCGTGGGCACGCCCCTCATTGGCCAGGCCAACGGCGGAGCAGATCTGGCCAGGCGTGCAGTAACCGCACTGGAAGGCGTCGTGTTTGATAAAGGCTTGCTGCATGGGGTGCAACTGATCGCCGCTGGCCAGGCCTTCGATGGTGGTCAATGTGGCGCCATCGCACATTACCGCCAGGGTCAGGCAGGCATTGATGCGTTTGCCGTCGCGCAACACAGTGCAGGCACCACATTGGCCGTGGTCGCAGCCTTTTTTGCTGCCAATCAGGTCGAGTTGTTCACGCAGCAGGTCCAGCAGGGTGGTCCAGGGCAAGACGTCCAGCTCGCGGGACTGGCCGTTCAGGGTCAAGCGTATTGTGCGGGCGACGAACGGTTGGGCCGCCGCGCCATTGGGGGTCGCGCTCATAAACACCTCACGGGTCTGTGTACATCCGCGGCGTTCAGGAAAATCGCCGTCTCAGGGGTACGACTTTGCGAGGTTTTGAGCGTTCAAGATGATTGATCAGTGGATATTGAGCAGGGTCTTGAGGGTATTTCGCGGAGGGTTGATCGACGAGTTGCTGTATTCGAACCAGCCCTGGGCTTTGACGTCCAGGTCAAACACATAGATGTAGCCCATCAAGGTGCCCGTGCCAGTGCAGGCCTGGCTGACGTTGCCGACCTGGCACACCGGGGTACGCGTCCCGCTCAACTCGGCGCCATTGAAGCGGCCGACGGGATTGTTGCCCAGGCCGACTTCCATCACTGAGACCTTGGTGGGCCCACGGTGGGTGCACATCTGGGTGCCTTGCGCACGCTCCGGGATGGTTTCGGAGCATCCCGCCGACTCGACCTTGAACACCCGCACCTCGCTCAAGGCCGGTGCAGTCGCGCCCCACGCCGGTGCCGCGCCCAGCCACAGGCCGAGACAAGGGATCAGCGCTAGACTCCACGCGTTGGCTTTTTTCATGCTGTCGATGACCCGTTATTGAACGTCGGCGCAGTATGCCTCAAGGCCATGCGCCACACAGCCTCGGCTGCTGGTATGATGCGCCGCTTTTTCCGATCCTCTCTGGAACCACAGGCGCTTGGCGCAATTTGTGCTTTGACTTAGAGGTCAACAAATCACGACGCAAAATAGCGTCACAGGGAGCAGGCATGCTGGAAAAGCTGTTTCAACTCAAAGCACACAACACCAACGTGCGCACCGAGATCCTCGCGGGCATCACGACATTCCTGGCCATGGCCTACATTCTGTTCGTGAACCCGAGCATCCTCGGCGAGACCGGCATGGACAAGGGCGCGGTGTTCGTCGCCACGTGCCTGGCGGCGGCCATCGGTTCCACCGTGATGGGCCTGATCGCCAACTACCCGATCGCGCTTGCGCCTGGCATGGGCCTCAACGCCTTCTTTACCTACACCGTCGTGCTGCACATGGGCCACACCTGGCAAGTGGCGCTGGGCGCGGTGTTCATTTCGGCGGTGCTGTTTTTCCTGCTGTCGATCTTCCGCATTCGTGAGTGGATCATCAACGCCATCCCCCTGCCGCTGCGCTCGGCGATTGCCGCCGGCATCGGCCTGTTCCTGGCGCTGATCGCCCTGCATAACGCCGGTATCGTGGTGAGCAACCCGGCCACCATGGTCGGCCTGGGCGACCTGAAACAACCGGCGCCGATCCTGGCCACCCTGGGTTTCGTGCTGATCGTCGCGCTGGAAGCCCTGGCCGTACGCGGCGCGGTACTGATCGGCATCCTGGCGGTGACCGTCGCCTCCATCGTCCTGGGCTTCACGCCATTCCTCGGCGTGACCTCGGTACCGCCGTCCCTGGCGCCGACCTTCCTGCAGTTGGATATCAAGGGCGCGCTGGACATCGGCCTGGTCAGCGTGATCTTCGCCTTCCTGTTCGTGGACCTGTTCGACAACTCCGGCACCCTGATCGGCGTCGCCAAGCGCGCCGGTCTGATGGGCAAAGATGGCCATATGCCGAAAATGGGCCGTGCACTGATCGCCGACAGTACCGCTGCCATGGCCGGTTCCCTGCTGGGCACCTCGACCACTACCAGCTACATCGAATCGGCCGCAGGCGTGAGCGCCGGTGGCCGTACCGGCTTGACCGCTATCGTGGTCGCGATCCTGTTTTTGCTGGCGTTGTTCTTCTCGCCACTGGCCGCCAGCGTGCCGGCCTATGCCACCGCGCCAGCCTTGCTGTTTGTGGCGGTGCTGATGAGCCAAGGCCTGGCCGAAATCGATTGGGACGACATTACGGTGGCAGCGCCGGTGGTGATCACCGCCCTGGCGATGCCCTTCACTTACTCCATCGCCAACGGCATCGCCTTCGGTTTCATCGCCTGGACCGCCATCAAGCTGCTTTCGGGCCGCTACCGTGAGCTGAACCCGGCGCTGGTGATTCTGTCGATTCTGTTTGTGATCAAGCTGGGCTGGTTCAACGCATGACTTTTGACGCCGCAAGCTACACCGTTCAACTGCAAGACAAGGTCACGCGCTTGCGTGACCTGTTGGCACCGTTCGACGCGCCCGAGCCCCAAGTATTCGACTCGCCTCTGCAGAACTTCCGCCTGCGGGCGGAGTTTCGCCTGTGGCGCGAAGGCGGTGATCGTCACTACGCAATGTTCTCCCAGGATGACAAGCGCACGCCGATCCTGATCGACGCGTTCCCCATTGCCAGCCAGCGCATCAACCAGTTGATGCCGCAACTCAAAGCCGCCTGGCAAGCCAGCGCAGCGCTGAGCCACAAGCTGTTCCAGGTGGAGTTCCTGACCACCCTGGCCGGCGACGCAATGATCACCCTGTGTTATCACCGCCCGCTGGACGAGCACTGGCACACCGCCGCCAACAAGCTGGCCGCGGACCTGAACGTGAGCGTCATCGGGCGCTCCAAAGGCAAACGTGATGTGATCGGCCACGACTACGTGGTGGAAAAGCTCGACGTGGGCGGCCGCACCTTCAGCTACCGCCAGCCCGAAGGCGCCTTCACGCAGCCCAATGGCACCGTGAACCAGAAGATGCTCAATTGGGCCTACGAAGCGCTGGGCGATCGCCCGGACGATCTGCTGGAGCTGTACTGCGGCAACGGTAACTTCACCCTGCCGTTGGCGACCCGCGTACGCAAGGTACTGGCCACCGAGATCAGCAAGACATCGGTGAACGCCGCCCTGAGCAACCTCGCTGAAAACGCGGTGGATAACGTCACCCTGGTGCGCCTCTCCGCCGAGGAACTCACCGAAGCCCTCAACGAAGTGCGCCCGTTCCGTCGCCTGCACAGCATCGACCTGAAAAGCTACGAATTCGGCAGCGTATTCGTCGACCCGCCCCGCGCCGGCATGGACCCGGACACCTGCGAGCTGACCCGGCGCTTCGACAACATCCTGTACATCTCCTGCAACCCGGAAACGTTGGCGGCGAACATCGCGCAACTGCACGACACCCATCGGATCACCCGGTGTGCAATGTTTGACCAGTTTCCATGGACGCACCATATGGAATCCGGAGTGTTGCTGAGCCGCCGATAATTCCAGGCCCCCTCGCTGCGCAAAGGTGGGGGGCTTGCCCCCGATGGCGGCGGGTCAGTCAAGGGGTTACTGATGGACACCCCGCGATTGATCTCTGATGTGATTCGCCCGCAGCAGGCGCTTGATTAACAGTTCGATAATCGAACACATCCGCCACCTTCAATTGACCAAATTAACTAACCAGTACATTTTATCTCCACAACGAACAAGAACTGTGGAGAGACCTCTTATGCCGCCCATCGTGCTGGTGCTCAACGGCCCCAACCTTAACCTGCTCGGCACCCGCGAGCCTGCCACCTATGGCCATGAAACTCTGGCTGACGTCGCCGCGCTGTGCGGGCGCAGTGCCGAAAAGTTGGGGTTGAAAATCGAATTTCGCCAGACCAACCACGAAGGCGAGTTGCTGGACTGGATCCAGGGCGCCCGCCAACGTTGCGCCGGGATCGTGATCAACCCGGCGGCCTGGACCCACACCTCGGTGGCGATTCGCGACGCGCTGGTGGCCAGCGAGGTGCCGGTGATCGAAGTGCATCTCTCCAACGTGCATGCCCGTGAAGCGTTTCGTCATCACTCGTTTGTATCGCCCATCGCCAAGGCGGTGCTCGCCGGGTTCGGCAGCCACGGCTACCATCTGGCCCTGGAACATTTCAGCCAGTTGCTCAAGGGATCGGCTCAATGAAACCGCGTATTCTCGCCGGCCTGATCGGCGCCGGTATCCAGGCCTCCCGTACCCCTGCCCTGCATGAACAGGAAGGCGATGCCCAGGGTTTGCGTTACCTGTATCGCTTGATCGACCTTGAGCCCCTGCACCTGGACATCAACGCCCTGCCCGATCTGCTGCGCGCCGCCGAGCAGATGAACTTCACCGGGCTGAACATTACCTACCCGTGCAAACAGGCAATCCTGCCGTTGCTTGATGAACTGTCCGACGAGGCCCGTGGTATCGGCGCGGTGAACACGGTGGTGTTCAAGGACGGCAAACGCATCGGCCACAACACCGATTGCCTGGGGTTCGCCGAAGGTTTCCGACGTAACTTGCAGGATGTGCCGCGCCAGCGCGTGGTGCAGATGGGGGCCGGCGGTGCGGGGGCGGCGGTGGCCCATGCGCTGCTGGCCGAGGGCGTGGAGCACTTGAGTATTTTCGACGTCGACGTCACCCGCGCCAAAGACCTTGTGGATAACCTGGCCCAGCGTTTCGGCAGCGGTCGGGCGCAAGTGGGCCAGAACCTCGAGAACGCCATGGCCGAGGCCGATGGTCTGGTCAATACCACGCCGATGGGCATGGCCAAGCTGCCTGGTATGCCAGTGCCTGCCGGCCTGCTGCGCGCGCAATTGTGGGTCGCGGAGATCGTGTATTTCCCGCTGGAAACCGAGCTGCTGCGCAACGCCCGCGCCCTGGGGTGCCGCACCTTGGATGGCGGCAATATGGCGGTGTTTCAGGCGGTGAAGGCGTTTGAGTTATTCAGCGGCGAAGTGGCCGATGCGCACAGGATGTTGGCGCATTTCCAAAGCATGAATACCTGACCGACAAAACGGGGGGCGCTTGCCCCTCCCGCATGGGGTCCACGCCTGCCTCAGGCCTGCAAGTACCGCAGCACCGACTCGCAGATCATCTCGCGATGCCGCTGTTTAACCGCCTCGTCCGACAGCTCGATCTGAAAGATCTCACTGAACGTATGGCGGTTTGACACGCGGTAAAAGCTGAATGAGTTGATCAACAGGTGCACGTCCAACGGTTCCAGGCCTTCACGGAACAGCCCCATCTCGGCACCCCGGCGCAACGTCACACCCAGCCCTTCAAGGATTTTGCTGTTCATCGCCTTGATGGTGTCGGTGCGTTTGACGTACTCGCCGTTGTGGATATTTTCGATGCTGACGATGCGCACGAAATCCACGTTCTGATCGTGGTGATCAAAGGTGAACTCCACCAGCCGCCGAATCGCTTCACGCGGCTCCAGCGCCGTGAGGTTCATGCGCGTTTCGGTGTTGCGGATATCGCCGTAGAGCTTTTCCAGCACCTCGACGTACAACTGCTCCTTGCTGCCGAAGTAGTAATAGATCATGCGTTTGGAGGTGTGGATGCGTTCGGCAATCGCGTCCACGCGGGCGCCGGCAAGGCCCTGCTGGACAAATTCCACGATGGCTTCCTGGAGGATGTTTTCGCGGGTCTTTTCCGGGTTGTTCTTGCGACTCTTGCGCGGCGCGTCTGGCACCGCGGGGAGTTCGGGACTTGAGGTCATGGTGCGTTCACGGCCATTTTTATTGTGCAGGCCGCGATTATGGGCTGCGGCGCTCGCCGAAGGAAGCACCCGCCCTGCCGTTATAAACGTGCCTGGCGCACCGCTCCGCTGCGGGACTTGGCCATGGCCGCCAACCGCACCGCCACGTTGGCCGCACCGTAGCCGGCGTAACCGTTCCTGCGCTGGATGATCTCGAAGAAAAACCGCCCTTCGAAGGGCTCGGTGTACACGTGAAACAACTCACCGCCCTGGGCATCACGGTCGTACAACACGTTGTAGTACGCCAGCTCGCTGAGGAACTCATCGTCAAAGTCGAAACGTGCCGCCAGGTCATCGTAGTAGTTGAGCGGGATATCCAGCAGCGGCACACCGGCCTCTTTGGCGCGGCGCACTTCGGCGAAAATATCCGCACAGTCGAAGGCAATGTGGTGCACGCCCGAGCCGCGATAGCTCGACAGCGCGTGGGAAATCGCGGTGTTGCGGTTCTCGGAGATGTTCAGCGGCAGGCGAATCGAACTGCAGCGGCTGCGCAGTGCGCGGCTCTTCACCAGACCGTAAGGGTCGGGCAGCACCACTTCGTCATCGGCTTCGAAATCCAGCAGGCTCTTGTAGAACAGCACCCAACTGTCGAGGCTGTCGGCCGGCAGCGCCATGGCCATATGGTCGATGCGCAGCAGGCCGCCACTGGTGGCCGTTGCCGCCTGCAGGTTGAAGTCGGTGTCGTACAGGCCACCCTCGCTTTGATCCACCAGGTAAATCAGGCTGCCATCCGGCGCGCGCACCGCCGCCAGTTCCAGTTCGTTGGGCCCGACCAGGCCGCGATACGGCTGGCCCTTGTAGGCCACCGCCCGCTCCAGGGCCTTGGCGCTGTCCTTGACCCGAATCGCGGTGGCGCACAACGACGGCCCATGGGCTTCGAAAAAGTTGTGGGCGAAGGAATAGGGTTCACAGTTGAGGATCAGGTTGATATCCCCCTGGCGCAGCAGACTCACACTCTTGGAACGGTGCTGCCCGGCCTTGACGAAGCCCAGGCGCTCCAGCCAGTTGGTCAGCTTGGCGCCGAGGTTTTCATCCACCGCAAACTCAAGGAACTCGATGCCGTCGTATTCGCTGGCGGCCGGGGTCTGGAAGAGGATATCCACCGGGGCGGCAGGCGCCTCCTCGGCCAGGCGCTGGCGGGTCTTTTCCTCCAGATACAACAGCGAGCGCAGGCCATCGGCGGCATTCGCGCGGGTCGGCGCGGCGCGGAAACCGTCGTTGAAAATCTCCAGAGACAGCGGCCCGGTGTAACCGCTCTTGATGATCGGCGCGAGAAAGCCCGCCAAGTCGAATTCGCCCTGGCCGGGGAAGCAACGGAAATGCCGGCTCCACTCCAGGACGTCCATGGCCAGGATCGGCGCGTCGGCCATTTGCACAAAGAAGATCTTGTCGCCGGGGATCTGCGCGATGGCGCTCGGGTCGCCCTTGAGCGACAGGGTGTGGAAACTGTCGAGCAACACACCGAGGCTCGGGTGGTCGACCTGGCGTACCAGGTTCCACACCTGTTCCCAGGTGTTCACGTGCCGGCCCCAGGCCAGTGCTTCATAACCAATGCGCAAGCCGCGACGGCCGGCGTGTTCGGCGAGCAGGCTGAGGTCATCGAGCAAAATACGTTCATCGCCCAGCGAGTCCGCCGCGGCGTTGCTGCATACCAGCACCAGGTCGGTGCCCAGCTCCTGCATCAGGTCAAACTTGCGTTCGGCGCGCTCCAGGTTGCGCGTCAGGCGGTCGCGGCGGCAGCCTTCAAAGTCGCGGAATGGCTGGAACAAGGTGATGGCAATGCCGAGGTCGGCGCACATCTGCCTGACTTCCCGGGGGCTGCCGTCGTAATACAACAAGTCGTTCTCGAAGATCTCAACCCCATCGAACCCGGCGGCGGCAATGGCTTCGAGCTTTTCCGGCAGGGTGCCGCTCAAGGACACGGTGGCGATGGAACGTTGCATGGGTGACTCCCGGCAATTGTTGTTTGTGGCAAATTATTCGCCCCCAGCCTACACGCAGCAATTAAAATGTACGAACCGGTTAGTTTTTGGTGCGATTATCGAACACTAAGCCCCTTTGGCGAATTGACGATGTTTTAGCCACTGCGCACCATCAATCCCGCATCACCGTGTAACAAAAGACCCAGAACACACCATAAAAATTTCAAAAAACGGGTACAACCACATGCCTCTGCAAAACTCCGCCCTGGCCTCGCGCCCCGGCACCCCGCACGCCGGCATCGGCGACAAGATCCGCGGCGCCATGGCCGTGGGTAAAACTCGCTGGGGCATGCTGGCCCTGGTGTTTTTCGCCACCACCCTCAACTACATCGACCGCGCCGCACTGGGCGTGATGCAACCGATCCTGGCCAAGGAAATGAGCTGGACGGCGATGGACTACGCCAACATCAACTTTTGGTTCCAGGTCGGTTATGCCATCGGCTTTGTGCTGCAAGGCCGCTTGATCGACCGCGTGGGTGTGAAACGCGTGTTCTTCTGCGCCGTGCTGCTGTGGAGCCTGGCGACCGGCGCCCACGGCCTCGCCACGTCGGCCGTCGGCTTTATGGTCTGCCGCTTTATCCTCGGGCTGACCGAAGCCGCCAACTACCCGGCCTGCGTCAAGACCACGCGCTTGTGGTTCCCCGCCGGTGAACGTGCGGTCGCCACCGGGATCTTCAACGCCGGTACCAACGTCGGCGCGATGATGACGCCGATGCTGCTGCCGTTGATCCTGCACGTATGGGGCTGGCAAGCAGCGTTTCTGTGCATGGCGTCGCTGGGCGCGATCTGGCTGGTGTTCTGGGGGTTGAAGTACTACAACCCCGAAGATCATCCGAGCGTTAAACAATCGGAACTGGACTACGTGCAACGGGAAGTCGAACCGGAACAACCGGGCGTACCGTTCAGCCGCATCCTGCGCATGCGCGGCACCTGGGCCTTCGCCATCGCCTACGCGCTGACCGCTCCGGTGTTCTGGTTCTACCTGTACTGGCTGCCGCCGTTTCTGAACCAGCAATACAACCTGGGCATCAACGTGACCCAGATGGGCATCCCGCTGATCATCATCTACCTGACCGCCGACTTCGGCAGTGTGGGTGGGGGCATCCTGTCTTCGTTCCTGATCGGCCGCGGGATGAACCCGATCAAGGCGCGGCTGCTGTCGATGCTGCTGTTCGCCTGCTGCATCGTGGGCGTAATCATGGCGGCCGGTTCCAGCCAGCTGTGGGTGGCGGTGTTCGCGATCTCCCTGGCCATCGGTGCGCACCAGGCCTGGACCGCCAACATCTGGAGCCTGGTGATGGACTACACGCCCAAGCACATGATGAGCACGGTGTTCGGTTTCGGCGGGATGTGCGCGGCCATCGGCGGCATGTTCATGACCCAGATCGTCGGTCATATCCTCACCGTGACCAACAACAACTACACCGTGTTGTTCACGTTGATCCCGGCGATGTATTTCATTGCGCTGACCTGGATGTACTTCATGGCGCCGCGCAAGATTCCCACCGTCGACGCTTGATCAACGCCGCCGCTGCTGCCAGGCAGCGGCCAACCCGCTCATGCAGATCACCCCGATGCCGATCACCGTGGTCCCATCGGGGGTATGGTTGAACACCAGCCAGCCCAGCAACCCCGCAAACACGATCTGGCAATAGCCGAACGGCGCCAGCAAGGCCGGCGCGGCAAAGCGGAACGCCTGGGTCAGCATCAAGTGCGCCGTCATCCCACAGGTGCCCAGCGCCAGCATCAACACCCCATGCCACAGCGTAGGGACCTGCCAGAAGAACGGCACCATCGCGCTCATCACCAGGGTGTTGCACAGCCCGGCGAAGAAGTTGCTGGTGGTCGGCGTGTCGTATTGGCTGAGGATGCGCGTCAGCAGTTGGTAAAAGCAGAAGAACAGCGCCGAACACAACGGCAACAGCACCGCCGGGGTGAACAGCTCGCCGCCGGGATGGATGATCACCAGCACCCCGACGAACCCGCAGATCACCGCCAGCCACTGGCCACGCGTCACGTGCTCACCCAACAGCGGCACCGACAGCGCGGTCACCAGGATCGGCGCGAGGAAGTTCACCGCCGTGGCCTCTGCCAACGGGATGTAATGCAACGCTGTCGTGAAGAACAGGCTCGTACCGAGCAGGCACAACGCCCGCACCACCTGCATGCCGGGTCGCTTGCTGCGCAGCACGCGCAGGCCCGATTGCGGCAGAAAGATGCCAGCCATCAACAACGTATGCACCACGTAACGCACCCACACCACCATCACGATCGGGTAGAAACCGGCCAGGTATTTGGACAAGGCGTCGTGGCTGGAAAACAGAAACGTCGCCAGCACAATCAGCAGGATGCCTTTGAAGGGATGGTTGACGCCGGAAAGCGGGGTACTGACAGTCATGGAAGTCTCTTGCGTGGCGGGTGGAACGCTGAACGCGGTGGCGCTCAACCCGGTAATCTAGCAGCCGGGTTGGAATGTGCCCCAAGAGCATAACCAAACACCGGGCGATCAGCGCACTAAATCACCCGAATCGAGTCCAACCCTGCACGCTCGCCCCGGCGTTGCACACTTTTTAACCAAGGCCTAGTTGTTATGAAAAAAACCTTCTTTGCGTTGTCTGCCCTTGCCCTGCTTACCGCTTGCCAGCAGGAGGCCAAGGACGCGCCAAAACCGGCGCCCGCTTCAGTCCAGGCGACCCTGGTGCCGCAAACCCCGCCCACCGATCAGTGGCTCGGCAAATGGGTGGGCGTCGAAGGCCTGCACCTGACCATCGCCAAGGACGACGTGGTCGGCCGCGGCCACTACATCCTCACCATGCAATACGGCCTCGACGCCGAAGACTCCGGCACCTTCAAGGGCGCAGCGTTTGAGGACGGCATCGCCTTCACCCGTCCGGACGGCCCGCAATTGCTGCGCGCAGGCGACGGCGAAGCCACGGGGCTTAAATGGCTGGCGGATAAAAAAGACTGCCTGGTCGTGAATACCGGTGAAGGGTACTGCCGCTAATACCGGCCATACTCAACCCACATCTTTGTAGGACCGTTCATCAAGAGGATTGCCCCATGCTATGGAAAAAAGGCCGACGCAGCGACAACGTGGTGGATGCCCGTAATGACAGTGGCGGCGGCGGTGGCGGCATGCGTTTTGGCGGCGGCAAGGGCCTGAGTCTCACGGCGATTGTGCTGATCGTCGGCATCGGCTGGCTGACCGGCCAGGACCCGCTGCAGATCCTCGGCCAGTTGACCGGCCAGATGGAGCAGGCGCCGTCAGTCAGCACGCAATCGCGCCAGGCCCCGCCCGCCAACGATGAGCAGGCCGATTTCGTCCGCGCCGTACTCGGTGACACCGAAGACACCTGGGGCCAGGTGTTCAAGGAAAACGGCCTGACCTACAAGAACCCGAAACTGATCCTGTTCCGCGGACGGGTCAATTCCGCCTGCGGTGGCGCCACCTCGGCCAGCGGCCCGTTCTATTGCCCGGCGGATCAACAGGTGTACCTGGACCTGGATTTTTTCCGGGAAATGTCACAACGCTTCCAGGCAGCCGGCGACTTTGCCCAGGCCTACGTGATTGCCCACGAAGTCGGGCACCACGTGCAGACGCTGCTGGGCATCTCCTCGAAAATCCAGGCCGCGCGCGAACAGGGCCGGCCAATGCAAGGCGACGGTGGCCTGCTGGTACGCCAGGAACTGCAAGCCGACTGCTTCGCCGGCGTGTGGGCCAACCGTGCGCAAAAACGCCTGAACTGGCTCGAACCCGGCGACATCGAAGAAGCCTTGAACGCGGCCAACGCCATCGGTGATGACCGTTTGCAGCAACAAGGCCAAGGCCGCGTGGTGCCGGACTCGTTCACCCACGGCACCTCGGCGCAGCGCGTGCGCTGGTTCAAGACCGGCTTCGCCCAAGGCCAGATCACTCAATGCGATACCTTCGCCGCCAAGAGCCTTTAAATGAATAAACGTTGGGGCTGGCTGTTGGGACTATTGGTGTCTTGCTCACCCCTGGCTGCCGAGCACGGCGTCAAGGTGGTCAGCCCCGAGCGTTTTCAGTTGGAGGGCGGCGATCTGAGCCTGGGCCTGAGCCAGGACTGGCGCCAACCGCTGCCCGGCGTCACCCGCGCGCTGATCATCGTGCACGGGCGCCTGCGCAATGCGCAGACCTACCTGCACAGCGGTGTCGAGGCCGCGCAGCGCGCCGCCGTGGGTGCCGGCACGCTGGTGATCGCGCCGCAGTTTCTCAATGAGTCGGATGTAAAACGCAACCAGCTGGATGACCGGTTACTGCGCTGGCAGGGCAACGACTGGATGGCCGGCGAGCCTTCCACCGGGCCTGGCCACGTCAGTTCGTACGGCGCGCTGGACCAGATCATCAAACACCTGGGCAACCGCACATTGTTCCCGGCGCTGAAGGAAATCGTGGTGGCCGGGCATTCCGGTGGCGCCCAGGTCGTACAGCGCTTTGCGCTCCTCGGCCACGCCCACCCAAGCCTGCAAACTGAAGGCATACGTCTGCGTTACGTGGTGGCCAACCCGTCGTCCTACGCCTACTTCAGCCCGCAGCGGCCGGTGCCGTTCGACGCCGCACGCTGCCCTGGCTTCAACGACTGGAAGTACGGCCTGCAACACCTGCCGGCCTACGCCAAGGGCCAGCGTGCCGAGCAACTGGAGCAGGCTTACGTGTTACGCGACATCACTTACCTGCTGGGCCAGCAGGACATCGACCCCAACCACCCGGCGCTGGATAAACGCTGCGAAGCCGAGGCCCAGGGCGCGTATCGGCTGATTCGCGGGCACAACTATTTTGACTACCTCAAGCGGCGCAATCCGCAGTTGCGCCAAACGCTGGTGGAAGTGCCGGGTGTTGGACATGACGGGGACGCAATGTTTACGTCGCCAGAGGGGCAAAACGTGTTGTTCACCCAATAACCAACCGAACCCACAATGGATGTGCGTCGCTGGTTTAGATCATCCGGCGCAGCGCCGCACAATCCTCGGCGTGCCAATCCGCCAACCCCGGCCAAGGGTTTTCACGCAGGTTAACCAGCACCGTGCGCGCCCCCGCCGCCCGGCCGCAATCGAGGTCAAAGCGGTAATCACCGACCATCACCATTTCGCTCGGCGCAACGTCCCAGGCGGCTGCCAGCTTCAACACCCCACCCGGATCGGGCTTGGGCGGTGCATCTTCACGACCCAGCACGTCTTCGACGGCAAAGCAGTCCGCCAGGCCAATGGCCTCCAGCGTCACATGCGCCAACTCCTGCGCATTACGCGTCAGGATGCCCAAGCGACAGCCACGGCCGGCCAACTCACGCACCAGTTCCACCGCGCCTGAAGCGGCGACGGAACCCAGCGCCAATTCCCGCTCATGCTCCAGCAACCAGGCATGCTTGGCCGCTGCCTCCTCCGCTGGCAGCGCCGCCAGGTGCGTGAGAATGTCGTCCTCGGGGGGAATGTCCAGGGCCACGCGAATGGCCGCAAAGTCATGCACGGCCACTGTGAGGGTGCCGTCCATGTCGAACACCCAGTGCTTCACCTCACTGAGGCTCATGCCCAGTCCTTGCGATGGCGAATCAAACCTTCCTGGGTCACTGAGGCCACCAGTTGCCCGGCGCGGTTGTACACGCTGCCACGGGAAAACCCACGGGAATTGCCGGCCCACGGGCTGTCCATGGCATACAGCAACCAATCATCGGCACGCAGGTCGGCGTGGAACCACAGCGCGTGGTCGAGGCTGGCCACTTGCATGTCTTTCTGCCACACGGTCTTGCCATGGGGCAGCAGCGAGGTGGTCAGCAGACCGAAATCCGAAGCGTAGGCCAGCAGGTATTTGTGCAGCGCCGGCGTGTCGGCCAGCGCGCCGTCGGCACGAAACCACACGTATTTGACCGGGTCGGACGGTTGCGGGTTGAACGGGTCTTTTTCGGTGACCGGGCGCACTTCGATGGGCTTGGGGCACAGCAGCTTGTCGCGCATGTGCTCGGGGATCAGGTGCGCACGCTGTTGGGTCAGCTCCAACTCCGACGGCAGATTTTCCGGGCCCACCACCACCGGCATGGTGGTCTGGTGCTCGAAGCCAGCTTCGTCGTACTGGAACGAGGTGGTACAGGTAAAGATCGGATGGCCCTTTTGAATCGCGGTGACACGGCGCGTGCTGAAACTGCCGCCGTCACGCACACGGTCCACCGAGTACACCACCGGCAATGCCGCGTCGCCGGGGCGCAGGAAATAACCGTGCAGCGAATGCACGTGCCGCGCTTCTTCTACGGTCTGGCTGGCGGCCGACAGCGACTGGCCGAGCACCTGGCCACCGAACAGTTGGCGAAAACCCAGGTCCTGGCTGCGGCCGCGAAAGAGGTTTTCCTCGATCGGCTCCAGGGTCAGCAAGTCCACCAGATCTTCCAATACTTGGCTCATAGAGCAACTCCTACAATCTATGGGGCATTCCGGGCTGCTTATCCGTGCAGCGTGTCCAACCATTGGGCGCGGGTGATGCGGTACAAAACATGCGGTCGCAGCGGTTCACCGGCTGCGACCTTGGGGTGTTCAAAATCAGCCCCGGGATCGTAATGCATCCCGATGGCCTGCATGACTTTTTGTGAGGGCAGATTCGTTTGGGTGGTGAAGGCGACGATTTCATCCAACTGCAGGCGGTCGAAACCACAGCGCAGCGCGGTCCACGCCGCCTCACTGGCGTAGCCCAGGCCCCAGTGTTCACGGGCCAGGCGCCAGCCGGTTTCCACCGCGGGGGTAAAGCCGGCTTCAAAGCTGACATTCTGCAACCCGGTGAGGCCGATAAAGGCGCCGGTGTCTTTGCGTTGCAAGGCCCAGAAGCCAAAGCCGTATTCAGCAAAATGCCCGCGAATCCGGCCGATCAACGCGGCGCTTTCCAGGTGGCTCAATGTGGCCGGGAAATAGCGCATTACCTGCGGGTCGGCGCACATGCGCGCAAACTCCGGCAGGTCGGTGTCGCGCCATTGGCGCAGCACCAGGCGTGCACTTTCCAATTCAAGTATCGGCTCCATGGGTCCCCTCCCTTGCCATGTGCGTGAGTGTACAGCGCTGGTAAGATCCTTCGCAGTTTCCCGTCAGAAAATCCCATGCCTTTGCCATTGATCTACCACGACGACTACAGCCCTGCGTTCCCGGCGGACCATCGGTTCCCCATGGACAAATTCCGCCTGCTACGCGATCACCTGGTGGACAGCGGCCTGACCCAGGACAGCCAATTGCTGCGCCCGCCATTGTGCCCTGCCGACATCCTGGCCCTGGCCCACGAACCGGGGTACATCGCGCGCTACATGAGCGGCGAGCTGTCGCGTGAAGACCAACGCCGCCTCGGCCTGCCCTGGAGCGAAGACCTCGCCCGGCGCACCGTGCGCGCAGTGGGCGGTTCGATCCTGGCCGCCGAACAGGCCCTCGAACACGGCCTGGCCTGCCACCTGGCGGGCGGCACCCACCATGCCCACTACGATTACCCGGCGGGCTTTTGCATCTTCAATGACCTGGCGGTGATCAGCCATTACCTGCTGGCCAGCGACCGGGTCAGCCGCGTGCTGATATTCGATTGCGATGTGCACCAGGGCGATGGCACCGCGCGGATCCTGCATGACACGCCGGAAGCGATCACCGTGTCGCTGCACTGCGAAAAGAACTTCCCGGCACGCAAGGCCCAAAGCGACTGGGACATCCCGCTGCCCATGGGCATGGGCGATGCCGATTACCTCAAGGTGGTCGACGATGCCCTCAACTACCTGCTGCCGCTCTACCAACCCGACCTGGTGCTCTACGACGCCGGGGTGGATGTGCATAAAGATGACGCCCTCGGTTACCTCAAGCTGACAGACGCAGGCCTCGCCGCCCGCGACGAAAGCGTGATGCGTCACTGCCTGGGCCGAGACATCCCGGTGATGGGCGTGATCGGCGGCGGGTATAGCAAGGACCGTCCGGCCCTGGCTCGCCGCCACGGCATCCTGCACCACAGCGCGCAACGAGTATGGACGTCATCAGGTTGTCATTGAATTGTGGGCGTTACCCACAATGGCTGTGGAACGGCCTGTGGATAACTTGAGCGTAAACGTCTGAGAGCGAGTAGCCATAAGGCGCGTAGGAAACTGTACGTTTTTTGATCAGGCATAAGCGCCGGTGTCGGGTAGAATGCTCGGCCTATTTCACACCACCGTAGCCCTGCCCATGCCTCACACCGCATCGCACCACGTCACTGTCATCGGCGGCGGCCCCGCCGGGCTGATGGCTGCCGAAGTCTTGAGCCAGGCCGGGGTGCGTGTGGACGTGTACGACGGCATGCCCTCGGTGGGGCGTAAATTCCTGCTGGCAGGCGTTGGCGGGATGAACATCACCCACTCCGAGCCTTACCCGGCGTTTGTGTCGCGCTATGCCGAACGCGCGCCGCACATGGCGCCGTTGTTGCGTGGCTTTGGGGCCGATGCGCTGTGTGAATGGATCCATGGACTGGGCATCCAAACCTTTGTCGGCACCTCCGGCCGCGTGTTTCCTACCGATATGAAAGCCGCCCCGCTGTTACGGGCCTGGCTCAAGCGCCTGCGCGATCAAGGCGTGGTTATCCACACCCGGCACCGTTGGACCGGTTGGAACGCCCGGGGTGATTTACTTATCCACAGCCCCGACGGCGAAAAAGTTGTCCACAGCGCTGCCGTGCTGTTGGCCCTGGGCGGGGGCAGTTGGTCGCGCCTGGGCTCCGACGGTGCCTGGCTCAAGCTGCTGGAAGACCGAGGCGTGCCCTATGCCGCGCTGCAACCGAGCAACTGCGGCTTCGAGGTGTCGGCCTGGAGCGACTTGATGATCAGCAAATTCGCCGGCGCGCCGTTGAAGAATGTCGCGATTGGTTTGGGGGACGATAAACCCCGGCTCGGCGAATGCGTCATCACTGCCACCGGGATCGAAGGCAGTCTGATCTACGCGCTATCGGCGCCGATTCGCGAAGCGATCAACCGCGACGGCTCGGCCACGGTGCATATCGATCTGCTGCCAAGCAAGCCGCTGGACAAGGTGCAGGCCGCCCTGGCCAAGCCGCGTGGCTCGCGCTCGATGAGCAAACACTTGCACAGTCAACTGGGGTTGGAGGGGGTCAAGGCCGCCTTGTTACGTGAACTGACGCCGGCTGAGCACTTCAGCGATCCCGCGCAATTGGCGGTGGATATCAAAGCATTGCCGTTGAGGCTGGTGAGGACGCGGCCGATCGACGAAGCGATCAGCACCGCCGGGGGCGTGCCCTTTGAGGCGTTGGATGAGCGACTGATGCTCAAGCAACTGCCGGGGGTGTTTTGTGCAGGGGAGATGCTCGATTGGGAAGCGCCGACCGGCGGGTATTTGCTGACCGGCTGCTTCGCCAGCGGGCAGGCCGCCGGACGGGGGATGTTGGAGTGGCTTAATCGCTGATCGGCGGTACACCCGAAGCGGCCATCAGCCACACCACACAATCACTTCTTTTTGCGCGGCCCGGTATTGAACACGGGCACCTTGCGCACCGGCTTGATCGACGGTTCCGCCGGCGCGGCGTCGCCGCTGTCTACCCACTTGCCGAGGTTGCGCTTACCGCCACCGCCGGAGGTTTTGGGCTTCTTCGGCTTTTTCGGTTTCTTCACCACTTGCCCGCTGGCGTCAGTGTCCGGCACGCGGTGCTCCGGTTCGAAGTCCTGCTCCATTTTGCGGGTCAGGGTCTGACGGGTGAGCATCTCGATGGCCGACAGCATGTTCACTTCATCGGCGCACACCAGGGAAATCGCCTCACCGGTATTGCCCGCGCGACCGGTACGGCCGATACGGTGGATGTAGTCCTCGGCGACGATCGGCAAGTCGAAGTTGACCACCAGCGGCAGGTCTTCGATATCCAGGCCACGGGCAGCAACGTCGGTGGCCACCAGGATCTGCACTTCGCTGGCCTTGAAGCGGTCCAGCGCCCGTTGGCGGGTTGCCTGGGGTTTGTCGCCGTGGATGCCATCGGCATTGATGCCCAGACCCTGCAACTTATCCACCAGCGCATCCACACCGTTACGGGTTTTGGCGAACACCAGCACCTGTTTCCAGCGGCCTTTGCGCATCAGGTGCACAAACAGCTCCGCCTTGCGCTTCTTGTCGACCGGCACCACCCACTGCTTGACGGTGTTGGCGGCAACGTTGCGCGGGCTGACTTCGATGCTCAGCGGGTCGTTAAGCATCTGCCCGGCCAGCAGGCGGATGTCATCGGAGAAGGTCGCGGAGAACAGCAGGGTCTGGCGCTTTTTCGGCAGCATGCGGTAGATGTTCGCCAGTTCTTCGGAAAAGCCCAGGTCGAGCATGCGGTCGGCTTCATCCAGCACCAGGGTTTGCAGCTGATTAAGCTTCAGCGCGTTCTGGCGGAACAGGTCGATCAGGCGGCCAGGGGTGGCGACGAGAATGTCGACCCCCTTGCGCAGCTTCATCATCTGCGGGTTGATGCTCACGCCGCCGTACACCGCGTACGTGGTCAGCGGCAGGTGTTGGGCGTATTCGGCAACGCTGGCGTGAACCTGCTCGGCCAGTTCGCGGGTGGGGCACAGGATCAACGCGCGCGCTGAGTTGGCGGCGACTTTCGGCCCTTCCATGGTCAGCAGCTGCAGCAGCGGCAAGGCAAAACCGGCGGTCTTGCCGGTGCCGGTCTGGGCCGCGGCCATCAGGTCGCGACCGGCCAGCACCGCCGGAATGGCTTGCGCCTGCACCGGCGTCGGGGTCTGGTAGCCAAGCGTCTCAAGGGCGCGCAGCAAGGGTTCGATCAGGCCAAGGGTGGCGAAAGTCATGTGTTTACCGTAGGAAAAATTCAGCGCAAGGGCGATATGCGCGGCAGTTTACCTTATTTCCGGTTTGGGCTTGCGCCATTGGGGCAGGCTGATCAGCAGCACCGCGCTGATGATCACCAGCATCGCCAGGGCTTCTTCCAGGCCAATGGTCTCGCCCACGAACACAATCCCCAGCAACACCGCGACCGCCGGGTTCACATAGGCGTAGCTGGTCGCCGCCGCCGGGCGCACGTGCTTGAGCAGGTACATGTAGGCGTTGAAGGCAATGATCGAGCCGAATACGGTCAAGTAGGCCAGCGCCAGCCAGCCTTCCAGCGGCGGCATGGCCTGCAGATGCTCACCGGACAGCGCGCTGCCGAGCAACAGCGCCACGCCGGCGACGAGCATTTCCGCGGCACTGGCCATGGCGCCCTGGGGCAGCGACAACTGCCGGCTCCACACGGAACCGAACGCCCAGGAAGCAGCGGCGAACAACAACAAAGCGGCGCCCAACGGGCTCGATTGTAGGGTGCTGCCCATGTTGAGCATGGCGATGCCGATGATGCCCAGGATCACCCCGGCCCATTCCAGCCGCGTATTACGCGCACCCCAGAAGTACCCGCACAACAAGGTAAACAGCGGCACCGTCGCCACCGCCAGCGCAGCCACGCCAGAGGACACGCCGGCATGCTCAGCCAGGGTGACGCCGCCATTGCCAAAGGTGAGCAGCAAAATACCGATCATCCCCGCGGCCTTCCATTGTGGCCAGGTCGGCGCCGGCACCCCGCGCCATCTGAGATAGCCATACATCAACGCCCCCGCCGTGCAGAACCGAATCCCCGCCAGCAGCAACGGCGGCCAGTACTCCACGCCGATGCGAATCACCAGGTAGGTAGACCCCCAGATCACATACAACGCAAAAAAGGCGGCGATCAACGGTAAGGGAAAGCGACGTGGGCCAGGCATGGGGCGGCTCTATGGCAGGACATGGGAGGCTTATTCTAGAAAGACAGGTCGATAAAGATAAGTTACAAAACCTGTTTAAACCGCCCATACACTTTTCAAAGCATGGTTATGAAAGCTATAACCCTTGCTTTCGAAAGCAACGCGCCACGAGAGCCTTATCATGGACAAATACGACCGCATGCTCCTCAGTGCCCTGCTCGAAGACGGCCGCGCGTCCTACGCGCAATTGGCCCGCACGGTAAACCTCTCCGCCCCCGCCGTCGCCGAACGCGTGGCCAAGCTCGAAGCCAGCGGAGTGATTACCGGGTATCAGGCCAAGGTGGACTTATCGAAGGTGGGCTTGCCGATCCAATGCGTGATCGAACTGCGGCTGACCAACCATGGCAGCCAGAAGACCTACGACGCACTGGCTGAAATCCCCGAACTGACCGAATGCCACCGGGTGACCGGCGATCCGTGCGTGATCATGCAGGCGGCGGTGGGCTCCATGCCGGAGCTTGAGAATTTGATCAATCGAATAGCCAAGTTCGGCTTCAGCAAGACTTCGATCATTTTGTCGAGCGCGATAGAGCGGCGGGTGCCGTTGGGGCAGTTGGAGGGGAATGGGAAAAGTGGTGGCTAAATACAGCAAGGTCTTCGGCCTCAGCCAACCGATCACTCCGCGCATGCTGATCGTTCCCACGCTCTGCGTGGGAATGCCGCCCTGGACGCTCTGCGTCCGCTCTTAAAGTCGTGACGCGGAGCGTCACCAGATGCATTCCCACGCGGAGCGTGGGAACGATCAGCGCCAGGCCTTAAAACCCGCGATGCTTCTTCAAATGCTCATTGATCTTCGCCGCCGGCACTTTCTGCAAGCTGCACAGCAAATCATGGGACAGCTCGCGCAAGCCGTGGGTCTGGCGCAGTTCCCGGGCCAGATGCGCGGTCAGGTTGGCGGCCATTGCTGATCGTTCCCACGCTCTGCGTGGGAATGCCGCCCTGGACGCTCTGCGTCCGCTCTCTCAGCGCCAGGCCTTAAAACCCGCGATGCTTCTTCAAATGCTCATTGATCTTCGCCGCCGGCACTTTCTGCAAGCTGCACAGCAAATCATGGGACAGCTCGCGCAAGCCGTGGGTCTGGCGCAGTTCCCGGGCCAGATGCGCGGTCAGGTTGGCGGCCATTGCTGATCGTTCCCACGCTCTGCGTGGGAATGCCGCCCTGGACGCTCTGCGTCCGCTCTCTCAGCGCCAGGCCTTAAAACCCGCGATGCTTCTTCAAATGCTCATTGATCTTCGCCGCCGGCACTTTCTGCAAGCTGCACAGCAAATCATGGGACAGCTCGCGCAAGCCGTGGGTCTGGCGCAGTTCCCGGGCCAGATGCGCGGTCAGGTTGGCGGCCATTTCCGCATCGGCCATGGCCCGGTGAGCCTGGCCGGTGTGGGGCAGTTGCGCATAGCTGTTGAGGGTGCCGAGCTTGTGGTTGGGCGCGGACGGCATCAGGCGGCGGGCAAGCAGCAGAGAGCAGGCAAATTTTTGCAGGCGGGTGCGGCGGATCAGGCCCAGTTCGAAGTCCCAGAACTTCTGGTCGAACGCGGCGTTGTGCGCCATCAGCGGCGTGGTGCCGACGAATTCATTGACCTCGTTCATCACCCGCTCGGCCGGCGGTGCACTGCGCAGCATGGCGTTGCTGATGCCGGTGAGCTGTTCGATAAACCCCGGCACGCGTACGCCAGTGTTCATCAGGCTCTGGTAGCGGTCGACGATGTGCCCACGCTCAAGGATGACCACGGCAATTTCCGTGGCCCGGCAATGGCTGCTCGGGGTAATGCCGGTGGTTTCAAAGTCGATGACCGCTATACGTTCCAAACCTGTTTCAACTCCGTTTATACAATCTATTTGAGCAGCAGCGCGCCTTCGATCGGCACATAGCGGCTGGCGGCGCGGATCAGTGAGTTGGCCGTCAGCCCCGGCACGCCGTAGGCCACGGCTTGCACGCCGTGCTTGTGGATGATGCGCTCGAGCAACATGTCAAAATCACCGTCGCCGGAGGCCAGCACCACTTCGTCGACATGGTCGGCGGCGTCCATGATGTCGAGGGTGATGCCCACGTCCCAGTCGCCTTTGGCCGAGCCGTCGCTGCGCTGGATGTAGGGTTTGAGTTTTACCGTAAAGCCCAGGTTGCGCAGGATCTGCTGGAACTGCTGCTGCTTGCTGTCGCCCCGGTCGATGGCATAGGCGTACGCCTCGACGATCTGCCCGCGCGAGCTGATGTCAGCCCACAAGGCGGCGTAATTGAAGTGGCAGCCGTACGCCTGGCGCACGGTGTAATAGAGGTTTTGTACATCGGCGAACACTGCAATTTTCTTCACCGCACTTCCCCATGACAGCCACTTGGACGCCGGACACACCGGTCCGCAAAGGCGCCAGTATGCCAGCCACAGGAAGGTTTCCGGGAAAAATCAGCCCGGCGCGACGAAGCGCGCCGGGCGTTGGCTGTGTCAGACGAAGGAATCGTCGTCGCCAAAGGAAGACGAGTCGTCGGAATAGTCGCTGTCCGCGTTGCTGCCGCCCCAGTTGTCATTGCCGGCAAACTTCTGATCATCGTTGCCCCAGTTGCCTTGATCGCTGGCCGGTGCGGGTTGCTCGATGATTTCTTCCACCATCTGCGGCTGCTGGTTGTGATGGAACAGGCTGCTGATGCCCTCGGCCAGCAACACGCCACCGGCCACACCGGCGGCGGTTTTCATGGCGCCCCCGAGGAAACCGCTGCCCATGGGTGCGGCGGCGGCAGGTTGTGGCGGCTGTTGGTAGTTCTGCTGCGGTGCGGGCTGGCTGAACCCAGGTCGCGCCGGCTCACGCCAGCCGCCGCCCGAGTTGGTCGGTGCCGGCGCAGGCTGCGCATCGCGCGAACCGCCGCCAAAGATGCTCGACAGGAAGCCACCGCTGCTCGCCGGGGCCGGCTGTGCGGACTTGGCCCGTTGCAGCTCATCCTGCAATTGCTCGATCTGTTGCGCCTGTTGCTTGTTCTGCGCGTCGAGACTTTTGAGTGCGTGCTCCTGCACCAGAATCGACTGGGTCATGTAGTAGCCGGCGGCCGGTTGGCGAGTCATGTGCTCCTTGATCCGCGCTTCGGCCTGGGCGTCGCGGGGGGCTGAGTCCGTTTCGGCTTGTTGCAACCGTGAAAACAGTCCATCGATCAGGGTTTGCTCTTCGCTGTTCATGGCGACCTCGTTAGATTGCCGTTGGAAATCGTGGTCCTGCCTGTCATCAGGCCAGGTGCGTGCTAGTTATGGGGCTGTTACCAATTGTTTCAATGGTCTTTACTCAAGGTTTACGTTTGCGCGCCAGAGACCCTGATCGGTTAAAGTGGCGCCCTTGCTTTTTGGCCTGCGATGAAGCTGATGAATCCGTTAGACG
Organism: Pseudomonas sp. EYE_354; assembly: GCF_023148575.1. Taxonomy (NCBI): domain Bacteria; kingdom Pseudomonadati; phylum Pseudomonadota; class Gammaproteobacteria; order Pseudomonadales; family Pseudomonadaceae; genus Pseudomonas; species Pseudomonas sp. EYE_354. Next base: position 172,691 of record NZ_JAHXNQ010000005.1, read on the forward strand.
TATTGCGCGACTCCTTCCGTTTTACCCGGCACAACCTGGGGGCCATCATTCAGTTGTGCCTGCCGCTGGTGATGCTCGAAGCCTTGCTGCAACAGGTGCTCGACCACACGCTCGGGCCGGACGCGTTCCCCGGTTACAGCGTCATCGTGGGGTTGTTGGTGTATCCGCTGTACACCGGCGCGCTGATCCTGTTCCTGGACGCGCGCACCCGCGGCGAATCACCGCGCACCAGGGACGTCTGGGCCATGGCCTTGACCCTGTGGCCGCGCTTCGCCGTGCTCACGGCCATGAGTACGTTGCTGATCCTTTTGGGCTTGTCGCTGTATTTCCTACCGGGCCTGTGGCTGATGGTGGTGCTGGCGTTTGCCGAGTACCTGCTGGTACTGCGCGGCATGCCGGCGCTGGAAGCGATGAAGGAAAGCTTTCGCCTGACCCGTGGGCATTTCTGGCGAATCCTGGTGTGTCTGCTGTGTGTGATGACACCCCTTTGGCTGCTCAAGGGCGCCAGCGTCGCGGCCTATCCCGACCCGGCGCCGCTGCTTGGGCTGTTGATGGACAGCGTCCACAGCTTCCTGCAACTGTTCACCAGCGTGGTGCTGTTCCGTTTATTCATGCTGATCGGTGGCGATGCCGACGCACGGTGATATGCTCCGTGCCATTCCTGAAACGCCATAAGCCGAGCCGATGACCCGTTTATTGCGCATCACCCTGTTGGGCCTGTTGATCATCGCAGGCCTGCTCACCGCCCTGATCTACAGCCTGACCTGGCGCCCCGCCGCCAAGGAGACCCTGCCGGTGAGCTGCGTCGCGCCTCGTGCGCCGACCCTGCTGCCGGGGCAGGCGCTCAAGGTGATGACCTGGAACGTGCAATACCTGGCCGGCAAGAACTACGTGTTCTGGTACGACACGCCCGACGGCAGCGGCCCGGACGATCGCCCTACCGTGGAAGACATGGCCGTGAGCCTGGACGAGGTGGCGCGGGTGATTCGCGACGAGCAGCCCGACATCCTGCTGTTGCAGGAACTCGACGAAAACGCCAAGCCCTCCCACTACCAGGACCAACTGGCGCTGTTGCAAGAGCGCCTGGTCGACCTCTACCCCTGCAGCACCCAGGCGTTCGACTGGAAAGCCGACTTTGTGCCCGACCGGCATATCTTCGGCAGCGTCGGCCGCAAACTCGCGACCCTGAGCCGCTACCAGATCGAACACGCCGAACGCCTGCAACTGCCAGCGCCGGACACCAACTTCATCAGTCGCCAGTTCCAGCCCAAGCCTGCCTTGCTGCTGACCTACCTGCCCCTGAGCGACGGCGGCCAACTGGCGGTGCTCAACACGCGCCTGGACGACGACGCGCCGGGCCGCAGCGCGGTGCAAGAGCAGGTGCAAGCCGCCGTGAAGTTGCTGGATAAATTCGAAGGCCGTGGCACGCCATGGCTGATCGGCGGTGACTTCAACCTGCTGCCCCTGGGGCAATTCCTGCGCCTGGACGCGGGCAAGCGCGGCCAGTATTCACCGGACAGCGAGCTGCACCTGCTGTGGGACAAATACCCGATGATCCCGAGCAACAGCGAATCCAGCGGCATCGACCGCGAAAAATGGCTGACCTATTTCCCCAACGACCCCAGCCTGGACAGCCCGGATCGCACGGTGGACTACCTGTTCTACAGCTCGCGGATCAAGCGGCTGGAGGCGAAAGTGCGGCAGGACGATACCTTGCGTATCTCCAACCATTTGCCGGTGATTGCACGGTTCCTGCTGCCCGCCGCGCAGTAGCCGCAAATTATCCCCGCAAAGGGGACAATTAATTTCATTCCTGCCCAATTGTCGCTCACTCGATTCGACCGTACATTCACTGCCAAGCCAACAGGCGGCCAGGATGCAAAAAAGCCCGCGTTCAACGCGGGCTTTTGCTTATTTGCGCGGTTTGATCCGCGCGATGGCTGCTCATGGCCGTGAGACTTCCGGTTTTCATCAATGCCTGTTCTGTACTCCGGGCACATCCATGTTGATCTTGCGCCAGAAGGCTTCAGAGAAACTGTAAACCGAGAAAGCAATCAGCCCTGAGGCCATCACCATCAAAAGCAACCAACCGGCAGGTAGGTTTTGGAGCGCATCCAGTGACTCCTTCATACCAGGCGGATCCATGGCTTGATAAGCGGAACCGCTGATTGCGAGCAGCAACGCAATCTCTATAAAAACAACCCCGCGCGCGATTAGGCCGAACCGCGAGACCGGGCGAACGTAGCGCATGACGTCTTCGTCGGCCTCAAAATATTTCTCGAACGAGGCCTTCCATCCCTTGATGAGGTGAGCAACACCCACACCAAGCGGGACGAGTGCGATCAGGTACACCACCAAACTCGAGTGATCCCAAGACAAAAAATGCGCCAGCCAGTCTTTGGTCTGCCCACCGGAATGACCCGAGCTTCTAACGCCGCTAATGAGTAGACCCAGCGCAAAAACCGCTAGAGCACCATTGACCACACCTCCGGCAAGCAGACCTGCGCGAATCACCAAGCCTTTGAGTTTTTTCCCATGATGATCGACATCACGCGTAGCTTGCAGAACGCGCCAAGCCGCAAACGCAAGAAGACCTGCCACAACAAGCCCAACTAAAAAATAGCCAAACGGTTGGCTTAGCAATGCTTCCAGGCTTTTGTGGCTGTCTTTGGGCTTCGTCGAATCTTGTGCTGCCAGGAGCGCGAAGATACCGATGATCAAATAAAGCAATCCTCGAGCGGCGTAGCCTCCTCGAGCGAGTATTACCAGGCTATGTTGCGCGGACATTCGATGCATTCCCAGATCTGATAAAGAGCAGACCCTTCTTGCGGGATGGGGTTCTATTTCAGTGTCAGACGAGCGCCCTCTATGTCCCTCTCGGCTTCGCACGGGCCGTCGCCTCGGCAACCAGTGGATCATCCGGCCAGTAATGCTTCGGATACCGCCCCTTCAAATCCTTTTTCACCTCGGCGTACGTGCTGCGCCAGAAGTTCGCCAGGTCCTGCGTCACCTGCACCGGCCGCCGCGCCGGGGACAGCAGGTGCAACTTGACCACCTGACGCCCGCCGGCGATGCGCGGGGTGTCCGCCAACCCGAACAATTCCTGCAAGCGCACCGCCAGAATCGGTGGCTGTTCGCTGTAGTCCAGACGCACCGATGAGCCCGACGGCACTTTCACATGCTGCGGCGCCAGTTCGTCCAGGCGCTGGGGCAGCGGCCAGGGCAACAGGTTGTGCAGGTAGCTGGAAATATCCAGGCTGGCGAAATGGCTCAGGCGCGAGACTTTGCCCAGGTAGGGCATCAACCAGTGTTCCAACTCGGCGAGCAAGGCCTTGTCGCTGACATCTGGCCACTCGCTGGTTTTGTCGGCGCCCAGTTGGCGCAGCAGCATCACCCTGGCCTGCCATTGACGCAGCTCGGGGGTCCAGGGCAGCAGTTCCAGGCCTTTACGGCGCACCAGGTTGACCAGCGCCTGGCTGCGCGCGGATTCGTCCAGGCCCGTGAGCGGCTCGCGGCTGAGCACCAGTTCGCCGACTTTGCGTTGGCGTTCGGCGCGCAATACACCTTCGCGCTCGTCCCAGTCCAGTTGATCGACGTTGCGCACTTGCTCGGCGAGTACCGTGTCGAACAGGGCCGGATCAAAGTCCGCCGCCAGGTAGATGCGCTCTTCGCGCTGGCCCTGGCGGCTACCCAGGTCTGCAATCACCAGCCAGGCTTGTTTCATCAGGCTGTCGGCTTCTGCGAACAGCGCCGCGCGGCCATTGGCCAGGCGGTATTCGGCGCCGCCTGGGCGACGTTGCTGGGCGACGCGGTCGGGGTAGGCCAGCGCCAGCAAAGCCCCCAGCCAGCGCGGGTGATCGGGATCGGCCACCGGTTGCGTCGGCTGGCCTCTTAGATAACTGCGATATTGCCGCGCCAGTTGCTTGGCCCGCTGCACACCACCTTGGGTGCCGCGTGCACGCTCTTCGCCGGACAACAGCGCCAGGCGACTGTGCAAGTCCGCGCCAGCACCGCGCAAGATATCGCGCTCGCCCAACAGCGCGGCGACGTCACAGGCCATCGCCGCCAGCCCCAGGTCCTGCCCACGCAACAGCAAATGGGCAATACGCGGGTGGGCCGGCAACTCGGCCATGTTCTGGCCATGAGCGGTGAGCGTGTCTTCGTTTAATGCGCCAAGACGCACCAACAGGTCCTGGGCCTGGGCGTAGGCGGCGCTCGGCGGCACATCCAACCACACCAGTTGCGTCGGCGTGACGCCCCAGCGCGCCAGTTGCAAGGCCAAGCCGGCCAGGTCGGCGGCGAGGATTTCCGCACTGCCGTACGCGGCCAGGCCTTCATGCTGGTCCTCGGACCACAACCGATAACACACCCCCGGCTCCAAACGCCCTGCCCGGCCAGCACGCTGGGTGGCGCTGGCGCGGGAAATACGCTGGGTGTCGAGGCGGGTCATGCCGCTGCCGGGGTCGAAGCGCGGCACCCGTGCCAGCCCGGCGTCGATCACCACGCGCACACCGTTGATGGTCAGGCTGGTTTCGGCAATGTTGGTGGCCAGCACCACTTTGCGCTTGCCGGCGGGCGCCGGGTCAATGGCGGCGCGTTGGGCGTTGAGGTCCAGCTCACCATGCAAGGGGCATAGCAGGACGTCGGCGCGATCACCCAACGCGTCAGCCAATTGCTGATGCACACGGCGTATCTCGGCCTGCCCCGGCAGAAACACCAGCACGCTGCCGGGTTCGTCATGCACGGCTTCAAGGACGGTCTGCACCACGCGTGGCTCGATAAATTCGCCCGGTTGGTAAGGCCGCCCCCAACGCATCTGCACCGGGAACATGCGCCCTTCGCTGCGCAGGATCGGCGCGTCGTCGAGCAAGCTGGCCAGGCGTTCGCCTTCGAGGGTGGCGGACATGAGCAGGATTTTCAGCGGTTGCTCGTCACGGAACAGCTCTCGGCCGTTGAGGCTCAGGGCCAGCGCCAGGTCGGCGTCGAGGCTGCGCTCGTGGAATTCGTCAAAAATCAGCAACCCCACGCCTTCCAGCGCCGGGTCATCCTGCAAGCGGCGGGTAAGGATGCCTTCGGTGACCACTTCGATGCGCGTCGTGGGCCCGACTTTGCTGTCGAGGCGGATGCGGTAGCCCACGGTCTGACCGACCTTTTCTCCCAGCTCACTGGCCAGGCGTTCGGCAGCCGCACGGGCGGCCAGGCGCCGCGGTTCGAGCATCAGGATGGTTTGCCCGGCCAGCCAGGGCTCGTTGAGCAAGGCCAATGGCACGCGGGTGGTTTTACCGGCGCCGGGGGGCGCTTCCAGCACGGCTTCATGGCGATTCGCCAAGGCGTCACGCAGGGCGGATAAAACATCATCGATCGGCAACGAATTCATACTGGCTCCAAAGCAGAGCGGCGAGTATAACGGCGAACTGCCGCCTGCCGACGCTGGTCTCAAGGTCAGTGTTATATAGTCGCGTATCAACCGAATTCAGGAGAGTCCCTATGCGTATCGCTTCCCGTGTTATCGGCGGTGTTCTGGCCGTCACCCTGTTGAGCCAGCTCACCGCCTGCGGTTCGATTTTCTACCCTGACCGCCGTGGCCAGATCGACGGCAAGATCGACCCGGCGATTGCCGCGCTCGACGCTGTGGGCCTGCTGTTCTACGTGATCCCTGGCCTGATCGCATTTGGCGTCGACTTCGCCACCGGTGCGATTTATTTCGAGCCAGGCAAGACCGCCCAAGTCGCGCCGGAAAAACTCCAGCAAGCCATCGGCGCCGATGGCAAGGTCGACAACGCCAAGCTGCAGACCATCATCCAGACGGAAACCGGCCGCACCCTGCCCCTGGACGACCCGCGCATGATTCAGTTCAAGGGCAGCGTGCAGCAACTGGCGGCCCTCGGCCTGCAACCCGCCGCGTAAGGACTGCTTATGACCAGCAGCCCCGAACACGCAAGGCTCCTGCGCCTGGCCACCCGCGCCTCTGTCGGCGTGGCCTGTGCGTTGATCATCACCAAAGCCATTGCCTGGTGGTTCAGCGGCTCGGTGAGCATGCTCGCCGGGCTGACCGACTCACTGCTCGATGGCGTGACCTCGCTGTTGAACCTGCTGGCGGTGCATTACGCACTGCGCCCGGCCGATGACGACCACCGTTACGGGCATGGCAAGGCCGAGTCATTGGCGGGCATGGCCCAGGCCATGTTCATTGGCGGCAGTGCGGTATTGATCGCGCTGCAGGCCTACGAACGTTTGCAGCATCCGCAACCGGTGGGTGCGCCGTGGCTGAGCATTGGGGTGATCGTCTTTTCGCTGGTGCTGACCGTGGCGCTGCTGATGCTGCAACACCGGGTCGTGCGCGAAACCGGCTCCAACGCCGTGCGCGCGGACTCGCTGCACTATCGCTCCGACCTGCTGCTCAACGGCAGCATCCTGGTGGCATTGGTGCTGGCCGCCATCGGCCTGCATCAGGTGGATGCGTGGTTCGGCCTGGGCATCGCCGCCTACATTTTGTGGAGCGCGATCCACATCGCCCGGGAGAGCTTTGCGGTGCTGATGGATGAGGAACTGCCGCCGGAGGTGAGCCAGCACATGCTCGACCTGGCGCGCGGCGTGCCGGGTGTCCTGGGCGCCCATGACCTGCGCACGCGGGTCTCGGGCAACCATTGGTTCGTGCAGTTGCACCTGGAGTTACCGGGCGAACTGACCCTGTCGGTGGCCCACGGCATCAGCGATAAAGCCGCCGATGCCATCCACGCGGCCTACCCTAAGGCCGAAGTGCTGGTGCATGCCGATCCTGCGGATCAGCTTCAAGCCACAGGCCTCAAGCCGCACGTTTGAAACCTGCCGCTTGAAGCTTACGGCTACCATTGCACTTGATAGCCGCGACTGCCCAGGCAGTTGCCCTGGGCCTGGCGGTAGGTTTGCACCACTGCAGGGTCGGGGGCGTAGGTGACGGCCTGCGGGTCGAAGCCGCTTTGCTGCACCGCCCAGCGATAACAGTCATAGCCGTCCTGCTGCACTTGGGCCGGTGACTGTCCGTTGGCGGGATACGCCACCACGTCATAGCCATTGCCTTGCGGCGCGGGCGGCGGCGATGGCACTTGCGCCGGCGGTTGCACCACCACGTACTGTTGGGTGCTTTGTTCGTAGGCGTAGTAGGCGCCGGCGGCGAGGAACAACAGCGAGCCGCCCACCCACACTTCGCGCGCATAGTCGGGCAAATAATGCACGCGAATGCCATAGGGCGGCGCCACTACCACGTAGCGCGGGCCTTGAGGACGGTACCAGTAGCCGCCCGAGAAAAAATAGTCCTGGCCGCGATAGGGCACGCGGTAATTGCGGTCGGGGAAGCGGTCGACGACATAGCCCGGACGATACTGCGGGCCGGGGCCCCAACCGTTGCCATGGCCGTCCGGACGTCCCGGCCAGCGATGATCATCCGGACGTGGACCGGGGCGCGAGCCTGGGCCGCCGGCGTCCCAATGCCGGTTGTCGTCGTTGCGCCGAGGGATATCGCGGTAGTAGCCCTGGCGCGGTTCCTGGGTCTGGCGCACGGTGTCGGGGCGCCCCTGGATCGGCAGGTTGTTCGATGGCTGCGGCTGCGGCGCCGGCCGGCTCTGTTCATTGCCTTGTGGACGAGCTTGCCACTGCCCGCCGCCATTGTGAGCGCCACGTTCGCCCGGCTGATTCTGCTGGCGTGGCTGATTGTTCTCAGGGCGTGGCGCGTTATTTTGCGGCCGTGGCGGCTCATTGCCCTGCCGCCCGCCCTCCGGCCCTCGTTCATGCTGACCACCGCCTTCTGGGCGCGGTGCGTTATCACGCTCGTCGGCCGCTACGTGGCTGCCCACGGTGACCATCAGCAAACCTACACCTGCCAAACGCCAGATGCGCTTCATGCTATTCCTCACTGCGGATTAGGGCCTGTCCATGAGACTGGAAAAGCGCGGCCCGGTTCTCGCACAGGTTATCAGTCACGAGAAGATTGTTCGCAGGCAAAAGAAAAGGGGTGACCCGTCGGCCACCCCTTGAGAACTTCGTCCGTGCTCAACGCTTTTGGCGCTGGCTCACCTCACGCAGCCTTCTGGGCCGTGTGCAGCCTGGAGGCCGGCTCAACCCTGCTGGGGTGGCGGCCGCAGCGGGCCTGATTGGGCGGGCTGCTGTGGACTGTTGTCCAGGCGGTGATTCTGTTGATAAAGATACAGTCCCGCGCCCGACAGATGATTGCGAAGATTGCGTCAATAAACAGTGCTTGCGCAATTTTTAACCCTTCATGGATAATTCGCCGCAATAGTTACGACAAAGGCCAACCCAATGAGCAAGCTTGACCGATACGACCTGAGTATTCTGGCGGAATTGCAGCGCGACGCGAGGATCTCCAACCAGGAGTTGGCCGAACGTATTGGCCTGTCGCCGTCGCCCTGCTCGCGCCGGGTCAAGCAACTGGAAGACGACGGCTACATCTCCCGCCAGGTCGCGCTGCTCGACCGCAAGATGCTCGGCCTGAGCCTCACTGCCTATGTACTGATCGGCATGGACCGCCACACCCCCGAGCGTTTCGAGAACTTCGAAGCTGCCATCCGTACCCTGCCCCAAGTGCTCGAATGCAGCCTGGTCACCGGTATGGATGCGGACTATCAGTTGAAAGTGGTGGTGCCGGACATGGATCACTATCAGAAACTGCTGCTGGGCCACCTCACCCGAATCGAAGGCGTGACCAGCGTGCGCTCGAGTTTTGTGCTCAACCAGGTACTGAACAGCACCGAGCTGCCGCTGACTCACCTGCGTACTTAACATCGGCGAGGGTCAGATGTGGGAAGGGGTGAGCCCACTCCCACACCTGGCTTGCACGTCGATCCAGGTCAATGTTGCAGCCGCGACGCTGCCGTATACTTGCCGCCTGCCCACCGGAAGAGTTCCATGAATAACATCGACCCCGTCCTGTTCGAAGAATGGATGATGACCGGCCTGGTTACGATCCTGATCATTTTCATGGGCTTTATCGTCTGGGACCTGGCGAAAAAATCCAAGGCCGGGCGCTTTGGCTCGTTCATTCTGTTTTTCGTGCTGGGCCTGGGCGTGGCCGCGTTCATCATCAAGAGCGTGGTGATCGGCCTGATCGAGTCCGGCGCTTTATAAGCGCGCCGGCACCGCCTTCCATTGGCCTTGATCGAGGCCTTCGATCGACCAGTCCCCAATGCGCACGCGCACCAGGCGCAACGTCGGCAAACCCACCGCCGCGGTCATGCGCCGCACCTGGCGGTTACGCCCCTCCCGAATCACCAGTTCCAGCCAGTGGGTCGGCACGCTCTTGCGAAAGCGCACCGGCGGGTTGCGCGGCCATAACGCGGGCTCTTCCAACTGCCGCGCTTGGGCGGGCAAGGTCTTGCCGTCGTTAAGTTCGACGCCGTCGCGCAAGCGCTGCAGTTGCTCTTCCGTCGGCTCACCTTCCACTTGCACCCAGTAGGTTTTCGCCAGTTTGTGCTTGGGGTCGGCAATGCGCGCCTGCAACTGGCCGTCGTTGGTCAGCAACAACAGGCCTTCACTGTCACGGTCCAGGCGGCCGGCGGGGTAGATGCCGGGGATGTCGATAAAATCCTTGAGGGTAGCGCGCCCGCCTTCGTCGCTGAATTGGGTCAACACGTCAAAAGGCTTGTTGAACAGGATCAGCTTGGGCTCGGCCGGTGGCGCCTTGGCGACACGACGCGCAGCGGAATGCGGAGGTTTCACACCGGGGCGGCGCGAATCAGGGCGAGTAGGACGGGACATGGCAAAGGAACATCTAACGGTCAGGACCGACAATGCTAGTGGCCTGACCGTTAAATAACCATCCCAACCGCTTAGCGGAACGGCGGTTCGTCGAAGCTGCGCAGTTTGCGCGAGTGCAGCGAGTTGAGTTCGGTGCGCAGCAGGTCCACCGCCTCGATGCCGATTTTCAAGTGCTGGCTGACCGCGCGCTCATAGAACGCGTTGGCCGAACCCGGCAACTTGATCTCACTGTGCAGCGGTTTATCCGAGACACACAGCAAGGTGCCGTAGGGCACACGCAAACGGTAGCCCTGGGCTGCGATGGTGCCGCTTTCCATGTCCACGGCAACGGCGCGAGACAGGTTGATCAGCGGCCGTTCCTGGGCCCAGCGCAGTTCCCAGTTGCGGTCGTCGTAGGTCAGCACAGTGCCGGTGCGCAGGCGTTTTTTCAGCTCTTCGCCTTTTTCGCCGGTGACGTTCGCCGCGGCCTGCTGCAAGGCCATCTGCACTTCGGCCAAGGCCGGGATCGGAATGTTCGGCGGCACCACACGGTCGAGGATCCCGTCGCGACGCATATAGGCGTGGGCCAGTACGTAGTCGCCGATGGTTTGCGATTGGCGCAGGCCGCCACAGTGGCCGATCATCAGCCAGCAGTGCGGGCGCAGCACGGCGAGGTGGTCGGTGATGTTCTTGGCGTTGGACGGGCCCACGCCGATGTTCACCAGGGTCACGCCATGGCCGTCGCTGGCCTGCAGGTGGTAAGCCGGCATCTGGTAGCGATGCCAGACCACGCCCGCCGCGATGGCCGACGCTTCGCCGTGGTCCATGCTCTTGTCGATGACCACGTTGCCCGGCAGCACCATGCGGATAAACCGCGGGTCGCTGCGCAATTGCTCCAGACCATGCACGATGAACTGGTCAACGTAGCGGTGGTAGTTGGTCAGCAGAATCCACGGCTGCACATGGCGCCAGTCGCTGCCGGTGTAATGCACCAGGCGGCGCAGGGAAAAGTCCACGCGGGCCGCATCGAACAGCGCCAGGGGCAGCGGGTCGGTGTTTTCCCAGTCGTAGAGGCCATCGGCGATGCCGTCGGTGGCGGCCGACAGGTCGGTACTGGGAAACACACGTGCCAGGGTCGCAGCGGTGACGCCGGAACCGGCCAATTCATCGCCCTGCTCCACTACGTACGGGTACGGAATGTTCTGCTGGCTGACGCCCACTTCCACCGTCACGGTGAAGTCGTGCATCAAGGGCACCAGTTGCTCAAGCAGATACTTACGGAACGCTGCCGGATGGGTGACGGTAACGCTGTAGGTCCCCGGCAATTGCACCTTGGCATAGGCCCGGGTGGTCTGTGGGACTTCGCCGTGGCAGTGGTAGGTCAGGCGCAGTTCCGGGTAGCGAAACAAGGCGCGTTGTGCGGCGTCGGGTTCGACGCGGTCCTTGAGGTATTGCTTGAGGGCCTGATTGAGTGCGCCGGTAGCGCGCTCATGCAGAGCCGCCAGCCGATCCACGGCTTCTTCGGCGGTTTGAACGACAACAAAAGCTTCGGTCACGGTAAGCATCCTGTGTTCTGACGTGCAGGCCTTTATCTTGCCTGTATCCCCGCCTCACTGAAACAGCGGCGTTGGATTGCGCTCGATAATGTGGGACGGCGCTCGCCACCGATTGCAGCGCGTCCGCCGGCCACGCGTTCGATGACTTACCGAGCCTCCTCTCACATCTGAACAGCGTCTACAGGGATGAATGAGGGGTGGAGCGCGCGACGATGGCTTCCACGTCCACGCCACGCGGCAAGGTGCCATACACGCGCCCGGAGGACGCTCCCAACCGGCTGGCAATAAACCCATCACTGACCGCCGCATTCCCGGCCTCCAGCAGCAATTTGGCCTGGAGTGCCACCGCAATATCTTCGGTCAGTTGCCGCGCACGGTACTGAATACCCTGAGTGTCCATAAACGCCGTTTTAAGCTGCTCGATATGCTGCGCCAACTGTCTGTCGCCATGGCCAGTGCCGAGCTCGACAAACAACGCCTCCAGCACGCCCGGCTCCTTGGACAGGGCGCGCAGCACGTCCAGGCACTGCACATTGCCCGAACCTTCCCACGTTGAATTCACCGGTGCCTCACGGTACAGGCGCGGCAGGATGCTGTCCTCCACGTAGCCGGCCCCCCCCATGCACTCGGCGGCTTCGTTGATCATCGCCGGCGCGCGCTTGCAGATCCAATACTTGCCCACCGCGGTGACCAGCCGGGCGAACTTGGCCTGCTGCTCATCACCCAGGTGATCCAGGGCAAGCCCCATGCGCATGCTCAAGGCCAGGGACGCTTCGCTTTCCAGCGCCAGGTCGGCCAGCACGTTCTGCATCAACGGCTGTTCGCTGAGGACGCGGCCGCCGACCGAACGATGGGCACAATGATGGCTGGCCTGGGTCAGCGCCTGACGCATCAAGGCGCTGGAGCCGACCATGCAATCGAAACGGGTCATGGCGACCATCTCGATGATGGTTGGCACGCCACGGCCTTCTTCACCGATCATCCAGGCCAGAGCGCCGCGAAACTCCACTTCGCTGGAGGCGTTGGAGCAGTTGCCGAGCTTGTTCTTCAGGCGCTGGATGTAGAACGCGTTGCGTGTGTCATCCGGGCGGTGCCGGGGCAGCAGGAAACAGCTCAGGCCTTTGTCGGTCTGCGCCAGGGTCAGGAACGCATCGCACATCGGTGCCGAACAGAACCACTTGTGGCCCACCAGTTCATACGCCTGACCAGGGCCGCCCGCCCCCACCGGGTAGGCGCGGGTGGTGTTGGCGCGCACATCGGTGCCGCCTTGTTTCTCGGTCATGGCCATGCCGATAGTGGCACCGGCCTTGTGGGCGATGCCGACATTGCGCGGGTCGTAGTCGGTGCTGAGTATCTTCGGCAACCAGGTCTTTGCCAGGTCCGGTTGCAGGCGCAAGGCCGGGACGCAGGCGAAGGTCATGGTCAACGGACAACCGCTGCCGGCTTCGGCCTGGCTGTGCAGATACGTCAGCGCGGCGCGGGCCACATGGGCGCCGGATTGCGGGTGGGCCCAGGGCAGCGACGGCAGACCGTGTTCGACGGCGGTGCGCATCAACTCGTGGTAAGCGGGATGGAATTCCACCAAGTCGATGCGATGGCCGTAGCGGTCATGGCTGTTGAACACCGGTTTGTTCTGGTTCGCCAAAAAACCCGCCGCCATCAAGGGCCCGCCGGCCAGGGCGCCGTAGGCATCGATCCGCGCTTCTGCCCAGCCGCCACCAAAGCGGCGTGACCACTCTTGCAGGGGCAGGTCGATGCGGTAGAGGTTGGTACCGTCCAGGGACGGGGGCTGATTGGTGACGTCGTGGGTTTCGGCAAACTGATGCAGGTTCATGACGGGCCTCCTGGAAAAAAGGCCCGTTTGGTCGAGGCCTGAATTTCAGTTAAGCACCGTCACCTTGCTTAAAAAAGTGGCATACCCGCCGAATGCCCGGCGCTTTCGCCCTCAGCGAGACCCAACACCCGGCGCTGCAATACCGCCTGCAATGCTTCAAAACGGACGGGCCTGGCAAGGCGGTCGGAGACGCCGATACCAAGGCAGTGTTCGCGCTCCGGCACCTTCAGCGAGGCGCTCACAGCGATCACCGGCAGCTCACCGCAGCCAGGCAACGCGCGAATCTGACAGCATAACGAGAAACCACCTTCGGGCATGTCCAACAGTACGGCGTCGAAGGTGCCCCCCTGCAGGGCTGCCAGGGCATTCGCAGCGCTGTCGACGGTTTTGACCCGGTAACCGAGCCTGAGCAACATACCGCGCACCACCAGTTGGCCGACGCTGTTGTCGTCCACCAGCAGCACCGCGCAGTCCTGAGGCGCACGTCTGTCAGCCGGCGCGGCTTTGGGCTCGGATGGCACTGTTCGCACGAGCACCTCCAACTGGAAGCGACTGCCCTTGCCCGGCTCGGAGTGATGGGTCAGCCGCCCGCCCAGCAACTCGATCAACTGCCGGCAGATGGCCAGGCCGATACCCAGGCCGCCGTATTCGCGGGTAGTGGAGCCATCAAGCTGGAAAAAACGCTGGTATAAGGTGGCCTCGTCGAGGGAGGCAAAGCCGATACCGGTGTCGGTCACAATAAAACTCAGGCGCACGCCCCCATCACTCTGCGGCACACCCACGACCCGCAGGCGCACCGCGCCTTCGTGGGTGAACTTCAATGCGTTGTCCAACAGGCAATCCAGGCACTGCAGCAGTTTGTCGGCGTCGCCACTCACACGGTCCGGCAGTTCCTCGGCCACATCGATGGAAAACGCCACGCCTTTGCTGTGGGCACCGGCATTGAATTGCTGGCGCAACGTGTCGAGCACGCCCCGCAGGCTGAACACCTTGGGTTGCGCACTCAGGCGGCCGGCCTGCAATTCGGTGAGGGTGAGGATGCCGTTGACCATGCGCATCATGTCCCGCGCCGAACCGGCGGCGGTTTGCTGGTACTGCGCCAGGTCCGTGTCCAGGGGCATGGTTTGCATCAGTTCCAGGGAGCCGATCACGCCGTTCATCGGGGTGCGCAGTTCGTGGGTCAGGGTGGCGAGGAATTCATCCTTGAGCCGGTTACTGCGGGCCAACTGCTGGTTGAGCACTTCAAGCTTCTGGCTCGCGTCGAACAGGATCTGCGCCTGTTGCTCGCGCATCGCGTTGATGCGGTCGGCCAGGGCCAGGGACAGCAGCGCCACTTCGATCGCTGAACCGATCTGGCTGGCGTACATCGTGAGGAATACATTGGGCAGGTAGCCCAGCACCATCAGCGTGTTGACCACCCCACCCAAGAGGAACGCCGACCAGGCAATAATGAAATAGCGTGCCACCCGCTGGCCGCAATACCAGGCCTTGATGGCCGCAATAAAGATGGTCACGGTGAACACCAGCGCCAGCCCGGTCGCCAGGCGCAGCGCCAGGGCGTAGCTGGTCATCAACGACAGCAACATCACCACCGCGCCGCAGGCCACCAACCCCAGCAATAAACGATTGATCCACCGGCTGTGCTGCGCGGTGTGCAGAAAACTGCGCGCAAACAAGCTGCCAAACAACGCCGAGGCACCAATCAGGAACGGCGTCGCGGCATTCGCCCACCAGGGGTTGTTCGGCCAGAAGTACTCCACCGCCGCGCCATTGACCGACAACTGGTACATACCGAACGAGGCAATATAGAAGATGTAATAGAGGTAGCTGGTGTCGCGCACGCTGAGGTAGATGAACAGGTTGTACACCAGCATCCCCAGCAACACGCCGTAGATCAGACCCAGAACATAGAGGCGCAGCGGCTGTTGTTCGAGGTAGGCGGTGCTGGACCAGAGGGTCAGCGGGGCCTGGATCGAGCCTTCGCTTTGCAGGCGCAGGTAGACGGTTTTCGACTCGCCGGGGGTGAAGTCGAGCTTGAACAGGTAATTGTTCTGGCGGATCTCTCGGGCCGAAAACGGCAACGCATCCCCCGTGTGCCCAGCCAGGCGATAGGTGCCGGCGCTGTCGGGCAGGTACAGGTCGAGGTGATCCAGCGGCGGGTAAGCCAGCTCCAGCAACCAGGTGCGCTGAGCGTCAGGCGCGTGCGGCAGGTATTGCAGGTTGACCTTGAGCCAGAACACCGAGCGTGAGTAACCAGCGTTGAGGGTGTCTTTATCGTGGGGTTTGAACTGGCGGGCGGCGGACGGCGTGCTGACATCGGCGATGGTGAGCGCGTCGGTCGGGTCTTCGAGCACTTGCATGGCTCGGCCCAGCGGCAGGCTGCGTGTGTCCTGGTTGAACTCGATGGCGCTGGCGAGCAGCGGCAGCCCGCACAACAATAAAATCAGCAAATAGCGCATAGAGCCCCAGCGTGGCCTGTCCGGTTATGTCAAAAGCCCCCCATTCCTTTTGAGAAGACGTACACCGGCGATACAGTTAAGTTGTTTGGATCCACTTTAGCATAGCCGGTAAAGGCCATTAGACACCATTGAAGAATTTCCAGGACAGCTCTAGGGCAACGCTTTCAGCCTGCTATACCGATTAATCCCTGCTCAAAAAACGCTGCGTCCCGCTTAAAATTCACCTCTCGCCCGACGGCCACGCAAAAAGCGTTTGGTGGTAAGCTCGCGCACCATGAATATCTACAGCTCTCGCCCCGTTGTCCTCTGTCTCTCCGGCCATGATCCCAGTGGTGGCGCCGGCTTGCAGGCAGATATCGAAGCCCTGCTCGCCCAGGGTTGCCATGCGGCGCCTGCCGTCACTGCGCTGACGGTGCAGAACACCGTCAACGTCAGCGATTTCCGTGTGCTCGACCGCGAATGGGTATTGGCCCAGGCCAATGCCGTGCTTGGCGACTCCGAAGTGGCGGCGGTCAAGCTGGGCATGCTCGGCTCCACCGCGATGGTCGACACCGTGGTCGAACTGCTGCAGGCGCACCCGCACCTGCCCGTGGTGTGCGACCCGGTGCTGCGGGCCGGCGGCGGCGGCAGCCTGGGCAAGGACGAGGTGGGCTACGCGATGCGCGAGCGGTTGTTGCCGCTGTCGCTGATCGCCACGCCCAACCTGCCCGAAGCCCGCATCCTCGCCGAACTGCCCGAGGGCACGGCGGACGAATGTGCCGAGAAACTGCTGCCGTTTATCAAGCACCTGTTGATCACCGGCGGCCATGGCGACGAGCATCAAGTGCACAACCGCCTGTATAGCCGCGACGGCACGCGCCAGACCTTTACCTGCCAGCGCCTGCCAGGCAGCTATCACGGTTCGGGCTGCACGCTGGCCAGCGCACTGGCCGGGCGGATCGCTCAGGGCGAAGGCCTGGTCAGCGCGGTGCAATCGGCGCTCAACTACACTTGGCGCACCCTGCGTGACGCCGAACAACTCGGCCAGGGCCAATTCGTGCCTCGCCGGCTGCCGCTGGATTTCTGCGCTTAATACCAAGGGGCCTGCACGATGAAACTACGTGGCCTTTACGCCATTACCGACAGCCAACTGTTGGCCGGCAAATTCCTCGCCTACGTCGAAGCGGCGCTGGAGGGTGGCGTGACCCTGCTGCAATACCGTGACAAAAGCAGCGACGAAGCCCGCCGTCTGCGTGAAGCGGAAAAACTGCACGAACTGTGCTCGCGCTATAAAACCCAACTGATCATCAACGACGACGCCGAATTGGCCGCGCGCCTGGGCGTCGGCGTGCACCTGGGCCAGACCGACGGCCCGCTGGCGCCGGTCCGCGCCTTGCTCGGCCGAAAAGCGATCATCGGCGCCACCTGCCACAGCCAGATCGAGCTGGCCGAGCAGGCCGCGCGCGAAGGCGCCAGCTACGTGGCATTCGGGCGCTTCTTCAACTCCACCACCAAGCCCGGCGCCCCGGCCGCCACCGTCGAAATGCTGGCCGAGGCCCGCACGCGCCTGCACGTACCGATCTGCGTGATCGGCGGTGTCACCCTGGAAAACGCCGCCCCACTGGTGGCCCACGGCGCCGACCTGCTCGCGGTCGTGCACGGCCTATTCGGTGCAGACACCACCCAGGAAGTGACGCGCCGCGCCCGTGCCTTCAACGACCTTCTTAAAAATTCAGTTTAGAGAGCCCGATCATGTCTCGTTCCGAAACCCTGTTTGCCGATGCCCAGAAGCACATCCCCGGCGGTGTGAACTCCCCCGTGCGTGCGTTCAAAAGCGTCGGCGGCACGCCGTTGTTTTTCAAGCACGCCGAAGGCGCCTACGTCACCGATGAAGATGACAAGCGCTACGTCGACTACGTGGGCTCCTGGGGCCCGATGATCCTCGGCCACAGCCACCCGGACGTACTGGACGCCGTGCGCAAACAACTGGAACACGGCTTGTCCTACGGCGCACCGACCGCCATGGAAACCGAGATGGCGGACCTCGTGTGCGCGATCGTGCCGTCCATGGAGATGGTGCGCATGGTCAGCTCCGGCACCGAAGCCACCATGAGTGCCATCCGCCTGGCCCGTGGCTTTACCGGTCGCGACAGCATCATTAAGTTCGAAGGCTGCTACCACGGCCACTCCGACAGCCTGTTGGTCAAAGCCGGCTCCGGCCTGCTGACCCAGGGCGTGCCGAGCTCGGCCGGTGTACCGGCGGCGTTTGCCAAACACACCCTCACCCTGCCGTTCAACGACATCGCCGCCGTCGAGCAGATGCTCAACGAAGTCGGCCAGGACGTGGCGTGCATCATCGTTGAGCCGGTGGCCGGTAACATGAACTGCGTACCGCCGGCGCCGGGCTTCCTCGAAGGCCTGCGCGAGCAGTGCGACAAACATGGCGTGGTGCTGATTTTCGACGAAGTGATGACCGGTTTCCGCGTAGCCCTCGGCGGCGCCCAGGCGCATTACGGCGTCACACCCGACCTGAGCACCTTCGGCAAGATCATCGGCGGCGGCATGCCGGTGGGCTGCTTCGGCGGCAAGCGCGAGATCATGCAACACATCGCGCCGCTGGGCCCGGTGTACCAGGCCGGCACGTTGTCCGGTAACCCGCTGGCCATGGCCGCCGGCTTGACCACCCTGCGCCTGATCAGCCGCCCCGGCTTCCACGCCGAGCTGACCGACTACACCACGCGCCTGCTCGACGGCCTGCAACAGCGCGCGGATGCCGCCGGTATCCCGTTCGTCACCACCCAGGCGGGCGGCATGTTCGGCCTGTACTTCAGCGGTGCCGACGACATCGTTACCTTCGATGACGTGATGGGCAGTAACGCCGACCTGTTCAAACGCTTCTTCCACCTGATGCTCGAAGGGGGTGTTTATCTGGCGCCGAGCGCCTTCGAAGCCGGTTTTACCTCGATCGCCCATGGCGATGCAGAGCTGAAACTGACCCTCGACGCTGCCGAACGCGCCTTCGCGGCCTTGAAGTAACGGGCATAAAAATCTGACGTCGCCCCTGGCGGCGTCAGATTTGCTACTTTGCTTACAGATATTTCCTACTTTTCTAGAGAAATAACCTGCAATCCAGCAGATAACTTGCCTACGCAGCAGAAAAACGAGTAAAGACTTTGTAAGCAGGGGCCTGCTTATTTCATAATGCGCGCTTATTGGATCCCACGAGGATCCGCGTGCCCCGTCAGAGGTAAGTCGATTCCCATGAAACGCACCGGCCGCACCCTGGTACTGGGCTGCCTGTTGCTCCTTCAGCCGCTGCTGGCACATGCACAAGCAGGCGGCAACTCGTTGTTAATCCCAGCGATGGGTCGTTGCACCCTCAATACCCAGCCAGACAGCCAGGCCGAAGCCCTGAGCGCGTGCCAGAAACAGGCTGAAGCTGGGGATGCGCAGGCGCAATACGAGTTGGGCGAGTACTACCACGACAGCAAAAACCCTGACCGCGACCTCAACAAGGCCCTGAGTTTCTTCGAGAAAGCCTCGTTGCAGGGGCACGCCCAGGCGCAATTCCAGCTCGGCACCATGTTTTTCAAAGGTGAAGGCGTTCCGGCCAATAACGTTCAGGCCTACATCGTGCTGAAAATGGCCGCGGTCAACGGCGCCGAAGACGCGCTGGACACCGCCGACGAAGTCGCCGAGCACATGCAGCGCGATGAGCTGGAAGTGGCGACTCAGGTGCTGGGCCAGATCTTCCGCAACTACCTGCAGGAATTGCAGAGCGCCGATGGGCGCTCGCCCTTCTCACCCCTGCCCTGATTCTCAAGGCGATAGCAGATAACCCTGCCGATAAGCCCGCGCGCCCGCCACATGCGCAATCACCATGCCCGCAGTTGCCATGCGTCGCACCGAGCGGACATATAAAAGCCCTGCGTGCGTGCACACCACGGGGGTCACTTGGTCAGTGATCGGGTCGATGATTTCGGCCAGCATTTGCCCAGCCTTGAGAAAATCCCCCACCTGCGCGCAGAACACAATCAGCCCTCCGACCGGACTCGCCACAGGCTCAACCCCGGCCAGCGGTGTAGGCGCGTTGAGTAGTGGCGGTAACGGCGGCGCTTGGCCTTGTATGGCGCCCCTTTCCACCAAATAGTTGAGCAACGCTTGGCAATCCTGACGCGCCAGTCGATGGTCGACATCAGCCACACCGCGTAACTCCACGGTCGCGGCAAAACCGGGAGGCGAAAAGCGCCCGTCAAAACGTGCCTGCATCTGCGCCCAGAACACAGTGAAACTCTCGTCGAATGACTGGCCTCCCGCCTCTTTTGCCAAAAAGCAGGCTCGAGCACCCAGGTAGCGGGCCAGGGGCTCAATTGATGGCCAGAATTGCGGCGACAGGTACAAGTGCTGGACAGCCTCGAAATCACAATGCAGGTCCAGCACGATGTCGGCATCACAGGCCAGCCTCTGCAGGATCAGGCGCATGGAGTGCAATTGTGTCGCCGGTAGCTGGTCGGCAAGTGTTCGCCGCCAGGTCGAGCGGATCAGTTGCAGATTTTTGGCCGGGTCATCGGTCAATCTGCCTTGGACGTGATCGCCCACCTGCTGACTGACGTCGAGGAAGAATCGATTGAAATTCTCTCGGCTGTCGTTATCAAAGCGTCCCTGCGGCACGTCCATGCACACCTGCTCCAGTCCCAGCGGATTGGCCACCGGCACCAACACAACCGACCAGCGCAACAATCCTGCCGTTTCGATCCGCGCCAATTGCTGCTTCAGATGCCACAGCACCAACATTCCCGGCAGTTCATCAGCGTGCAATGACGCCTGGATATACACCTTGCCCGCCGCCGTGGCCGGGCCGTAGTGAAAGCTATGGATCTGCCGGGTCGTGCCGGGTACGGCCGTCAGCAATGAATGTACGTGAGTCTGCACGGAGGCCTCCTAACGGGTGAGGTCGAGAAAGCGCAGCCAGCGCCGTTCAGCCAGTCGAAACAGACCGACCAAGGCGAAGGTGATGCACAGGTAAAGGACGGCCGCGACACCAAAGGCCTGGAATGTCAGGAACGTCGCGGCGTTGGCGTCCCGGGCAACCTTGAGGATGTCCGGTACCGTGGCGGTGAACGCCAACGTGGTGGAATGCAGCACGAAAATTACCTCATTACTGTAGGCCGGCAATGAACGGCGCAGAGCCAATGGCATGATCAGGTGAACGTATAGCTTCCAGCCGTCAAACCCCAGGGACCGCGCCGCCTCAATTTCCCCCCGTGGCATGGCCCGGATGGCGCCCGCCAGTATTTCCGTGGTGTAGGCGCCGGTATTGAGGGCGAACGCCAACAGCGTGCAGTTCAGTGCATCGCGAAAAAACGCGTCCAGCACTGGCTGCTCACGCACGGCGGCAATGCTGTAGATGCCGGTGTAGAAGATCAGTAATTGGATATACAGCGGCGTCCCGCGAAACAGATAAGTGAACCCTTGCACCGGCCACCGCAGCCAACGCCGTGCAGACACCCTGGCGATGGACAGCGGCACTGCCAGGAGCAGGCCCAGGCACAGCGCGGCGCTGGTCAGCCATAGGGTCATGGCCAGTCCGGTGATTTGCTGACCATCGGAATAGATAAACGGCCGCCAATAATCCTGAATCAATTCGATCATCGTGATGCCTCCTGCACAGGGGGGCCGTAGCGTCGCGCCAACGCACGCAATCCCGCGTTTGAAGCACTGCTGAGCACCAGGTAGATCAGCGCGGCCAGCAGCAGGAAGGACAACATCTGCCCGCTGCTTTTGCCCGCCACCTGGGCCACTTTCACCAGGTCCGCCAAGCCGATGATCGACACCAGTGCCGTAGCCTTGAGCAACACCATCCAGTTATTGCCCAGGCCCGGCAGGGCTAACCGCATCATTTGCGGGAACACCACGTACGCAAAGCTTTGGGTGGCCGTCATGCCAAGGGCTTTGCCGGCCTGCAACTGCCCCCGGGGCACCGCCAGTAATGCCCCGCGAAAGGTTTCGGTGAAATAAGCGCCATAGATAAAACCCAGGGTCAGCACACCTGCACTGAACGGGTCAATGTCGATATAGGCCCAGCCCACCCTCTGTGTCAGGCGACTCAAGCCGGTTTGTACACCGTAGAACATCAGCAACATCAGCAAGAGGTCCGGCACACCTCGGATCAGCGTGGTGTAAAGCTGACCGCAGAAGCGCCAGGCCATTACCCGAGACAGCTTGGCGCAGGCACCGAGCAGACCGAACGCCAGGCCCAGCAGCAATGACAGCAGCGCCAGTTGCACGGTGACCCAGACACCGCGCAGCAACAATGGCGCAAAACCTTCCAGGGTCGCGGCAAATTGAGTGAAGTCAGGAAGCATGTCTGTGCCCTCGCTGGCGATTGAGGACGGTTATTGGCCGCTGTACATGTTCACGCCAGGAAAGTACTGCGCTTGCAGCCTGGCGTAAGTGCCATCGGCGTGCAGTGCAGCCAGCCCCTTATCCAGCAGGGCTTTAAGGGCCTGATTCCCTTTAGCGATGCCGATGGCGCTTTTGGAAGGCATCAGCTCGCTCTCAATCAGCGGGCCCAACACGAACCCGGCGCCGTGCCGAGCGCTTAGAAAGCCGCTTTGCGCCTGCTGCGCATCCTGCAACGAGGCATGCAAGCGACCCGCCACAAGGTCGGCATAGACCTGTTCCTGGTCGGCATACGCCACCACCTTGATGCCCTGCGCAGCGAGCACCTGGCGGGCGTAGGCTTCCTGGGTACTGCCCTGCAAATAACCCACGGCCGAGCCCTTGCCCAGTTCAATGCCAGGGCGAAGCACCATGGCCGTCGGACTGGAAAACACCTCCGAAGAGAAGTCGATCACCTTCTGCCGAGCATCCGTGACGGTCATTGAAGCCAGTATCGCGTCGATTTTGCCCGCATTGAGACTGGGGACCAACCCGTCGAAATCACTCTCAACCCATTGGCAACGAACCTTGAGGTAAGTGCAGAGTGCATTGCCTATATCAACTTCGAAGCCTGTCAAAGTTCCCGTATTGTCCTTATAGGCAAACGGCGCGTAGTTGGGGTCGGCGCCGAATCGGATCACCTCATAATCATTGGCAAAGAGCGACGTATTTATAAAAAGCGTGGCAAATAACATCAGGATTATTCTTTTCATTATTGTAGGCCTCGTTATTAATCAACTCGCGAAATGAGCTACACCTCGATAAAGGGTATTTCTCGACGTACCACTAAGGAGCCAGCGGGCGCATCAAACTCACGCGCAATGCGGTGACCCGAATACACGGCGGCCGCAAGGGTGCCGGGCGCCACGCAATCGCCGACCAGCGTCAACGTCCTGATGCCGGCGGCCAGCAAGGGCTCGGGCGCTTGAATCAAGGCCTGGTACAGCGTCTGCTCGGGCTCCCGGGAAGTGACCGACAACAGTGATGCGGCGGGGATGAAGCGTGGGCGCTGGGTGTAGACACACCCCACTACCACGCCCTCGGGCGTGCAGCTCTCCAGCGTGTGGGAGGCGATGATGGCGACGTTCAATTCCAGCAGGCGTCGCTGGATGCGGTGTTGCTCAAGGGTGTTATGGGTCCAGGCCGCCACGTCCGTCGCCGGCGTGACAAATATCACCTCCACGCCCTGTGCCACCAAATGTTCGGCCAGCACGCTGCCCATGTAGTAGTGGTCATCGTCGAACAGCAGCACCGGTGACGGCGGCAGGGCACCGGCCATCACATCATCCGGCGTGACCACGGGCAGGCATTCCAGGCCCGGTAAGGGATGGCGCAACGCACGCCCCAAGCCATCGCGCCGCCAGTGACAGCCGGTGGCGATAAAGACATGCTCGGCAGCGAAGTCGAGGACGTCCTGGGCCTGCAACGGACTTTCTCGATAGATTTGCACCGATGCGAGGCGGCTCAGGGCATCAACGCGATAATCGACCACCCTCGCCCAGCTCGCCAACCCCGGCAGGCGGGACTCCCGTGCCACGCGCCCGCCCAAGGTACGCAGGCTGTCGACCAACGCCACGTCCATGTGTCGCTCGCCTAATATCCGTGCGCATTCGAGCCCCGCCGGGCCGGCGCCAACCACCAGCGCCCGTCCCGGCCGCCCCGCAGGCGCCACCGATTCGGGGTGCCAGCCGCGACGCCATTCCTCGCCCATGGTCGGGTTCTGCGTGCAGCGCAATGGCGTGCTGGTGTGGTCGCCACTGACACAGATATTGCAACCAATGCACTCGCGGATCTGCTCGGCGCGCCCTTCTTCAATCTTCTTCGGCAGAAACGGATCGGCAATGGAGGGCCGGGCCGCTCCGATCAAGTCCAGCACGCCGCGGCGTATCAGTGAAACCATGGTGTCCGGCGAGGTGAACCGCCCGACGCCCACCACGGGTTTGCAGGTCAGCGATTTGAGGCCCAACAGAAAGGCCTCCTGATAGCCTTCCTGGGAAAAACGCGCCGTCATGCTGTCGTTAGCCCAATCGGCGACGTTGATGTCCCATAAGTCCGGCAAGTTCGCCAGCATCGAGAAAATTTCTGCGCCCTCGCCTTCGCGACACAGGCCACCGGCCATTTGCTCATCAACCGCCAAACGTACCGCCACGGCACACCGGTCGCCCACCGCGTCACGCGTGTCCTCAATCAACTCGCGCAACAGCCGTACGCGATTTTCCAGCACACCACCATACTCATCCATGCGCCGGTTATTGCGTGGCGTGAGGAAGTGGAACGGCAGGCTCAGGTCATGCCCGGCGTACACATAGATGATGTCAAAGCCCGCTGCCCGCGCACGTAGCGCAGCGGCACGGTGCAGGGCGCGCAGTTGCCGGATGTCGGCATGGCTCATGGCCCTGGCCTGCACCGGGTCATAGCTGCGCACCGGCGTATTGGACGGCGCCCAGGGAATTTCGCGGCTGTAACGGTTGGGCGCGGAGTAACCATTGAACGCCAGCTCCACGCCGGCCAGCGAGCCGTGCTGGTGGACCGCCTCGCACATGCGCGTCAATGCTGGTGTGTCGCGGTCATCCCACAGGCGCGCCTCGATATAGGGCGAGAACTCGCTCAACGGGCTGATTTCACACTCCTCGGTGCAGACCACGCCCCACCCGCCTTCAGCCTTGATGCCGCGCATGCGCGCCATGGCCGAAGGATGCACGTGGCCCATGCCATTACAGTGAGGAACTTGATAAAACCGGTTACGCGTGCGAACCGGGCCCAGCTGTACCGGTTCAAACAGAATGTCATAGCGAGGATCGCGCACAGGGCTACTCCCGAACAGATAAGTTCGTTAATGACTGCGTGAAAGGAAACTCTGCGCTAACTAAGGGCGTGACGTGGCCGTGTTAAAACACGTTGGAAGTTAAAGAGGCTATAAGTGATTTACAGCCAGGACGCCCTCTGCACATAAACAAAACTTGCTATCTTTCAAACAAAATGTCTATGCACAGAGCGGCAAATTCGGAAACGCCCTACAAAATAATTGAATGTCACTTCTCAGGCATCGGCATCGGAAACGGCATGACATTGCTCACGCCCCGCGCTTCGCTGATCTTGGGCGTGCCCAGACGCTCCACTTCGTCGATGCGCACAATCGAATGCATCGGCACAAAACTGCGCACAACGCCTTCGAATTGAGCCTTGAGCTTTTCCTCGCCCGGGTCGACGACCAACTGGGTGCGCTCGCCAAAGACGAACTCTTCCACCTCCAGGAAGCCCCACAGATCACTTTGATAGATCTGCTTGGCGTACATTTCGAACACCTGGCCCTGGTTGAGGAAAATCACCTTGTAGATTGGAGCTTCACGTTTGGTCATGGTGGGCGAGCAACACATCGCGGATATAAAAGAGGGCGCGAACTATAGCATGGCACCCGATGCACAGCGCTAGGAACCAATGGGCATGCCCCCTATAATGCGCGGTTCTTTACCACCAGTTGACGATTCCCATGGCCAAGAAGCTTTATATCGAAACCCACGGTTGCCAGATGAACGAGTACGACAGCTCGCGCATGGTCGATCTGCTGGGCGAACACCAGGCCCTGGAAGTCACCGCCCGCGCCGAAGATGCCGACGTGATCCTGCTCAATACCTGCTCGATCCGCGAACGGGCCCAGGACCGTGTGTACTCGCAACTGGGGCGCTGGCGTGAATTGAAACTGGCCAACCCGGACATGGTGATCGCTGTTGGCGGTTGCGTGGCCAGCCAGGAAGGTGCGGCCATCCGCGACCGCGCACCGTATGTCGACGTGGTCTTCGGCCCGCAAACCCTGCACCGCCTGCCGGAAATGATCGACGCCGCGCACATCACCAAACTGCCGCAGGTGGACGTGTCGTTCCCCGAAATCGAAAAATTCGACCATTTGCCCGAGCCCCGTATCGATGGGCCAAGCGCCTACGTCTCGGTGATGGAAGGCTGCAGCAAGTACTGCACCTTTTGCGTGGTGCCCTACACCCGTGGCGAAGAGGTCAGTCGGCCATTTGACGACGTTATGTCGGAAATCATCCACCTGGCGGAAAACGGCGTACGTGAAGTCACTCTGCTCGGGCAGAACGTCAACGGCTATCGCGGCCAGACCCACGACGGGCGCCTGGCCGACCTGGCGGAGTTGATCCGCGTGGTGGCGGCCGTGGACGGTATCGAGCGCATTCGCTACACCACCTCGCACCCGCTGGAGTTCTCCGACAGCCTGATCCAGGCCCACGCCGAGGTGCCGGAGCTGGTCAAACACCTGCACTTGCCGGTGCAATCGGGCTCGGACCGCATCCTGTCTGCGATGAAACGCAACCACACCGCCCTGGAATACAAATCCAAACTGCGCAAATTGCGCGCAGCGGTGCCAGGGATTTGCATCAGTTCAGACTTTATCGTGGGCTTTCCCGGCGAAACCGAGAAAGACTTCCAACAGACCATGAAGCTGATTGAAGACGTCGGTTTCGACTTCTCCTATTCGTTCGTCTACAGCCAGCGCCCAGGCACACCGGCCGCCGACCTGCTGGACGAAACACCCGAAGCGCTGAAAAAAGAGCGCCTCAACGCGCTACAGCATCGGCTGAACCAACAAGGCTTTGAGATCAGCCGACAAATGGTCGGTTCGATTCAGCGCATCCTGGTGACCGATTACTCGAAAAAAGACCCCGGCGAATTGCAGGGTCGTACCGAGAACAACCGGATCGTCAACTTTCGCTGCGACAATCCAACGCTGATCGGCCAGTTCGCCGATGTGCATATCGATGCGGCGCAACCGCACTCGTTGCGCGGGTCGTTGATAAATTGATCGTTCGGTCCCGATGAAGATCAAAGTGTGGGAGCGGACTTGCTCGCGCCCACATCGGAGCGGTGCAGCATTCCGGTGACGTAAGTGCTTTCGTACCCGCGCCACTGGCGTTATTCTCTCTTTCACCTCAACTGCCAAAGGGCGGCTAAAAGCGACCTTGAACGCACCCATAGTAGAACCCCATCGTTTCATCCTCGAGCCGTTTGAGGCTCGCCGTTTCGCCAACCTGTGCGGACAGTTCGACGAGCACCTGCGCCTGATCGAACAACGCCTGAGCATCGAGATCCGCAATCGCGGCAATCAGTTCGAGCTCATTGGTGAACCCCAACACACCACGTCGGCAGAAAACCTGCTGCGCCGCCTTTATCGCGAGACCAAGGGCAGTGAACTGTCGCCCGAAACGGTGCACCTGTACCTGCAGGAGTCCGCGGTGGAAGACCTGGCCAACAACCCTGTGGCCGAAGCCAGCGTGGCCCTGCGCACCAAAAAAGGCATGATTCGCCCGCGCGGCTTGAATCAGCAGCGCTACGTCAAAGAAATCCTCGGCAACGACATCAACTTCGGCATCGGCCCGGCCGGTACCGGCAAGACCTACCTGGCCGTGGCCTGTGCGGTGGACGCGCTGGAGCGCGAGCAAGTGCGGCGCATCCTGCTGGTGCGCCCGGCGGTTGAAGCCGGTGAAAAACTCGGTTTCCTGCCCGGCGACCTGGCACAGAAGATCGACCCGTACCTGCGCCCGCTCTACGACGCGCTCTACGAGATGCTCGGTTTTGAGTACGTGGCCAAACTGATCGAGCGCCAGGTGATCGAGATCGCTCCGCTGGCCTATATGCGCGGCCGTACGCTGAACAACAGTTTCATCATCCTCGACGAAAGCCAGAACACCACCGTCGAGCAGATGAAAATGTTCCTGACCCGTATCGGTTTCGGCTCCACCGCCGTGATCACCGGTGACGTCACCCAGGTCGACCTGCCCAAAGGCACCAAGTCCGGCCTGGCCCAGGTGATCGAGGTGCTCAAGGACGTGCCGGGTATCAGCTTTACGCACTTCATGCCCAAGGACGTGGTCCGCCACCCGCTGGTGCAGCGTATCGTCGAAGCCTACGAGCGCTTCGACCACCGCGATGACGCGCCGGCCAAGGACGTTCGCCGCGATGCTTGAGCTAGACCTGCAACTGGCCACCGAAGCCCCCGCCCCCAGCGAAGAGCAGTTCCGTCAATGGTGCGCCCTGGCCCTGCGCCAGCGCAGCGCCGACTCGGAACTGACCATTCGTCTGGTGGACGAACCCGAAGGCCGCGAACTGAACCACACCTGGCGCCAGAAAGACTACGCGACCAATGTGCTGTCGTTTCCCGCCGACGTCCCCGATGAACTGCTGGATATCCCGTTGCTGGGGGATCTGGTGATCTGCGTCGAAGTGGTCGAGCGTGAAGCCAAGGAACAGGGCAAGGCGCTTGAGGCTCACTGGGCCCATCTGGTTATCCACGGCTGCTTGCATCTCTTGGGTTACGACCATATAGACGATGACGAAGCCGAGGAAATGGAAACACTGGAACAAACGTTGCTTGCCGAACTGGGTCACCCTGATCCTTATGCAGACGACGAAACCGACCCTACACCTAACTGAAACAACAAAGGATTTAGAGTAATCGCTATGAGCGAAGACCGATCGAGCAACGGGCAAAAGTCATGGCTGGGTAAACTGACCCAGGCTTTTGCCCACGAGCCGAAAAACCGCCAGGAGCTGCTTGAGCTGCTGCGTGAGGCCCATCAGAACAAGTTGCTGGACAGCGAAGCGCTGGCCATCGTCGAGGGCGCCATCCAGGTGGCTGACCTGCAGGTGCGGGACATCATGGTCCCACGCTCGCAGATGATCAGCATCAAGGCGACCCAGACCCCACGGGAATTCCTCCCGGCCGTGATCGACTCGGCGCACTCGCGCTACCCGGTGATCGGTGAAAGCCATGACGACGTCATGGGTGTCCTGTTGGCCAAGGACCTGCTGCCGCTGATCCTCAAAGAGAACGGTGACAGCTTCAACATCAAGGACCTGCTGCGTCCGGCCACCTTCGTGCCCGAATCAAAGCGCCTGAATGTACTGCTGCGCGAATTCCGCGCCAACCACAACCACATGGCCATCGTGATCGACGAATACGGCGGCGTGGCGGGTCTGGTGACCATCGAAGACGTACTGGAACAGATCGTCGGCGACATCGAAGACGAGCACGACGTCGAAGAAGACAGCTACATCAAGCCGCTGCCAAGCGGAGACTTTCTGATCAAGGCGCTGACGCCGATCGAGAACTTCAACGAGTTCTTCGACAGCGAATTCTCCGACGACGAGTTCGACACCGTCGGCGGCCTGGTGATGAACGCGTTTGGTCACTTGCCTAAACGTAACGAAACCACCGAGATCGGCCCTTATCGCTTCCGCATCCTCAATGCGGACAGCCGCAGGATCCATCTGATTCGCCTGACACCTATTGCCCGCTAAGGACTGACATGCGCCGTTTGATCGCACCCGGCTGGCCCGGTAATCTGCTGGCCGTGGCGGCCGGCGCCATCACCACCCTGGCGCTGGCGCCATTCGATCTGTGGCCGTTTGCACTGGTGGCCGTCGGCCTGTTTTACCTGGGACTGCGGCACCTGAGCCCGCGTCAGGCCTTGGGCCGTGGCTGGTGTTTCGGGTTCGGCCTGTTTGGCGCCGGTACCAGCTGGATCTATTACAGCATCCACCACTTTGGCGGCGCTTCGGTGCTGCTGGCGGGCTTTTTGATGCTGCTGTTCACCGCCGCCATCGCCTGGTTCTTCGCCTTGCCTGCCTGGCTGTGGGCGCGCTGGCTGCGCCGCAATGAAGCGCCGTTGGCCGATGCGCTGACATTTGCCGCATTGTGGGTCGGCCAGGAAGCCTTTCGCGGCTGGTTCCTCACTGGTTTCCCCTGGCTGTACTCCGGTTACAGCCAACTCGACGGCCCCCTGACCGGCCTGGCGCCCGTCGGCGGCATGTGGCTGATTTCGTTTGCCCTGGCACTCACGGCCGCTCTGCTGTGCAACCTGCCGCGCCTGCTGGCCGGCAAGCGCAACGCATTTATCGGTGCGGGCCTGGTGCTGCTGGTTGCGCCGTGGGCCGTCGGCCTGGCACTCAAGCACCACGCCTGGACCACGCCCGCCGGCGCGCCGCTCAGCGTGGCCGCCATTCAGGGCAACGTTGAACAAAGCATGAAGTGGGACCCGCAGCAGCTCAATGCGCAACTGGCGCTGTACCGCGACATGAGCTTCAGCTCCAAGCCTGTCGACCTGCTGGTCTGGCCGGAAACCGCGGTGCCGGTGCTCAAGGAGTCGGTGGAAGGCTACCTGGGCATGATGGGCAAGTTCGCCGCCGACCGGCACACGGCACTGATCACCGGCGTGCCGATCCGCCAGGAAGTGCATCACCAGAAACGCTACTTCAACGGCATCACCGTGGTGGGCGAAGGCGACGGTACGTACCTCAAGCAGAAACTGGTGCCATTTGGTGAGTACGTGCCGCTGCAAGACATGCTGCGCGGATTGATCGCCTTCTTCGACCTGCCGATGTCCGACTTCGCCCGTGGCCCCGCCGATCAGCCGATGCTACAGGCCAAGGGCTATCAGATCGCGCCGTTCATTTGCTACGAAGTGGTGTACCCGGAATTCGCCGCCGGCCTCTCGGCCCAGAGCGACCTGCTGCTGACCATCAGCAACGACACCTGGTTCGGCCGCTCCATCGGCCCCTTGCAGCACTTGCAGATGGCGCAGATGCGTGCGCTGGAGGCCGGCCGCTGGATGATCCGTGCCACCAACAACGGCGTGACCGCGCTGATCAACCCGTTCGGGCAGATCAGCGTACAGATCCCGCAATTCGAACGTGGCATTTTGTACGGCGAAGTCGTGCCGATGCACAACCTCACGCCCTACCTGCAATGGCGCTCGTGGCCGTTGATCATCGTCTGCCTGGGGTTGTTCGGCTGGGCACTGCTGGCTGGCCGGATGGCCAAAACCGTCTGATCAACATCAGGCGGCGGCTGTGGCAGGCGGTGTTACCGGTAGAACAACCGATACCCCACCTGCCCAACCGCCTCGTTGATCAATTGCCCGCTCTGCCATACCGACTTGAACTCCGGCATCCAGCCGCCCAAAGGCCGGGCGTTGTCCACGCCCAGAAAGCCCACCGGCGCCGGCACCACCGTGAAGCCCGCCTTTTCAAAGCTCCATACCGAACGCGGCATGTGCCAGGCCTGAGTGACCACCACCACGCGCTTGACACCCTCGGGCAACAAAATCTCGGCACTCATTCGGGCGTTTTCCCAGGTGGTGCGGCTGCGCTCTTCCTTCCAGCGCACCGTCACGCCAAAGTCATCCTGCATCGACACCGCCATCAACTGCGCCTCGCTGGGCGGCGTGCCGTAGTGCAATCCTCCCGTGGTGAGCACCGGCAGGCCGGAGGCCTTGGCCAGCCTCGCGGCGTAACGCTGGCGCTCCAGGCCGATACCGGTGGGCTGGTCGCTGCCCCAGGCCGGGTCACCGCGCTCCCGCCCAGAGCCCAACACCACAATGGCATCAGCGTGCTGGGCCAGGGTGGACCAATCTTCACGGGCCAGTGGCGGCTCAGTCTCCAGGGCACGCGCGCCCCATTCCACCATCACCGGCAGGCTGATCAGCCACATGCCGCCCAACCCCACGGCGAAGCAGCAAGCGGCCAGACGAGGGCGGCTGCGACGAAACCACCAGGCAAGCGCCAGCAACAGCAAGAAGATGCCGGGGGGCAGGAGCAGTTGTTTAATGAAATAACGAATAGGCATCGGGCATCTCCACAGATGCCCGAAGCCTAAGGTGTAACGGGGTTTAACGACAATCTTTACGGTGATTCAACGCACGGGTTTCGCTGCGCGGGGAGCGAACTACTTGCAGCGGGCAGACCGGCGTGTTTCCGCGCCCCGACCGACCGGCCAGTCCTTGAGCCATACCACCTTGGCCGAGTGCGTGGTCTCCCTGGCTGGCGGGGCTGCCGCCACGGGAGGCGCACTGCGCGTGCTGCGTTCCAGGTAAGCCTTGATCAACTCCAGTTCTGCGCGGCTCAACCCACGCAATTCCAACTCAACGGGCCGTTCATCACGCAATCGGTCCGCTGTCCTCGCTGCATCCAATGCACGACCCAATCGGTCGATCAGTCCTTCGTAGATTTCCGGTTTCGTTGCGGTTCGCTGCGATTCAACCATCCCCTCACCTCATTGAAGAAAGACTTGCTCCCCAATAAACAGCGTAGCCCCCGTGGCTACGCCTGCCCGGCGCCGCGACAGACGGCCTCGACCGCGCAATCAGGGTTTCCCTCGATAGAGTGGGGTCATGTATGCTACGGCGCTTCCTGTAACTCCACTTCCCGCAGGGTTTGGGCACGGACGCGCCGCTTTTTGGTGTCGATTTGCCCGGACAGTGCTCCGAAGAGGATTAGGCCACCCCTATTCAGTTCAAAAGTAGCCATGCACGAACAATATCAGCCCCGTGAAATAGAAAATGCCGCCCAAACCTTCTGGGACGAGCAAAAGTCCTTTGAAGTCAGTGAACAGCCAGGCAAGGAGACATTCTACTGCCTGTCGATGTTCCCTTACCCCAGCGGCAAGCTACACATGGGGCACGTGCGCAACTACACCATCGGTGACGTGATTTCCCGCTACCAGCGCATGCAAGGCAAGAACGTCCTGCAACCCATGGGTTGGGACGCCTTCGGCATGCCGGCGGAAAACGCCGCGATGAAAAACAACGTGGCCCCCGCCAAGTGGACCTACGAAAACATCGCCTACATGAAGACCCAGCTGCGCAGCCTGGGCCTGGCGGTGGACTGGTCCCGTGAAGTGACCACCTGCAAGCCGGATTACTACCGTTGGGAACAATGGCTGTTCACTCGCCTGTTCGAAAAAGGTGTGATCTACAAAAAGAGCGGCACCGTGAACTGGGACCCGGTCGACCAGACCGTACTGGCCAACGAGCAGGTGATCGACGGTCGCGGCTGGCGTTCCGGCGCGCTGATCGAAAAGCGCGAAATCCCGATGTATTACTTCAAGATCACCGCGTATGCCGATGAGCTCCTGTCGAGCCTCGATGATCTGCCGGGCTGGCCTGAACAGGTCAAGACCATGCAGCGCAACTGGATCGGCAAATCCAAGGGCATGGAAGTGCAGTTCCCGTACAACGTCGACTCCATCGGCGTTGCAGGCGCACTCAAAGTCTTCACCACCCGTCCGGACACCCTGATGGGCGCGACCTACGTCGCCGTGGCTGCCGAGCACCCACTGGCCACCCAGGCCGCACAGAACAACCCTGAGCTGCAGGCGTTCATCGCTGAATGCAAAGGCGGCAGCGTGGCCGAAGCCGACGTCGCCACCCAGGAGAAAAAAGGCCTGCCAACCGGGCTGTTCGTCGAGCACCCGCTGACCGGTGAAAAACTGCCGGTATGGGTCGCAAACTACGTGTTGATGCACTACGGCGATGGCGCGGTAATGGCCGTGCCGGCCCACGACGAGCGTGATTTCGAATTCGCCACCAAATACGACCTGCCGATCAAATCGGTGGTGCGCACCCGCTCGGGCGACACCCACCCGGCCCCGTGGCAAGACGCCTACGGTGAGCACGGCACGCTGATCAACTCCGGCGAATTCGACGGCCTGGACTTCGTCGGTGCCTTCGACGCCATCGAAGTGGCACTGATCAAAAAGAACCTCGGCGCTTCGCGCACCCAGTTCCGCCTGCGCGACTGGGGCATCAGCCGTCAGCGCTACTGGGGCTGCCCGATCCCGATCATTCACTGCGCCGCCTGCGGTGACGTGCCGGTCCCCGAAGACCAATTGCCGGTCGTGCTGCCGGAAGACGTGGTGCCGGACGGCGCCGGTTCGCCGCTGGCGCGCATGCCTGAGTTCTACGAGTGCAGTTGCCCGAAATGCGGCGCGCCGGCCAAGCGTGAAACCGACACCATGGACACCTTCGTCGAGTCCTCGTGGTACTACGCGCGCTACGCCTCGCCGCACTACGAGGGTGGCCTGGTCGAGAAATCCGCGGCCGATCACTGGTTGCCGGTGGATCAGTACATCGGCGGCATCGAACACGCCATTCTTCACCTGCTGTACGCGCGTTTCTTCCACAAGCTGATGCGCGACGAAGGCCTGGTGAGCTCCGACGAACCGTTCAAGAACCTGCTGACCCAGGGCATGGTGATCGCCGAGACCTACTATCGCCGCGAAGCCAATGGCGCCTACACCTGGTTCAACCCGGCGGATGTCGAACTCGAGCGCGACAGCAAAGCCAAGGTCATCAGCGCCAAGCTGATCGCCGACGGCCTGCCGGTTGAGATCGGCGGCACCGAGAAGATGGCCAAGTCCAAGAACAATGGTGTCGACCCGCAGTCGATGATCGATCAGTTTGGCGCCGACACCTGCCGCCTGTTCATGATGTTCGCCTCGCCGCCTGATATGAGCGCCGAATGGTCCGACTCCGGCGTCGAAGGCTCGCACCGCTTCCTCAAGCGCGTCTGGCGCCTGGCCCATGCCCATGTCAGCCAGGGCTTGCCGGGCAAGCTGGACGTGGCCAGCCTGAACGACGAACAGAAAGCCATTCGCCGCAGCACCCACCTGGCCATCAAGCAAGCCAGCCAGGACGTGGGCCAGAACCACAAGTTCAACACCGCCATCGCTCAGGTCATGACGCTGATGAACGTGCTGGAAAAAGCCCCGCAGGTCACCGAACAGGACCGTGCGCTGGTACAGGAAGGCCTGGAAACGGTCACTCTGCTGCTGGCCCCGATCACGCCGCACATCAGCCACGAACTGTGGAGCCGCCTTGGCCACAGCGACGCGGTCATCGATGCGCGCTGGCCGGTACAGGATGACAGCGCCCTGGTACAGGACACGCTGCAACTGGTCATCCAGGTCAACGGTAAACTGCGCGGCCAGATCGACATGCCCGCCAGCGCCAGCCGTGAAGAAGTCGAAGCCGCCGCCCGCATCAATGAAAACGTGCTGCGCTTCACCGAAGGCCTGACGATCCGCAAAGTGATCGTGGTGCCTGGCAAACTGGTCAACATCGTCGCTAGCTAATCGGATCGGGCGCGGGGCTTGAGCCCTGCGCCGAATAAAGCCTTCAGGGCCTCGACAAGGCCCACATGGTTTCAAGGGGAGCAACAAAATGATCAAACGCAACCTGCTGGTTATGGGCCTTGCCGTACTGCTGAGCGCCTGCGGCTTCCAGCTGCGCGGTACCGGCACCACTGACCTGACAATCAAGGAACTGGACGTCAGCGCCCGCGACGCCTACAGCGAAACCGTCACTCAACTGCGCCAGGTCCTGCAAAACAGCGGTGTTCACGTCTACACCGGCGCGACCTACAAGCTGTTCCTGGCTAACGAGCAGGAAACCCAGCGCAACCTGAGCTATGCCAGCGCCGGGCGCGCCTCCGATGTCGAGTTGAGCACTGTGCTTAACTTCGAAATCCAGGGTCGTGACCATCTGCCGTTGATGGGTGACAAGATCCAGATTCAGAAAATCGTCAGCCACGACGGCAACAACCTGGTCGGTTCGGATTCCGAAATCATCCAGGTCCGCAAGGAAATGCGCCGCGAACTGGTGCAACGCATAGTCCTGCGCCTGTCTATGCTGACCCCGGAACAGCTCGAAACCCTGCAGCAAGCTGCCGACAACAAAGCCAAGGCGGATGCCGACGCATTGAAAGCCGCGAAAGAGTACGAAGACAACACGCCGAAACAATCGCCTGTTGAAGTACCTGCCGAGTAAGCCAGACGGGGCGCCCCAGGCGCCCCGTTCGCCCCGCCTATGAAACTCGCCCCCGCCCAACTCGCCAAGCACCTGCAAGGTGGCCTCGCGCCGGTCTACATTGTCAGCGGCGATGACCCGCTGCTGTGCCAGGAAGCCGCAGACGCCATCCGCACCGCCGCCCGCCAACAAGGCTTCGATGAACGCCAGGTATTCAGTGCCGACGCCAGTTTCGACTGGGGGACGCTGCTGCAGGCCGGCGCGAGCATGTCGTTGTTTGCCGAAAAACGCCTGCTGGAACTGCGCCTGCCGTCGGGCAAGCCCGGTGACAAGGGCGCGGCAGCCTTGATGGAATACTGTTCGCGCCCCGCGGAAGACACGGTGCTGCTGGTCAGCCTGCCCAAGCTCGATGGCAGTGCGCAGAAAACCAAGTGGGGCAAGGCCCTGGTCGAAGGCACGCAGACCCAGTTCATCCAGATCTGGCCGGTGGACAGCAACCAACTGCCGCAGTGGATTCGTCAGCGCCTGTCGCAGTCGGGATTGTCCGCCACCCAGGACGCCGTGGAACTGATCGCCGCTCGGGTCGAAGGCAACTTGCTTGCTGCCGCCCAGGAAATCGAAAAGCTCAAGCTGATGGCCGAGGACGGGCAGATTACCGTCGAGACCGTCCAGGGCGCGGTGGCAGACAGCGCCCGCTTTGACGTATTTGGCTTGGTGGATGCGATCCTCAACGGCGAACCCGCCCACGCCCTGCGCATGCTCGAAGGCCTGCGCGGCGAAGGGGTGGAGCCGCCAGTGATTCTCTGGGCCCTTGCCCGTGAGCTGCGGGTGCTGGCCAATATTGCGCTGCAATACAGCCAGGGCACCCCGCTGGACAAGTGCTTCAGCCAGGCCCGCCCGCCCGTATGGGACAAGCGCAAGCCCCTGATGAGCAAAGCCCTGCAACGGCACTCGGCGCAACGCTGGGCAAACCTTTTGCTGGAAGCGCAGCGCATCGATGCGCAAATCAAGGGCCAGGCGGCAGGTTCGCCATGGATGAGCCTCAGCCGTTTGTCGCTGTTGATGTCTGGGCAGCGCCTGGCTTTACCAGCGGAATAATCCTACCGCTCGACGGGCTTTACAGCGATGCCACTTCGGCAGATGATTTGCACCGCTGTAACCACCCATCAAGAGTCATGAGCATGAGCAAAAAGCCATCCAAGCATGGCCCCAACAAGGCCAAATCCATCATCGCCCAGCCACTGTTCCGCAGCCGTCAAGAACGTGCCGGCAAGGGCAAAGGCAGCTACCGCCGCGAAGCCTTCCAGTCTAATAGCTGGGAGGCTTCTTACTTTCTGGCTGCGTGAAGGCAAGCGCCCCTCCGGCATGATAAGGTCTGCTTCTGATTTGTAATCCCTGGACCTGTGCATGCCCTCTAGTCTTTCTCGTCGTTGGCACCTTCGCCAATTGATCGCTGCCTCCAGCCTTATTCTGCTGGTCGCCTGCGCGGAAAAGCCCACCGCCGCCGACGCCCAACCCCTGCCAAAACTCCAGACAGCCCCCGTGGCAGCACCCGCTGTCGTAGCGCCCCTGGCCGTGGACAACCTCGATATCCAACCGACCCAGACCTTCGCTGAATGGCAGGCCGGTTTCCGTGTAGACGCGCTGAAAGCCGGGATCACCCCAGCGGTCTTCGACAACGCCTTTGCCAACGTCACCCCCGATATGGCGGTGATACGTGCTGACCGCAGCCAACCGGAATTTTCCCGCCCGGTGTGGGAGTACCTCGACGGCGCGCTGTCGCCGCTGCGCGTGCGTAACGGCCAGGCGCTGCTGGTCAAGTACGCCGAAATTCTGCAACGCATCGAGCAACGTTATGGCGTCGACCGCCAGGCGCTGGTGTCGGTGTGGGGCATGGAGAGCAACTTCGGCCAGTTCCAGGGCAATAACTCGGTGATCCGCTCCCTGGCGACCCTGGCCTACGAAGGTCGCCGTCCGGCGTTTGCCCAGGCGCAACTGCTGGCCGCGCTGCAGATCATCCAACACGGCGACATCCAGGCCGACCAGATGAAAGGCTCCTGGGCCGGCGCGATGGGCCAGACCCAATTTATCCCCACCACCTACAACACCCACGCCGTGGATTTCGACGGCGACGGCCGCCGCGATATCTGGAACAGCCCCGCCGACGCCCTGGCCTCCACCGCGCACTACCTGCAAAGCTCCGGCTGGCAGAAAGGCCAGCCGTGGGGCTTCGAGGTGAATCAACTGCCGGCCAACTTCGATTACGCCCTGGCCGACGGCGGCATACGCAAAAGCGTTGCCGAGTGGATGAGCCTGGGAATCCAGCTGCCGCCGGGCGCAAGCATGCCGCCCAACGTCGACCAACTGTCTGCGGCCCTGCTGCTGCCTGCTGGTTACCGTGGCCCAGCATTCCTGGTGTTGGATAACTTCCGCGCGATCCTCAAGTACAACAACTCGTCGTCCTACGCGCTGGCGGTCGGCCTGCTGTCGGAACGATTTGGTGGCGGTGGCGTGATTCGCGGCACGTGGCCGAAGGATGAGTTGCCGCTGAGTCGTTCCCAGCGCATCGACTTGCAGGCGGCGTTGAGCGCCAACGGTTATGACGCGGGCAACCCGGACGGGATTATCGGCGCCAACACGCGCAAGGCGATTCGTGCGGCGCAGCAGGCGCTGGGCTGGCCGGCGGATGGGTATCCGACAGTGAAGCTGCTGGAGTCGCTGCAGAACCGCTAGTGCTGCTGAAGGCGGCTGCTGCTATCGGGGGGCAAGCCCCCCGATAGCCAACGGGCAAACACCAGCAGAGTCAGCCCCTGAACACCACATCCTGCTCCAGCACCACCCGCTGCTCCCCGGCGTCCAGGCGCACCCAAGCGCCCATTGGCAACGTCACGTTCGGATCACAATGCCCGCTGCGCCAGCCGCACAACACCGGAATGCGCAACGGTTCAAAGGTCTGCTTCAGCAACCGCGCCAGCACAACGCCGTCGACGCCCGCCACATCCCCGACCAGCACACCCGCAACCTGACCCAGCTTGCCTGCCAGACGCAGATGCGTCAGCAGGCGGTCGATGCGGTAAATCGGCTCGTTGACGTCCTCGATGAACAGGATGATGCCCTCGGCATCGATTTCGTACGGCGTGCCCATGACCGCCGCGATCATCGACAGGTTGCCCCCCAGCAAGCGCCCACAGGCGACACCTGGCTCAATCGTAGTCAACGGGAAGGCCACCGGGTGCGCCAGCGTATCGCCGGCGCCGAGCTGGCCGCGCAACAGGCTGAACAAGGATGACTCGGTGGGAGGCTGTTTACCGCCGAGCAGGTCAGCGTTGAGCATCGGTCCGTGGAAGGTCACGAAACCGGCGTAACGGTTGATCGCCAGGTGCAGCGCGGTGATGTCGCTGTAACCCACGAACGGCTTGGGGTTGGCCCGGATCAGTTGAAAATCCAGCGCGTCCAGCAAACGGGGCGTTCCGTAGCCGCCGCGCAGGCAGAAGATCGCGTCGATGTCGGGGTTGGCGAAAGCGGCATGCAGGTCGTGCAGCCGTACTTTGTCGCTGCCGGCGAGATAGCCGTCGCGCTCATACACGCCGGGGAAGATATGCAGATCGTAGCCGCGGGCACGCATCCATTGCCCGGCTTTGTCGACATCCAGCGCGGCAGGACCGGCGGGAGCGATCAGACCTATGGTGCCTTCAGCACGAAGGGCAGGTACGGCAACAGTCATCCACGGCTCTCCCTAATCAACGCAGAACGAAATGTGGGAGCGGACTTGCTCGCGAACGCGGAGCATCAGCCGATTCATCAGTGACTGAAACACCGCTTCGCGAGCAAGCCCGCTCCCACATTGGATCAGCGGCGCAGCGCAAATTGCAGTTACGAGATCAGGCTTGCCTTGACCAGCTTGGCCTGTTCGTCGGCGTGGTACGAGGACCGTACCAACGGGCCCGAAGCGACGTTCTTGAAGCCCATTTTGTAGCCTTCCTCGGCGAACCAGGCGAAGGTGTCCGGGTGCACGAAACGCTGCACCGGCAAGTGGCTGCGCGACGGTTGCAGGTACTGGCCCAGGGTCAGCATGTCGATGTCGTGTTCGCGCATGCGCTTCATGACTTCGATGACTTCTTCGTCGGTCTCGCCCAGGCCCAGCATCAAGCCGGATTTGGTCGGGATGTGCGGCATCATCTGCTTGAATTTCTGCAGCAGGGTCAGCGACCACTGGTAGTCAGAACCCGGGCGCGCAGCCTTGTACAGGCGTGGCACGGTTTCCAGGTTGTGGTTGAACACATCAGGTGGCTCGGCGGCGGTGATTTCCAGCGCCACGTCCATGCGGCCACGGTAGTCGGGCACCAGGGTCTCGAGCATAACGTTCGGCGACAGCTTGCGGATTTCGCGGATACAGTCGGCAAAGTGCTGGGCACCGCCGTCGCGCAGGTCATCACGGTCAACCGAGGTGATCACCACGTACTTGAGTTTCAGGTCGGCGATGGCAATGGCCAGACTTTCCGGCTCGTTGACGTCCAGGGGCTTCGGACGGCCATGGCCCACGTCGCAGAACGGGCAACGACGGGTGCAAATGTCACCCATGATCATGAAGGTGGCGGTACCACCGGAGAAGCACTCGCCCAGGTTCGGGCAGGAGGCTTCTTCGCACACGCTGTGCAGCTTGTGTTTGCGCAGCAGGGCCTTGATACGGTCGACTTCCGGCGAGACCGGGATACGTACGCGAATCCAGTCAGGCTTTTTCGGCAGTTCGGTGGTCGGAATGATCTTCACCGGGATGCGTGCAACCTTCTCGGCGCCGCGCAGCTTGACACCGGCTTCCACCTTGGCACGCGGGGCCGGGGCCGGACGTTCGGTGACGTCCAGCGTCGGGATCATGGTTTGCACTGCATCAGTAGTCATAATCAGTCGATTCCGCCCGTTAGGGTCGTCTGCTCAGCATAGTCGAGGTGTTTGACGAGCTGCGCGCGCAGCCGGGCACTTACCTCGGCAAATTTAATCGGTGTCGCGTGATCGCTCAGTTGTGTCATCGCCAACCCGGCGTAACCGCACGGGTTGATCCGCCGGAACGGTGCCAGGTCCATGTCCACATTCAGGGCCAGACCGTGAAATGAACAACCGTGACGGATCCGCAGCCCCAGGGAGGCGATCTTCGCACCGTCGACGTACACGCCCGGTGCATCCGGCTTGGCCACGGCGGTCACGCCGTAACTGGCCAGCAGCTCGATCAGGCAAGCCTCCATGCGGCTCACCAGGTCGCGCACGCCAAACCCCAGCTTGCGCACATCCAGCAGCAAATACGCGACCAGTTGACCGGGCCCATGGTAAGTCACCTGGCCACCTCGGTCGACCTGCACCACCGGAATATCACCCGGTAGCAGCAAATGCTCAGCCTTGCCGGCCTGGCCCTGGGTGAACACCGCCGGGTGCTCCACCAACCAGATTTCGTCGGGCGCCGAGCTGCCGCGTTCATTGGTGAACCGCTGCATGGCGTGCCAGACCGGCTCGTAAGCCATCTGGCCGAGCTCGCGAAAGCCCAGGACCTGTGACATCACAGCACCATGTGCACGAAGCCCGTGGCCCGCAGTTCGCTGTTGATGTCGTAGAGCTGGTCTTGACCGATCGCAACGATGTGCAACTGGATCGTGGTGTATTTACCGTTGGTACTGGAACGCTCGTCCACACGGTTATCGTTGATCGTGGCGTGTTTACGCACGATGTCGATGATCTTGTCTTTGTTGCCTACACCGGTATCGCTGATCACCTTGACGGGATAGTCCGTCACCGGGAACTCGATCTTTGGCGCCTTTACTTCGTTATCGGTCATGGCAGAACAGCCTCGTAAGCGGTAAGCCGTGGCGACGGGCAAAGCCCCGCGTCGGATCAACGCGGGGCTTTGCAGGTGCACACAATCAGTTGAACAAGCCGTAGAAGAATAGACGGATGCTATCCCACACGCGGCGGAAGATACCACCTTCGTCGACGGCGTCCAGTGCGATCAGATCGGCGCTGTGCACCACCTTGTCGTCCAGTTTCACTTCGACTTTACCGATCACGTCGCCCTTGGCGATTGGCGCAACCAATTGCGGGTTCATGGTCATGCTGGCGGCGAGCTTTTTCAGTTGGCCTTTAGGCATGGTCAGAGTCAGGTCTTCGGCCAGGCCGGCTTTGACCTGGGAGGTTGCGCCCTTCCAAACCGGTGCGGTCGCCAGTTCGGCACCCTTCTGATAGAAGGTCTGGGTTTCGAAGAAACGGAAACCGTAGGTCAGCAACTTTT
The DNA here is from genome assembly GCF_023148575.1 of Pseudomonas sp. EYE_354. Lineage (NCBI taxonomy): Bacteria > Pseudomonadati > Pseudomonadota > Gammaproteobacteria > Pseudomonadales > Pseudomonadaceae > Pseudomonas > Pseudomonas sp. EYE_354. The sequence continues at coordinate 214,561 of NZ_JAHXNQ010000005.1, forward strand.
GCGTCTCGGCGGCACGGGCCTGCTCGCTGTTGGTGCCGAAGACCACGGCGATCAAGCGCTGGCCATCACGGACGGCGGACGACACCATGCAGTAGCCGGCTTCTTCGGTGTGGCCGGTTTTCAGACCATCGACGGTCTTGTCGCGCCACAGCAGAAGGTTACGGTTAGGCTGCTTGATGTTGTTCCAGAAGAACTCTTTCTGGGAGTAGATCGCGTAGTGCACCGGGTCAACACGAATGATCGCGCGGGCCAGGATCGCCATGTCATGAGCCGACGAGTAGTGCTCCGGGTTCGGCAGGCCGGTCGGGTTCATGAAGTGGCTGTTGGTCATGCCCAGGTCGGCCACGGTTTTGTTCATCATGTCGGCGAACGCGTCTTCGCTGCCGGCGATGTGCTCGGCCAGGGCGACGCTGGCGTCGTTACCGGACTGGATGATGATGCCGTGCAGCAGGTCGCTCACGGTGACTTGCGAGCCCACCTTGATGAACATCCGCGAACCGCCGGTGCGCCAGGCGTTTTCGCTGACGGTCACAGGGTCGTTTTCGCCGATCTGGCCGCGACGAATTTCCAGGGTCGCGATGTAGGCCGTCATCAGTTTGGTCAGGCTGGCCGGTGGCAGGCGCTGGTCACCGTTGTTCTCGACCAGCACGTTGCCGCTGGCGGCATCCATGAGCACCCAGGCCTTGGCGGCCAGTTGCGGTGAAGCCGGCACCATTTCAACCGCCCAGGCGGCCGGGGTGATGATCAGCGAGATAAGCAGGCACGTGCGTTTGGCTAAGGTGGTGATGTTCATCCGTCTCTCGAAATTGCTTATGGAAACTTGCCCTCTCGGGCAAAACTTTTATTCAGACAGCCCGCTACCAGACTGTCACGTGTTCGGTTGCCCACTCACCCCTCGCCCCTGGGTTTTTATTCTTCAACGAGCCAACAACCAGGGTTCAAGCCCGCGCACGGGCCTGCACCATCAATCTTTTATTCGGCGGTGACCACACTGGGCTGCCCCAGATTGGCCATGCGCACGCTGTTCTGTACTTGCGCGACTTCGCTGGGAGAGCCGATCGGGCCCATCCGTACGCGGTGCAGGGTTTGCTGGTTACGCACAATGGAGCTGATAAACACCGGCGCGTTGACCATGCCGCTGAGTTTGGACCTTAACAGCTCTGCCGCATCCGGGTTGGCGAAAGCGCCCACCTGCAGGTATTGCCCGCCCGCCGCCGAGGCGCCAGGCGCCGCATGGGGCACAACCACCGTGTCCGGAGCATGTTGCTGCGGCGGCGGCGTCCACTGTTCGATCTTGCCGGTCGATGCGGTCACTTGCGGCTGCCGGGTTTGCGGTTCATTGAGCATCAACGGCGCCGGCTTGCCACGCTGGGCCCAGTACTGCGCCGGGTCGATGCCTTCGACCTTGACCCGCGCGGTGCCGGTTTCGGCGTAACCGAGTTTTTTCGCAGCGGCGTAGGACAAGTCGATGATGCGGTCCGAATAGAACGGCCCACGGTCATTGACCCGCAGGATCACCGTGCGGTTGTTGTCCAGGTTGGTCACCCGCACATAGCTGGGCAGCGGCAGGGTTTTATGGGCCGCGCTCATGCCATACAGGTCATAGACCTCGCCATTGGCGGTGTTCTGACCATGGAATTTGGTGCCGTACCAGGACGCCGTGCCCGATTGCACGTAGGTCTTGGAGTCTTGCAACGGGAAGTACGACTTGCCCAGCACGGTATACGGGTTGGCCTTGTAGGGGCCGGTGTGCAGGGTCGGGGTGGCGTCGGGGATCTTCGACACGTCGACGTCCCACCACGGCGCGCCGTCCTTGTGCGCGCGGTTGATGTCCAGGCCCGGCTGGGAACGCACCACGGCGCCACCGGACTTCGGCGCCGGGCCACGGCTGGTGGAGCAACTGACGACCAGCAGGGACAACGCGGCGAACGCCACCAGCTTGAGCGGTTGATTGAACGGCGATGCCCGCATTACTTGTTGCCCCGTGCTTGGACCAGCATGTCTGACAGCTGATGCACGGCCATGGCGTACATCACACTGCGGTTATAACGCGTGATTGCGTAAAAATTCTTCAGGCCCATCCAGTATTCAGGGCCATTTTCGCCTTCCAGGCGGAACGCCGTGACCGGCATTTCATCGCGTGGCGCATTCTGACTCGACCAGCCCAGCGCCCGCAACTCCCCGACCGTCTTGACCGGCTCAATGCCCTGGGTCAGGCCCTCATCGGCGCGCTCCCCGGTGACCTCGGCGCGAACCACAACAGGCTCGCCGCCGACCCAGCCGTGGCGCTTGAAGTAGCTGGCCACACTGCCAATGGCGTCGTCCGGGTTGCTCCAGATATTGATGTGACCATCGCCGTCAAAGTCCACCGCGTAGGCGCGAAAGCTGCTCGGCATGAACTGCGGCAAGCCCATCGCCCCGGCGTAGGAGCCTTTGAGAGTCAGCGGGTCGACCTGCTCTTCGCGGGCCAGCAGCAGGAATTCGCGCAGCTCCTTACGGAAGAAGTCGGCGCGCGGCGGGTAATCGAAGCCCAGGGTCGACAAGGCGTCGATCACCCGATAACTGCCGGTATTGCGCCCGTAGAAGGTTTCGATGCCGATGATCGCGACAATCACCTGGGCCGGCACGCCGTATTCCTGCTCGGCGCGGGCCAACACGGCTTCGTGCTGGCGCCAGAAGTCCACACCCCTCGCCACGCGGGCGTCGGTGAGGAACATCGGACGGTATTCCTTCCACTGTTTCACGCGCTCGGCGGGGCGGGAAATCGCGTCGAGGATCGCCTGCTTTTTCTGGGCTTCGCGGAACACGCCCATCAGCTGTTCACCGGCGAAACCATAGTCGCGGGTCATTTCACCGACAAATTCGGCGACCTGGGGTGAACCATCGTAGTCACCGGCCAGCGCCTCCTGCGTTGCGCCCAGCAGCCCAATCAGGCCCATCCAGGACGCATGCCGAGTCGCCCAGCCGCGCATTACTTGCATTGACATCTTCACCTTATTCAAACCTGTGCGATCCACTTGCGATGCGTATGAATCGACATCAAAACCCCAAACGCTGACAGCAATGTCACCAGCGAAGTTCCGCCGTAGCTAATGAATGGCAACGGCACCCCAACCACCGGCAACAGGCCACTGACCATACCGATGTTGACGAAAACGTAAACAAAAAAAGTCATGGTCAGGGCACCGGCGAGCAATTTGCCGAACAGCGTCTGCGCCTGCGCGGTGATCACCAGGCCACGCCCGATCAGCAGCAAATAGATCAGCAACAGCGCGCAAATGCCCACCAGGCCGAACTCTTCGCCCATCACCGCAATAATGAAGTCGGTGTGGCTCTCGGGCAGAAAGTCCAAATGAGACTGGGTGCCCAGTAACCAACCCTTACCAAATACGCCGCCGGAACCGATGGCCGCTTTCGACTGGATGATGTTCCAGCCGGTGCCGAGCGGGTCGCTCTCCGGGTCGAGGAAGGTGAGAATCCGTTGTTTCTGGTAGTCGTGCATGAAGAAGAACCACATGGCCACCGCCACGGGTACCGCAGCGGCCAACACGCTGAGGATCCAGCGCCAGCGCAGCCCCCCCATAAACAGTACGAACGCGCCCCCGGCAAGGATCAGCAGCGAGGTGCCCAGATCCGGCTGGCGCACGATCAGCACAAAGGGGATACCGATCAGCAGCAGACTGATCCCCACGTGTTTAAGCTGCGGCGGCAAGGTGCGCTTGGACAGATACCAGGCGATGGTGGCCGGCATCAGGATCTTCATGAATTCCGACGGCTGGAAGCGAATAACACCTGGGATGTTGATCCAGCGGGTCGCACCCATGGCGTTGTGCCCCATCACGTCCACCACCACCAGCAGCAATACGCCGGCGACATACCCCAAGGGCACCCAACGCGCCATGAACCGCGGTTCGAGCTGCGCGATCACCACCATCGACAACAGGCCCAGGCCAAACGACGACGCTTGCTTGATCAGCAGGTCCCAGTTCTTGCCACTGGCCGAATACAGCACGAACAGGCTGCCGGCGGCCAGGGTCAGCAACAGGATCAACAACGGGCCATCGATGTGCATGCGCTGCAGCAACGTCGCACGGCGACGCATCACATCCTCACTGGAGAGGATGCGGTCAAAATTACTCTTCACTGGCCGTAACCTCGGGGATTGAAGGGGGGCCGCCATATTCGGGCTTGAGCCTGCCGTCGGGGGCCAGCAGCCAGGCATCCATCACCTGGCGCACCACGGGCGCGGCGACCCCGGAGCCGGACTCGCCGTTCTCCACCATCACGGCAACAACGATTTTCGGGTCGTCCGCCGGCGCGAAGCCGACGAACAAGGCGTGGTCGCGGTGACGCTCCTGAACCTTGGAGCGGTCGTATTTCTCGCCCTGCTTGATCGCGACCACCTGGGCGGTGCCGCTTTTGCCGGCAATGCGGTATTGCGCGCCGATGGCCGCTTTGCGCGCGGTGCCACGGGCGCCGTGCATCACCTGTTGCATACCATGGTTGACCTTGGTCCAGTCGGACGGGTCGCGCAGTACGATGTCCGGAATCGGATTGTCATCCACCGGTTTTTCGCCCTCGATGGTCTTGGCCAGGTGTGGACGGTTCCAGATGCCTTTGTTGGCCACCAGCGCGGTGGCCTGGGCCAGTTGCAACGGCGTGGCCTGCATATAACCCTGGCCAATCCCGAGGATCAACGTCTCACCCGGGAACCACGCCTGGCGTCGGGTCGCACGCTTCCACTCGCGCGAGGGCATCAGGCCCGGGGATTCTTCGAACATGTCCAGGGAGACTTTCTGACCGAGGCCGAACTTGCCCATATAGGCGGACAGGCGGTCGATCCCCAGCTTGTGGGCCAGGTCGTAAAAATAGGTGTCGTTGGAGCGCATGATCGCGGTATCCAGGTCGACATAGCCGTCGCCGGTGCGGTTCCAGTTACGGTATTTGTGATCGTAGTTGGGCAGCATGTAGTAGCCGGGGTCGTACACCCGGCTGGAGGCCGTGACCACGCCCGCATCCAGGCCGGCAATCGCCACCGCCGGTTTGATCGTCGAGCCGGGCGGGTACAGGCCGCGCAGTACGCGGTTGAACAGCGGCCGGTCGATGGAGTCACGCAACTCGGCATACGCCTTGAAGCTGATGCCGGTAACAAACAGGTTGGGGTCAAAACTTGGCTGGCTGACCATCGCCAGCACTTCGCCCGTCTTCGGGTCCAGTGCCACCACGGCGCCACGTCGCCCACCCAGGGCCATCTCCGCCGCTTCCTGCAACTTGATGTCCAGGCTCAGCACAATGTCCTTGCCCGGCACCGGGTCGGTACGCTTGAGTACGCGCAATACGCGGCCACGGGCGTTGGTCTCGACTTCTTCGTAACCCACCTGACCGTGCAGCTCGGGCTCATAGAAACGCTCGATGCCAGTCTTGCCAATATGGTGGGTGCCGCTGTAATTGACGGGATCGAGGCTTTTGAGCTCTTTCTCGTTGATCCGCCCCATATAGCCGACGGAGTGGGCAAAGTGCGGCCCCTGGGGGTAATGACGCACCAACTGCGCCACCACCTCCACCCCCGGCAGGCGGAACTGGTTCACCGCGATACGGGCGATCTGCTCTTCGGTGAGTTCGAACAGGATCGGCACCGGCTCGAAAGGCCGGCGCCCCTGCCTCATGCGTTTTTCGAAGATCACCCGGTCTTCCGGGGTCAACTGCAGCACCTCGACGATCACATCGAGGACCTGCTGCCAATCGCCGGAACGCTCGCGGGTCATGCTCAGGCTGAAGCTGGGCCGGTTATCGGCGACGACCACGCCATTGCGATCGAAGATCAACCCACGGGTCGGTGGAATCGGTTGCACATGCACCCGGTTATTTTCCGACAGCGTGGAGTGATAGTCGTACTGGATCACCTGCAGGAAATACAGACGGGCGATCAGCACCCCGATCAACACCACCACCATGATTGCGCCAAACACCACGCGCGCGCGTACAAGACGTGCGTCTTTCTCGTGGTCCTTGATGCGGATCGGCTGGGTCATCGGGAGGGGCGCAGATTATTTGTGATAAGGGTGCCCGGACAGAACTGTCCAGGCGCGATACAGCTGTTCACCGATCAAAATCCTCACCAACGGGTGCGGCAACGTCAGCGCCGACAGCGACCAGCGCTGGTCGGCCCGTGCGCAGACTTCCGGTGCCAGCCCTTCCGGGCCACCCACCATGAAGTTGACGGTACGCGAGTCCAGGCGCCAGCGGTCCAGTTCCACCGCCAGCTGCTCGGTGCTCCAGGGTTTGCCGTGCACTTCGAGGGTGACGATGCGCTCGTTGGGGCCGACCTTTGCCAGCATGGCTTCGCCTTCCTGACGGATAAAGCGCGCCACGTCGGCATTCTTGCCCCGGGTGTTGAGCGGTATTTCCACCAGTTCAAGGGACAGCTCAGCGGGCAGACGCTTGGCATACTCGTGCCAGCCCTCTTCCACCCACTTGGGCATGCGTGAACCGACAGCGATCAGACGCAGGCGCACAGCCGTTCCTTATTCCTGGTCTTTGTTGAGCTTGTCGAAGTGCGCATGGCCCACTTCCGGACTGTGGTGCTTGCCATCAGCGGCACGGCTCTGCTCGGCGCCTTTCCACAGACGCTCCAGGTCGTAGAACTGACGGGCGTTGGACGTCATCATGTGAACGATCACGTCGTCCATGTCCAGCAGCACCCAATCGCTGTCGCCCTTGCCTTCTTCACCCAGTGGCTTGACGCCTTGGGCTTTGACGGCTTCGCGAACCTTGTCCAGCATCGCGCCGATCTGACGGTTGGAAGTACCGGTGGCGATGATCATGAAGTCGGTGATGCTCTGCTTGTCGCGTACGTCCAGCACCTGGATGTCCTGGGCTTTCACGTCTTCAAGGGCGGCAACCGCAACTTTCACCAGCTCTTCGCCAGCCAGTTCCGGGCCAACGTGGGCTTCGACTGGCAGCGGGGCGCTTTTGAAGGTGCCTTTGCGCTTAACTTTGCTTACGTCTTTGTTCGTCATATAAAACTCGTTTTGCTCGTATGTTCGGGCGCCCGCTGCACGAGTGTTCGTGCGTTCAAGCGCGCCTTTTCAGTTCGACGCACGGTAAAGCCCGTGCGCATCGATGTAGGCCAGGACCGCGTCAGGCACCAGGAAACGTACCGACTTACCGCTGGCCAGCAGTTGACGGATCTGGGTGGCGGACACCGCAAGCGGGGTCTGCCAGACGAATGCAATATTCCCGTTCGGCCCGGTCAGGGCCAAGGGGTCACTTACCGACCGCGCGGCCAGCAGGTTGCGCAAGGCATCCGGCGGTTCGCTGTCGGCATCCGGGCGTTGCAGCACCAGGATGTGGCAATGCTGGAGGAGTTCCTCCCAGCGATGCCAAGAGGGCAGGCCGCAAAATGCGTCCCAGCCCAAAAGCAGAAACAACTGGTCATCGGCGGCCAACTCGGCGCGCATCAGCTCCAGGGTGTCGACAGTGTAGGACGGTTTATCGCGTTTGAGTTCGCGGTCGTCCACCACCAGCGGCGCGATGCCTTCTACCGCCAGGCGCACCATTTCCAGGCGTTGTTGCGGTGACACCTGAGGGGTGTCGCGATGCGGCGGCCGGAAATTGGGAATCAGGCGCAACTCATCCAATGCCAAGGCATCCGCGACTTCCAGGGCACTGCGCAAATGGCCGATGTGCACGGGGTCGAAGGTACCGCCGAGCAGCCCTATGCGTTTAGCCATCAAGTGCGCACGTGACCATCACCGAACACCACGTATTTCTCGCTGGTCAGACCTTCCAGACCAACCGGGCCACGGGCATGGAGCTTGTCGGTGGAGATACCGATCTCCGCCCCCAGGCCATACTCGAAGCCATCGGCAAAGCGCGTCGAGGCGTTGATCATGACCGACGCGGAATCCACTTCGGTGAGGAAACGCCGGGCATCGCTGAAGTGCTCGGAAACAATGGCGTCGGTGTGCTTGGAACCGTATTTGTTGATGTGTTCGATGGCCTGATCCAGGTCATCGACGATCCGGATCGACAGGATCGGCGCCGTGTACTCGGTGTACCAGTCTTGCTCGTTCGCCTCGATCACGTCCGCGCCCAGCAGCGCGCGGGTGCGCTCACAACCACGTAACTCCACACCCTTGTCGCGGTAGATGGCAGCCAGCGGCGGCAGCACGCGCTCGGCAATGCCGGCGTGCACCAGCAGGGTTTCCATGGTGTTGCACGGCGCGTAGCGGTGGGTCTTGGCGTTGTCGGCGATGCGGATCGCCTTGTCGATATCGGCGGCGATGTCGATGTACACGTGGCACACGCCGTCCAGGTGCTTGATCACCGGCACCTTGGCATCACGGCTGACACGTTCGATCAGGCTCTTGCCGCCACGCGGCACGATCACGTCGACGAATTCCGGCATGGTGATCAGCGCGCCCACGGCGGCGCGGTCGGTGGTTTCCACCACCTGCACCACTTCGGCCGGCAACTCGGCCACGGCCAGGCCCTGCTGGATGCAGGCAGCAATGGCGCGATTGGAATTGATCGCCTCGGAACCGCCACGCAGGATGGTGGCGTTGCCGGACTTGAGGCACAGGCTCGCGGCGTCGATGGTCACGTTTGGACGCGACTCATAAATGATGCCGATCACGCCCAGGGGCACGCGCATCTTGCCGACCTGAATGCCGGACGGCAGGTAACGCATATCGCGGATTTCACCGATGGGGTCAGGCAGCTTCGCCACCTGACGCAGGCCTTCGATCATGTCGTCGATACGCGCCGGGGTCAGCGCCAGGCGGTCCAGCAGGGCCGGCTCCAGGCCATTGGCGCGGCCGTTGGCCAGGTCCAGTTCGTTGGCGGCGGTGAGCTCGGAGCGCGAAGCATCCAGAGCATCGGCGGCGGCCAGCAGGGCACGGTTCTTCTGCGCGGTGCTCGCACGGGCGATCAACCGCGAGGCCTGACGGGCAGCGCGACCCAGGCGGGTCATGTAGTCAAGAACGGACTCAGTCATGGTCAGGGAGTCTTGGCAAAGAGGAAAGCGGCAGATTATAGCTGTGACGCCGCCTGACTGACAGCGGTGAGGGGCGGATGGTCGAAATGAACTGTAAAAACCCGAGGTTCAGGGGTAATTAAGGTGGGACTTGTTATGATTCCGTCACATTTAGCCGTATTCCCCCTGACCGCCATGCTCAGCTCCGCCCCCCAACGCCCCGCGAACGCCCTGCCCGACAGCTTCTTCGACCGCGATGCGCAAATGCTCGCGCGCGAACTGCTCGGAAAAGTCATACGCCATCGCATCGGCGAAATCTGGCTTTCGGCACGAATTATTGAAACCGAAGCCTATTACGTGGCCGAAAAAGGCAGTCACGCCTCACTCGGCTACACAGAAAAGCGTAAGGCTTTGTTTCTGGACGGCGGACATATCTATATGTACTACGCCCGTGGCGGCGACTCACTGAACTTCAGCGCCCACGGCCCAGGCAATGCAGTACTGATCAAATCGGCGTATCCGTGGGTCGATGACCTTTCCGGACCCGCCAGCCTGGCGCAGATGCTGCTCAACAATCCCATGGCCGATGGCAGCCCGCGCTCCTCGCAAAAGCTGTGTGCCGGCCAGACGCTGCTGTGCAAGGCGCTGGGCCTGAAAGTGCCGATGTGGGACGCCAAGCGCTTCGACCAGGAGCAGTTGTATGTGGAAGACGTGGGCCAGGTCCCGACACGCATCATTCAGACCACGCGCCTGGGCATCCCCAGCGGGCGGGACGAACACTTGATGTACCGCTTTGTCGATGCCGGCTACGCGCCCTATTGCACGCGGAACCCGCTGCGTCGGGGCCAGGTCGAAGGCCGCGACTACTTTTTGATTTGAATCTGTGGTGATGGAGTAACGATTTATGGGCCCATGGCTCGATAGCATGACCGGCTGGCTGACCCTGAACCCCCAATGGCTGGCGGCCGCGGTGTTTATCGTCGCATGCGTGGAATGCCTGGCTATTGCCGGATTGATCGTGCCCGGTACGGTGTTGCTGTTTGCGATCGCCGCACTGGCCGGCAGCGGTGCGCTGTCGCTGAGTGAGACCCTGCTGCTGGGCTTTCTCGGCGGCTTGTTGGGCGACGGGGTTTCGTACTTCCTGGGCCGACACTTCCACCAGAATATCCGGCGCCTGCCTGGCTTGCGTCACCATCCCGAATGGATGAATGGCGCGGAAAGTTACTTCCACAAGTACGGCATCGCCAGCCTGCTGGTCGGACGTTTCATCGGCCCTTTGCGGCCCATGCTGCCAATGGTGGCGGGCATGTGCGACATGCCGTTCCCGCGCTTCGCGCTGGTCAGCCTGCTCGCCGCAGCCGGCTGGTCGGTGGCCTACTTGCTGCCGGGTTGGGCCACCGGCGCCGCGTTCCGCCTGCCGCTGCCGCAAGGCTTCTGGCCTGAGGCCGGGGTTGTCACCGCGTGTTTGGCGGTGCTGCTGGGGCTGAGCCTCAACAGCAGCCTGCGTGGCCATCGGCGCGCAACACTGTGGGTCGGTTGTGCCAGCCTGACGCTGTTGATCGCACTGTTTATCGGCTACCCGCATTTGAACGATTTCGACCAAGGCCTCAGCGCCTTGGTCCAGGAGCACCGCAGCGCCTGGCTGGACGAGACCATGGTCAGCGTCACCCAACTGGGCGAGTTCAAGAAAATGTTCATCGCCAGCGCCATATTCACCGCTCTGCTGCTACTGGCGCGGCAATGGCGTCACGCTGTCTTCGTCGGCGCCACACTGGCCGGCACCGCTTTAATCAACACCGGCACCAAGCTGTTTTTCGCCCGTGGCCGCCCGGAGATCCTCACTGACCCACTGACCAGCTTCAGCATGCCCAGCGGTCACGCGTCCGGCGCCTTCGCGTTTTTCCTCGCACTGGCTGTGCTCGCGGGGCGCGGTCAACCAATACGGCTGCGCCTGACCTGGATATTGCTGGGCTGCATTCCAGCGGCCTTTATCGCCTTGTCCCGCGTATACCTGGGCGTTCACTGGCCCAGTGACATCCTGGCCGGAACGCTGCTGGCAATGACGGTGTGTGCGTTCAGCCTGACCGCCATCCAGCACCGCTGCCCACTGCCACCGATGCGCAAGCAAACCTGGTGGCTGCTGCTGCCGGCTATCGTGGCAGTGTTGAGTTTTATCGCACTCACCGGCACATCCCACGCACTGCTGCGTTACGCCTACTGAGTAAAGAGTTCGCCCTGCAGTTCGTCGAGCAGCATCTGGATCGCATCCAGCCGCTGCTGCGGGTCATTGAGTTGCAACAGGTCGACCTTGTCGGCCTCGGTGAAGGGCAACAGGTACGCCAACTGATTGCCCAAGGCTTGCTGGCCATCGGCGTGGGCGTCCATGTCCAGCGAGGCGACCATCGGATGTTCGGCCAGGGCCTGAAGCAACGCCAACAGATCGGCGTCCTCCTCTTCCAGCGGCTGGTCCGGCAGTTCCTCGAGCCACTGCACCTGCGCCACCAGCAACTGGTCCTTCTGCGCCTCGGCGCTGACCACCCGAAAACGGCGACCGCCTTCGACACGAATGCCAAGCAGGCCGTTGTCCTGCTGCTTGAAGTCGCGAATCAGTGCTTCACAGCCGATCCGCGCGTAGCCCTCCGGCGCCGTGCCGACTTCCTTGCCGTCGAGGATGCACACCACGCCGAAGCCTTCACCCTTTTTCATGCAGCGGCTGATCATGTCCAAGTAGCGCGCCTCGAACAGTTGCAGGTCGAGGGTGCAGCCTGGGAACAGCACGGTATTGAGCGGAAACAACGCCAGACTCATAAAGGTTTCCTTAAACCCGGTTAAACAATGACCGACACAGCCAACGGCAGGAACACCGCCGTGGCCACGCCCATCAAGCTCATCGCCAGCGCCGCAAAGGCACCGCACTCTTCGCTTTCCTGCAGGGCCACCGAGGTGCCGACAGCGTGAGCGGTCATGCCCAACGCCATGCCGCGCGCCTCCGGGCTGTACACCCCAAGCCCAGAGAGCAGCGCCGGACCCACCATGGCGCCCACCACTCCGGTGATCAGCACGAACACCGCCGCCAACGCCGCAACACCGCCAATCTGTTCGGCCACCAGCATGGCAATCGGCGAGGTCACCGACTTGGGCGCCATGGTCATCAACATCATGTGTTCGGCGCCAAACCACCAACCCAGCAGCACGCACAGGCCGGTGGCCAGCACCCCACCTATCACCAGCGTAGTAAAAATCGGCCAGAACAACTGGCGAATGCGCCGCAGATTTAGGTAGAGCGGTACCGCCAGGGCCACCGTCGCGGGTCCCAGCAGGATGCCCATGATCTCGGTGCTCTTGCGGTATTCGGTGTAGCTCAGACCACAGGTAAGCAATACGCCGATCACCAGCAACATGGACACCAGCACCGGTTGCAGGAAAATCCAGCGGGTCTTCTCGTAACCTGCCAGCACCAGTTGGTAAGCGCCGAGGGTGATGCCTATACCGAACAACGGGTGATGAATGACGGCCGTCCAGGCGCCGTGCCAGTCGAAGATCATTGATCTTTCTCCTTGCGCTTGACCATCTGCTGCATCAGCACGCCAACGAAGGCCATGGCCACCACCAGCGACAGCACCAGTGCGCCAACAATCGCCCAGAAATCAGCGGCGATATCCTTGGCGTACACCATCACCCCCACTGCCGGTGGCACCAGCAGCAACGGCAGATAACGCAACAGGCTGCTGGCTGCAAGGCTCAGGGGCTCGCCGACTTCGCCACGCCACACCAGATAGCCCAGCATCAGCAGCAGGCCGATAATCGGCCCCGGCAGCACCGGTACCAGCAAATGATTGATCGCCGTGCCGATCAATTGAAACAGCACCAGCCACGTCAGACCGCGTAACAACATCCGTTCTTCCCCCTTCAAGACCGCCCGCATTATAAGCACGCCCGCTCTATGCATCGGCATTCGCCAAAAGCATGGTGGGTTGACCGGGTTGATTGCCCATGATGATCTACATTGGTTCCCTGTCACCCATAAAACAGCTTCGATGAACCAAGGAGAGACGCAATGCCGTATGTACCTGTAGCGCAGCTCAACGACTATGTCGGCAAGGAACTGGGACGTTCCGAATGGCTCACCATCGACCAGGCCCGTATCAACCTGTTCGCAGAAGCCACCGGCGATCATCAGTTCATCCACGTTGACCCGGTCAAGGCCGCGCAAACCCCGTTCGGCAGCACCATCGCCCACGGTTTCCTGTCGCTGTCTTTGATGCCCAAATTGATGGAAGACATCCTGATCATGCCCGAAGGCCTGAAAATGGCGGTCAACTACGGCCTGGACAGCGTGCGCTTTATCCAACCGGTGAAGGTCGACTCCAAGGTGCGTCTGGCCGTGACCCTCACCGATGTCACCGAGAAAAAACCCGGGCAATGGCTGTTCAAGGCCACCGCCACCCTGGAGATCGAAGGCCAGGAAAAACCGGCCTACATCGCCGAGTCGCTGTCACTCTGCTTCGTGTAAGGCCTTCCCTGTGGTGAGGCAGCAAAACTCACCACAGGGTATGTAAATTTATGTATGAAACCTGCAGCTGCGGCATACTCGGCGCTCAATTATCCGGATCCCGCTATGCGCCCACTCGCCCCCCTTGCCCTCGCCCTGTTGCTCACCGCTTGCGGAGACGGCGAATCGCTGTTGCCGCCCGATGCGCGCCTGCCCGATGGCGGCCGTTACCGGGGCGATGTGGTCAATGGTTTGCTGCAAGGCCAGGGCCGCGTCGACTACCCCAACGGCAGCTGGTACGCCGGCGAGTTCGACAAGGGCCAATGGCATGGCCAGGGCGAATGGCATGGCAGCAATGGCGAAGTCTATAAAGGCCAGTTCAAGCAGGGCCTGTTTGACGGCCAGGGCAGCCTGACCACGGCGGGCAGCCACTATGTCGGCGGTTTCAGGAACGGCCGGCGCAACGGCGAAGGCACCCTCAAAGAGGGGCAAATGACCTATCGCGGCGAATTCAAGGACGACCAGTACTCGGGACTGGGGCGCCTGGAGCTGGCCGACGGCAGCCAATACCAGGGCCAGTTCGCCCACGGCAAACCCAACGGCGAAGGCCAGCGCAACGACGACAGCGGCAACCAGTTCAGCGGGCACTTCGTCAATGGCCAACTGGAGGGCAACGGTACCTTCAACAGCGCCGACGGCGACATCTATGTCGGCCAGTTCAAACAGAACCAGCTCAACGGCAAGGGCCGTTATGAAAACGCCGACGGCGACGTGTGGATCGGTCAGTTCAAGGAAGGCTCGCTCAGCGGCAAGGGCGAGTTGATCGGCGTGGATGGCAGCCACTACGTCGGCCAGTTCAGCGACTGGCGCTTCACCGGCGAAGGCCGCCTGAACCTCACGGACGGCAGCTTCTACATCGGTGGCTTCGACAGCGACAACTATCAAGGCCGGGGCACCCTGGTACTCACCGACGGCACCGTGCAGGCCGGCACGTGGGTCAACGGCATGCGCGTGCGTGACGCCGACGGCAAGCTGCTGCCCGACCCACTGGAAATCGGCGTGCTGGCCCAGGGTCGCTTGCTCGATGCCGCACTCGCCGCCGTGCCCCCGTCCACCTCCGCCGTCGAGCTGTACACCCTGGTGCTGGCCGGCGACGGCAAACAAAGCGTGTTCCTGCGCGAGGCCGATTACGTCAGCAATATGCTCGCCTCGCGCTTCGGTGCTCGGGGGCAGATCCGCCTGGTCAACCACCGCGACCATATCGCCGACCGCCCCCTGGCTACCCGTGAAAGCCTGCGCCGCGCCGTGCAAACCCTGTCCGAGCGCACCGGGCCGGAAGACCTGGTGTTTATCTACCTGACCAGCCACGGCACCCACGAACACGAGCTGGTGCTGGACCAACCGCGCATGGAACTGGCCGACTTGCCCGCCGATGAACTGGCGGCGGTGCTCAGCCCATTAAAGAACCGTGACAAGATCGTGGTGATTTCCGCCTGCTACTCCGGCGGTTTCATCCCGGCGCTCAAAGATGAACACACCCTGATCATGACCGCATCGCGCGCCGACCGCGTGTCCTTCGGTTGCTCCGAGGAAGCCGACTTCACCTACTTCGGCGACGCCCTCTTCGCCCAAGCCCTCAACCAGACCGACGACTTGCAGCAAGCCTTCAAACTGGCGCAGTTGCATGTGAGCGAGCGCGAACAGGCAGACAACTTCGAAGCCTCCGAGCCGCAGATCTGGGCGCCAAAAGGCGTGATTACCCATTGGCAATTATTACGCAAGCAGCAGGCACGAAAGGCGCTCGAAAGCGTCTCAATGAATAGCAAGGAAGCCAAAGGCAACTAAGCTGTAACGTGTAATAAGGGGGAAACACTATGTATCTGACGCCTCAGCATATTTTGCTTGCCGGAGCCTCTGGCCTCACCGGCGAACACTTGCTCGATCGCCTGCTCAACGAACCCACCGTCACCCGCGTCCTCGCGCCCAGCCGTAAACCTTTGGCCGAACACCCGCACCTGGAAAACCCGGTGGGTGACCCGGCGGTGTTTTTGCCGCAGTTGAGCGGCCCTGTGGATATCGCCTTCTGCTGCCTGGGCACCACGATCAAGAAAGCCGGTTCCGAAGCCGCCTTCCGTGCCGTCGACTTGGACATGGTAGTGGCCTTCGCCAAGCGCGCGCGGGAACTGGGTGCGCGGCACCTGATCGTGATCAGCGCGATTGGCGCCGACCCGAAATCCTCGGTGTTCTACAACCGGGTCAAAGGGGAAATGGAACAGGCGGTGAAGGCGCAGGACTGGCCGCAACTGACCATCGTGCGCCCTTCGTTGTTGCTGGGGGAACGCCTGGAACCACGTCTGGCCGAGCAGTTGGCCGGGCCGTTGTCACGCTTGATTCCGGGCAAGTACCACGGCATTGAAGTGTGCGAACTGGCCAGGGCCATGTGGCGCCTGGCGCTGGAAGAACAGGATGGGGTGCGAGTCGTCGAGTCGGATGAGTTGCGCAAGCTCGGCAAGTGACGGGCGCCCACTGGCACCGCCGACTTACAGCCCGCCGGTGGCGTTAAACCCCACTCCCAGCACCGTCAACACTGACAACGGCAACAACAACGTGTCGAGCAACGCACTGGCCGGCAGGTCAACGCGAGGATAACTGGGCGCCTCGGCACCGAAACGGTCCCTGGCGCAGCAGCCGCCATTGATCGCATACAAGTCCAGCCGCGTGCCGGCATACACCACTGGCGCACCCGGCTGCGCAGCGTCCAACGTGCGGGCGGTGGCGCAGCCTGCCAGGTGCAACGCCAATACCATCAACAGGATCTTATTCATCGCTGCTCAAATGGTGTTCGCCCCAACGCGGCAGCATGTCCTGGGGAATGTTCAGCAGGTTGAGAATCCGCGCCACCACAAAGTCCACCAGGTCATCGATGGTTTGCGGCTGGTGATAGAAGCCTGGCGACGCGGGCAAGATGGTAACGCCCATGTTCGACAGCTTGAGCATGTGCTCCAGATGGATGCTCGAATACGGCGCCTCGCGCGGCACCAGGATCAACTGGCGGCGCTCCTTCAAGGTCACGTCCGCTGCGCGTTCGATCAGGTTATTGCAGGCGCCGGTGGCAATCGCCGACAAGGTGCCGGTCGAGCACGGCACCACCACCATCGCCGCCGGCGCACCGGAGCCCGAGGCCACCGGCGACATCCAGTCCTCTTTGCCATAGACCTTGATCTGCCCCGCCGCCGCACCGGTGTACTCGGTGAGGAACGCCTGCATCATCTGCACCTTGGCCGGCAACGCCACATCAGTCTCGGTGGCCAGCACCAATTGCGCGGCCTTGGAGATCAAAAAGTGCACTTCGCGGTCTTCACGCACCAGACAATCAAGCAGACGCAGGCCGTAGGGCGCGCCCGAGGCGCCGGTCATCGCCAGGGTGACGCGTTCCGGGCCGCTCATTTGAGCGCCTCGGCCAGTTTGCCGTGCAGGCCGCCGAAGCCGCCGTTGCTCATGATCACCACGTGGGTCCCCGGCTTGGCCTGACGCTTGACCTGCTCGATGATGCCGTCAAGGGAGTCACACACGACCGATGGCACGGTGCACAACGCGGCAACGCCCGGCAGGTCCCAGCCCAGGTTGGCTGGGGCGTACCACACCACCTGATCGGCATCATTGACGCTTTCGGGCAAACCATCACGGTGCGCACCGAGCTTCATGGAGTTGGAGCGCGGCTCAACTATCGCGATCACCTGGGCATCACCGACGCGCTTGCGCAGGCCGTCCAGCGTGGTGGCAATGGCGGTGGGGTGGTGGGCAAAGTCGTCGTAGATGGTAATCCCATTCACATCGGCGACCTTTTCCATACGCCGCTTCACGCTTTTGAACGCACTCAGTGCGGCGATGCCCATGGACGGCACCACACCCACATGTCGCGCGGCGGCCAGGGTGACCAAGGCGTTGGCGACGTTGTGCTGGCCCGTCATGTCCCATTCGACAATGCCTTGGGCCTCGCCTTCGAACAGCACTTCAAACCTGGAACCGTCCTGGCTGAGCAAGTTGACCTGCCACTGCCCGCCGGCACCGGTGGTCTGCACCGGGGTCCAGCAGCCCATCTCGATCACGCGCTGCAAGGCCGGCTCGGTGGTGGGGTGGATCACCAGGCCTTCACTCGGGATGGTGCGAACCAAGTGGTGGAACTGCCGCTCGATGGCCGGCAGATCGGGGAAGATGTCAGCGTGATCGAATTCCAGATTATTAAGGATGGCGGTACGCGGGCGGTAGTGAACGAACTTGGAGCGCTTGTCGAAGAAGGCGCTGTCATATTCATCCGCTTCGATCACGAAAAACGGGGTCTGCCCCAGGCGCGCGGAGACCGAAAAATTCTGTGGCACACCACCGATCAGGAAACCCGGGCTCATGCCCGCGTGCTCCAGCACCCAGGCCAGCATGCTGCTGGTGGTGGTTTTGCCATGGGTGCCGGCAACGGCCAGTACCCAGCGACCTTGCAATACGTGGTCGGCCAGCCATTGCGGGCCGGACACATAAGGCAGACCTTTGTTAAGGACGTACTCGACGGCGGGGTTGCCACGGGACATGGCGTTGCCGATCACCACCAGGTCCGGGACCGGGTCAAATTGCGCCGGGTCGTAACCCTGGGTCAGCTCAATGCCCTGAGCCTCCAGTTGTGTGCTCATGGGCGGGTAAACATTGGCATCGGAGCCCGTTACGTGATGGCCCAGTTCCTTGGCCAGAACGGCCATCGAGCCCATGAATGTGCCGCAGATACCGAGAATATGAATATGCATGGTTGACCTCGTAAACATCGAGGCAGGTTAGCGCAGGGAGGGGCAAATCGCACTCTTTAGGTGAGCCGCCCTGTGGCTGCCTCCAGTTGCGCCTGCGCTTGCCTGAGCGCTTTACCGATGGCCGCCATCTTTTTTTCAATGCTCTCCACTCGCCCCGCGAGCCCTGTGTAACGTGCCCCCTGCAGTTGATCAGACCGGTAAGGCTTGAAGAAAATCTCCAACCGCTCTGCAATCTCGCGGGTGTACTCCTCCAGCGTCGCCAATTCGGCGTCCAACTGGTCGATCATGTCCTGAGGCTTATCGGCCTCTTTGCGGTCGCCGGCTTTTAGCCCCGGCACCCATGCGTTCAACAAGATCCAGAGGGCCGTCATGTCCTTCGTGCAGACCTCCAACCGAGAGCGAAGCGCCTGATCGACAGGCTCTGTCTGCGAATCAGTATCCGGAACCCGCACATCCCCAGCGCTGATACCGGGCACACGGACATCAGGGCGTTGATAGATCGCATTGATTTTTGTCTGAACCAGGCTGGTGACAACTGAGGTCACGGCGTTGGTGGCGATATCGATGGCGATACCAACGACGGGGGAACGAGGCTGCCTGACAAACCCGCGCAACGGGGCGCCATAGGGTGTCGCGGTGACGCGATCAAAGGCATACCACTTGCCATTGCGCTGCACGGCGATGACGGGCACCGCGTCACCATTGGCGCCAAGAGGTCGGTAGATACCATCAGCGATACCGTCCTTGCTACTCAATTGAGGAATATCAAAACCGCCACTGTGCCCGTCAAGCCCACGCAGTTTTTTAAAACCTGCCTTGCCGAGCTTAAACACACCATGGCTGACATCAAATACCGCCGACAGCGGGTTGATGGACTTCAGCCCTGCGGCCCCAAACCCCTTGATAAAACCGAGCGTGGCACCCATCCCGGCTTTGGCTCCCAGCTTTGCACCTTGTATTCCCCCTTTCACACCGGGGACAAGAAAACCGAACAGGTCCAATACCAGATGGAAAAAAGCCTCTGCTGGCCTGCCGTCAACAAAGCTCTCGACCGCATTGTAGAAGGGGATCAACCCCAACAAGAATGAGCGGACCGACGCCGTAAGTTTCGCCTCGCGCTCTTGTTGCGTACTGCCATTGGCCGCCGCTTTTGCCTCATTCAGACCCCGTGTGTAGTAAGCACTGACGGAGCCGGCCAACAGGTCGGTTTTCTGCGATGAGAGGGTTGCGGGTGGGTCGGGATGCTCACCACGTCTTTCGACCTCCAGCGATTTGTTGGGGTAAATAGTAAAAGCCAGGAAATCCACCGGGTCTTTTTTCGGTGATGCACTGCCGACCGTCTGCCAAAGCATCTTCACCGGCGGCTCCTTGCCTCCCGGAGAGTCTGACCGCAACATGGAAAACGACAGGCGCGAGCCGGGGAACTGCAGGCCTGAGTCGATGGATTCGGCATCTTTAATGATGCGTCCCTGGGCTGGCGAGTAAAGATAATGGCACGCCTTGCCCTCCCGTTCGGCGCGGATGAGGATTGCGCCGCTCTTTATATAGGGGTGAATTTTATGCTCGCCGCTGACCTCCTCCTTGTTGTAGGCCGGCACCACATTGAAGGTCGTCACCTTGCCGTACTCGATCAACCGACGATCTTCGAGCGGCAGCAACGATAGCTGATATTTGAACTGCGCGCTGAAAGCGTGTTTTAGATCCTCAGGGTAAGCGTCGAACTTTTCATCAAAGCGCTTTTTGATATTCGGCAGTTTCGAAAAGCCCAGGTTAACGTTAACGGTCGTGAAGTCCGGATCGCTGGATATCCAAAAATGTTTACCCAAGTCGCCTGACATGTAGATATCCAGCAACGAGTAAGCCTTTCGCCCAGGCGAGCCCGGAAGGGTATTGGCAAGCAGCCGCTGCTCAAAGAACTTTTCATTTTCGGCACCGTACACGCGCCGTAACTCTTGGAGTGCCAGTTCACGACGGGTTGGCATCGGCGTGGTCAATGCGGTTACTGAATCCGCCAGGGTCTTCTGGTGCGCCTGCAGGGCGTCCAAGGCCCGTTCGATATCGTCCGGGGAATAGGCGTCCTCTTTTTGCTCACGGATGACACCATTTACAATCGCCCAGTCAATCACGGCTGTCATCTGCGCCAACTGCTGCGCGCGCTTTTCATCCTCCGAGACAGGTTCACTGTCATCGAGCGCCATGATCTCCCGATACGTTTTGTCAGCGGAGCCACCCGCCTGCCTTGCCTCTATGCGCGCGACGGCGGCGCTGAAGGTGGCCCATTGATGCGAGCCATACAGCATCGTCGGGGGCAGGCCCTTGATCAGAAACTCGGGAGCTGAGACCGACAGCAGTTGAAAAGCGATGACCTTGGCAGATGCGCCGCCGAAACGGGTGGCCAGGTGGGCTTCGAAACGCTTGACGATTTCATCAGGGGAATACCCCCAATTACCCTGCTGACGTAGTGCATATCCCGCGAGTTCGTTGCGATTCAGGCCGTCGGCAGGGTCCACATCCAGGACCAAAGCGCTGAGCAACACCTCCCTTATGCTGGTGGCAGTGGGATACGCATTGATACTTTCCTGAAGTAACTTGCCCAAGGTCTGAGCCGCTGGGGAGTTGAGGATGGCCTCGAGCATCTTCTCAGGCTCATCCTTGGACGGTCGCTTAGGCTCGGGAAGCCTGCGGACCAAGCATTCAGCGAGGCTCGACGCGTGGTTGGCGTCATCGGTCGCCGACTGTTGCTGGCGGCCTTTCCAAGTGCTGATGACCTGTCGTAATACAACCCTGGCCTCCTCGGTCAGCGGCGCGTCTTTCGTTAACAACCCGCCGTAATCAATAGTGGGCGTAAATGAACAGTCCCCGGCATTTCGTCGGTGACGTGAAGGGATAGGCGCATTGGCTGTGCCAACACGCGGCGTCTCGTCGGCATTCTTGGTGCTCGGCAGCGCGCCGGACTGTGCCACGACCGCCTGAGCGGAGAATGCCGCCAATATCGGTTTTTTTGAAAGCATGTTCCTACATCTCGAACGGATTACGCACACCAGGAAGACACACTAAAAGAGCCCACCACCGGCACGCCGATGCCAGGCTCACCCTGTGTGATCGAAGATAACGAGAGACACGACACCCCTGCGGGCAACTGGACTGCCGATATTAAAAATACGCTGTTCCTGACGGCGCTTATTCCGAGCCGGTGGACTGGCTGAGATTCTGCAAAACGTTGGCCTGCGCTTGACTCAGTTTGCTAATTCTTTTTTCTATCGTGCCGAGACGGGCTTCAAGCCCCTCCATCCCAGCGGCAGCCGGATCATTCGCAAGGTGAGGCTTGAAGAAAACCTCACGCACGTCAGCCACTTCCTTGGTGTGCTCCTCGGCGAAATCCAATAACTCCTCCAACTGAGTCATACGCTCAAGCGGGTCTTTCGACCAGTTCTGATTAGGCACAAAACCCGACTGGGTATCCCCATATTTGAGCGCCATCGATTGATTGGCCACAGTGAACGCGGTGACCTGGGCATCATTCATTCTGGGATAAAGCCGCGTCAGATCAGGCGACTGAGGGGTATCCGGGCGATCTATCGACGACTTCGCGCTGGGGGTCGGGGGAATCATGGGTTGGGGCACGTACGCCGCCTTGATCTGTTCACTGGCGGCAGTGGAACCGGCGTAGGCTGCGATATTGATCGGCGCGGAGACTACCCCGGTTATGCCCGCACTGATCGCGGCATCGCGCGCAACCTGGGCGGCGGATGGCGAAGAGGGAATAACGCCTGACTTGATCATTTTTTCCGCATCCATCATACGGGCTGTCGCTTCCGCGATGGTCATTTTAGGGGGGCTGACGGGTTTCGGAATCTTGTTTTTCCAATCAATCATTTGTTGAGTGATCGACGGCGGAAGCAACTGTTCATGCGCTTCATTATTACCTTTTACCGCACTGGTTTTATCCCGGGCGATCTTACCGTCCTTATCCAGAGGCCTTCCGACTTTATCAACCAGCACACCGTCTCGATTGACCAACTTTCCATCGCGGTCAATTAAATGCCCATCGGCATTTACCAAACGCCCTGTGCCATTTACCAAACGGCCCTGATTATCGATCAGGTGACCCTTGTCGTTGATCAGCTTGCCCTGGGCATTGATCAATTGCCCTTTGTCATTGATAAGCCGTCCCTTATCATTTATCGCTCGGCCGCTACTGTCGACACGCTGCCCTGCGGCATTGATACGTTGGCCTTGCTTATTGAACAAATGGCCATTCTTGAAATAGCTCCCCACTGGAGCAGTCGACGGAACCTTACTCCCTCCGACACTCGGGCTTGGCGGCTTCTTATTAACAAAACCCAAACCAAAAGGAGTTTTCGAAATACTCGGCATATTCATCACCCACGCACAATAGATATACAACTTCGGTACGAAGCGTTAACGCCTCTGTCTATTATGTGGCAGCAATGACAAAACAGTTCCTTAGGGCAAATCTCATAAGTTGATCAACTACCCGCACCTTTCAAGGAACTAAATAGCCTGACGTTTTATGCCATATTTGCGCAGCTTCCGATAAAGCGTATTTCGGCTGATACCCAGCGCCTGTGCGGTGTGTGTCATCTGCCAGTGGCGTGACTCCAGCATCGCGAGCAGTGCCTTGGATTCGGCCTCTTCAAGCGGCAGTTCTGCGCTTCTTTCAGCCGAGACAGGGGATAACATTGCCGGCAGGTCCTGCAACCGGATAAGCAGGTCATCCGTCAGCGCGACCAACGTGCGCAATACCGTGCGCAATTGGCGGATATTGCCCGGCCATGCATACCCCAGTAAGGCCTCACGCGCCGCAGGCTCCATGGTGACGGCTTGCCCGCCCGCCTCTTGGGACAACAGAAAATCCAGCAGTTGCGACTTGTCACTGCGCAACCGCAGCGCCGGCAACGCGATCTCCAGGCCATTAAGCCGATAGTACAAATCTTCTCGGAAGCTGCCGCTGTGCACCCGATCAAGCAGATTCCGATGGGTCGCGCTGATAATCCTGACATTCACCGCCTGGGGCTCGCCGCCGATGGGCACCACCAGACGATCCTCCAGGACCCTCAACAGCCGGGTTTGCAGCGCCAACGGCATATCACCGATCTCGTCCAGGAACAGCGTGCCACCGTCGGCCTGCTGCAACTTGCCCTGCATGCCTTCCTTGCGTGCGCCGGTGAAGCTGCCGCCGCGATAGCCGAACAGTTCGCTTTCGATCAGGCTTTCGGGGATGGCGGCGCAGTTGAGTGCGATAAACGCTTTGTCGGCCCGCGGGCTCGCCTGGTGGACCGCCTTGGCAAACGCCTCTTTACCGGTGCCCGTTTCGCCGTTGATCAACAGCGGCACATCACGCTCAAACACCCGCAGCGCCTTGCGAAAATCACTTTGCAAGGCGGGATCGCCCAGGCAGATTCCAGGCAGGCGAGGCGCTTCCGGCGTTTTGGTCAGCGCTGCCGGCACGCTGCGCGCCTGAGCGCGCAATGCCGCGAACAGATGCCGACCATCGCGCGTGCGCAACGGCCAACTGGCGGTGGCATTGGCGCTGGCGCGACCGAGCAATTGGTCCAGGGAACACTCGAACAAGGCCTCCACCGGCTGGCCCAGCAGACCGCCGCGCATCTGCCCGAGCAGATTCAGCGCACTCTGGTTGAGCGCACAGATGCGCCCTTCACCGTCAAATGCCAGCAACCCTTCGCTGAACAGCCCCACCGACTCAGCCTGCAAATGGAAACGCAGCAGCCAGTGGTTTTCAAAATGGCGCAGGAAGTAACAGCTCTCGATCATCTTCGCCGACAGATTCACCAGCGCCATAGTGTGGAACTGGCTCTGGCGCGACACCGCTTCGCGCGCCGAAGACACATCCAGCACCGCCAGCAGGTCGCCATGGGGGTCGAACACCGGGCTGGCCGAGCAGGTCAACCCGGTGTGCCGGCCACGGAAGTGTTCGTCGCGATGAATCGTCAGGGACTGGCGCTCCACAAGGCAGGTGCCGATGCCATTGGTGCCTTCGCAGGCTTCGCTCCAATCGGCACCGAGCCACAGCCCGGCGCGCTCGAAAATCTTGCGCTCGGACGGCGCGGTGACACAGTTGAGGATCACTCCGCGCGCATCGGTCAGCAGCACCGCGTGGCCGGCGCCGGAGAGTTGTTGGTGCAAGCTGTTCATTTCGCTGCCGGCGATGTGCAGCACTTGCTGCAGACGCTCGCGGCTTTCGAGCAGGCGACCGTGCTCGAGCACGGTGGGCGCAAGGGTCTGTGCAGGGTCGAGGTGGTAGTCCTCAAGGCAGCGAAGCCAGGAACGGGCGATGGACGGGTCGCTGCCGGGGCCTTGGGGCAGGTCTTGCCCACGGGCGACAGTCAATACCTGCTGGGCATGGCGACTGAAATGATCGTTGTGCATGTTCTTATTATTCTCCCTGCGTGAGAACGTCCAGCATCCCCCAGCCCTGCAACAGATGCAATCCCGCGCCGACCCGCCAGTCACAAGCTGTACCGTTTATGGCACAAACTGTCACCCGCCGTGTATCGCATGGGTGACAGCAACGCCGCGCAGCAAACCCCAACCCCTTGTTTTATCTGGCCCCGAAGCACTGGCCCGACCTTTGCTCTACGCTTTATCAAGCGCTTGAGCGCTGCACTCCAATAAACATAAAAGCCAGGAGATACCCACCATGCGTTACGCACACCCCGGTACTGAAGGCGCGATCGTTTCGTTCAAGGCCAAGTACGGCAACTACATTGGTGGCGAATTCGTTGCGCCGGTCGATGGCAACTATTTCACCAACACCTCGCCGGTCAACGGCAAGCCTATCGCTGAATTCCCGCGCTCCACTGCCAAAGACATCGACAAGGCGCTGGACGCCGCCCACGCCGCCGCTGACGCCTGGGGCAAGACCTCGGCGCAGGACCGTTCGCTGGTGCTGCTGAAAATCGCCGACCGCATCGAACAGAACCTCGAACTGCTGGCCATCACCGAAACCTGGGACAACGGCAAAGCCGTGCGTGAAACCCTCAACGCCGACATCCCGCTGGCCGCCGACCACTTCCGCTACTTCGCCGGCTGCATCCGCGCCCAGGAAGGCACCAGCGCCGAGATCAACGAACACACTGCGTCCTACCACTTCCACGAGCCGCTGGGCGTGGTTGGCCAGATCATCCCGTGGAACTTCCCGCTGCTGATGGCCGCGTGGAAACTCGCCCCGGCCCTGGCCGCCGGTAACTGCATCGTGCTCAAACCGGCCGAGCAGACGCCGCTGGGCATCAACGTGCTGATGGAAGTGATCGGCGACCTCCTGCCGCCAGGCGTGCTGAACGTGGTGCACGGTTTCGGCCGCGAAGCCGGCGAAGCCCTGGCCACCAGCAAACGTATCGCCAAGATCGCGTTCACCGGCTCCACGCCGGTGGGCTCGCACATCATGCACGCGGCGGCCGAGAACATTATTCCGTCCACCGTTGAGTTGGGCGGCAAATCGCCGAACATCTTCTTCGCCGACATCATGAAAGCCGAACCGTCGTTCATCGAGAAAGCCGCCGAAGGCCTGGTGCTGGCGTTCTTCAACCAGGGCGAGGTGTGCACCTGCCCATCCCGCGCGCTGGTGGAAGAGTCGATCTACGACGAGTTCATGAAAGTGGTGATGAAAAAGGTCGAGCAGATCAAACGCGGCGACCCGCTGGACACTGACACCATGGTCGGCGCCCAAGCCTCCGAGCAACAGTTCGACAAGATCCTGTCCTACCTGGAAATCGCCAAGGGCGAAGGCGCGCAACTGCTCACCGGCGGCAAAGTGGAAAAACTCACCGGCGACATGGCGGGCGGTTATTACATCCAGCCAACCCTGCTCAAGGGCACCAACGAAATGCGCGTGTTCCAGGAAGAGATCTTCGGCCCGGTGGTGAGCATCACCACGTTCAAGGACGAAGCCGAAGCCCTGGCGATTGCCAACGACACCGAGTTCGGCCTGGGCGCCGGCGTGTGGACCCGCGACATCAACCGCGCCTACCGCATGGGCCGGGCGATCAAAGCGGGCCGCGTATGGACCAACTGCTACCACCTGTACCCGGCGCATGCCGCGTTTGGTGGTTACAAGAAGTCCGGCGTGGGCCGTGAGACCCACAAAATGATGTTGGACCACTACCAGCAGACCAAGAACTTGCTGGTGAGCTACGACATTAATCCGTTGGGCTTCTTCTAACAGACACCCCCTCCCACAATTGAAGGCTAACTAACAAGGTGGGAGGGGGGCTTGTTTCCCCTGGATCTTCATAAGTACTTGCACCGTGCACCCGGCACACAGAGGCCGAGTTAAAAACAATAACAATGAAAGGTACTTTCTTATGCCTAGCGAACCCAATGGGTCCTCTGTCGACTTCGAAAAAGTCGGCACCGACTACTTCCAACAACGCGAACTGAAAAAAGGCGCCGCCGGCTGGGTGCTGTTAGTCGGCCTCGGTGTTGCCTACGTCATCTCCGGCGACTACGCCGGTTGGAACTTCGGCCTGGCCCAAGGCGGCTGGGGTGGCATGTTCCTCGCCACGCTGCTGATGGCCACCATGTACCTGTGCATGTGTTTTTCCCTGGCCGAACTGTCTTCCATGATTCCTACCGCAGGTGGGGGCTACGGTTTTGCCCGCAGCGCCTTCGGGCCTTGGGGCGGGTTCCTCACCGGCACCGCCATCCTCATCGAATACGCCATCGCCCCCGCCGCCATCGCGGTGTTTATCGGCGCCTATTGCGAGTCGTTGTTCGGCATCGGCGGCTGGATGATTTATCTGGCGTTCTACATCATCTTTATCGGCATTCACATCTTTGGCGTCGGTGAAGCCCTGAAGCTGATGTTTGTGATCACCGCCATCGCCGCGATTGCGCTGGGCGTGTTCCTGGTGGCCATGGTGCCGCACTTCAACGTCGCCAACCTGCTGGACATTCCCGTCACCGAGGCCAAGGGCGCCAGCACCTTCCTGCCCTTCGGCTACGTCGGCGTGTGGGCGGCGATTCCCTACGCCATCTGGTTCTTCCTGGCGGTCGAAGGCGTGCCACTGGCCGCCGAAGAAACCAAAAACCCCAAGCGCGACCTGCCTCGCGGCTTAATCGGCGCCATTGTGGTGCTGACCAGCTTTGCCCTGTTGATTCTGGTGATTGCGCCGGGCGGCGCGGGCACCTATGCGCTGATCAAATCCGGCAACCCGCTGGTTGAAGCGCTGGCGTTGTCCTACGGCGGCTCAACCTGGATGGGCAGCTTCGTCAACCTGGTGGGCCTTGCGGGACTGATCGCCAGCTTTTTCTCGATTATCTATGCCTATTCGCGGCAGATCTTCGCGTTATCCCGCGCTGGCTACCTGCCGCGCAAGCTGTCCGAAACCAATAAGAGCAAGGCCCCGGTACTGGCGCTGGTCATCCCCGGCATCATCGGTTTTGGCCTGTCGCTGACCGGCCAGGGCGATTTGCTGATCCTGGTGGCGGTGTTCGGCGCGACCATTTCCTATGTGTTGATGATGGCTGCGCACATCACCCTGCGCATCCGTCGCCCCAAAATGGAACGTCCTTACCGCACACCGGGGGGCATCTTCACGTCCGGGGTTGCGCTGGTACTGGCCTGCGTGGCCGTAGTGGCGGGGTTTCTGGTAGATCCACGGGTGGTGATTGGCGCCGCGATCATCTATGGAGTATTAATTGCTTACTTTGCTTTCTACAGCCGGCATCACTTGGTAGCAGGCACGCCCGAAGAAGAATTCGCGGCGATCCAGGCCGCAGAGGCCGCCTTGCACTGACTGCCGTAAACCTCGACGCGGGCACCTCGTCCGCGTCGTCAAGGAGACACTGTATGGCAAGCTTTTCTCACGCGGTGGGCGCACTCACCTACCGTTTCGACAGCCTCAAGGACGTGATGGCCAAAGCCAGCCCCGCGCGTTCCGGGGACTTCCTGGCCGGCGTGGCCGCACAGAACGACGGCGAACGGGTGGCGGCGCAAATGGCGCTGGCGAATATCCCGCTCAAGCACTTCCTGGAAGAAGTGCTGATCCCCTATGAAAGCGACGAAGTCACCCGACTGATCATCGACACCCACGATAAACAGGCGTTTACGGCTGTCAGCCACCTCACCGTGGGCGGCCTGCGCGACTGGCTGCTCAGCGATGCGGCTGACGAACAGGCCCTACGCGCGTTGGCGCCGGGGCTGACGCCGGAAATGGCCGCGGCCGTCTCCAAGATCATGCGCGTGCAGGATTTGGTGCTGGTGGCGCAGAAGATCCGCGTGGTCACCCAGTTTCGCGGCACCATGGGCCTGCGCGGACGGCTGTCCACACGTCTGCAACCCAACCACCCCACCGATGAACCGGCCGGCATCGCCGCGAGCATTCTCGACGGCCTGCTGTACGGCAACGGCGACGCCATGATCGGCATCAACCCCGCCACCGACAGCATTGCCTCGATCTGCGCCATGCTGGAGATGCTCGACGCGATCATCCAGCGCTATGACATCCCCACCCAGGCCTGCGTGCTGACCCACGTCACCACTTCCATCGAGGCGATCAACCGTGGCGTGCCGCTGGACCTGGTGTTTCAGTCGATCGCGGGCACCGAGGCGGCCAACGCCAGTTTCGGCATCAGCCTGAGCGTGCTGCAGGAAGGCTACGACGCGGGCTTGAGCCTCAATCGCGGCACCCTGGGCCAGAACCTTATGTATTTCGAAACCGGCCAGGGCAGCGCGTTGTCGGCCAATGCGCACTTTGGGGTCGACCAGCAAACCTGCGAAACCCGCGCCTATGCCGTGGCCCGGCACTTCAAGCCGTTTCTGGTGAACACCGTGGTCGGCTTTATCGGCCCCGAATACCTGTACAACGGCAAGCAGATCATCCGCGCAGGGCTGGAAGACCACTTCTGCGGCAAACTGCTTGGCGTGCCGATGGGGTGCGACATCTGCTACACCAACCACGCCGAAGCCGACCAGGACGACATGGACACCCTGCTGACCCTGCTG
The DNA here is from genome assembly GCF_023148575.1 of Pseudomonas sp. EYE_354. NCBI lineage: Bacteria > Pseudomonadati > Pseudomonadota > Gammaproteobacteria > Pseudomonadales > Pseudomonadaceae > Pseudomonas > Pseudomonas sp. EYE_354. The sequence goes on from NZ_JAHXNQ010000005.1 coordinate 243,810, forward strand.
GGCGTGGCCGGGATCAATTTCATCATGGGCATCCCCGGCTCCGACGACATCATGCTCAACTACCAGACCACTTCGTTCCACGATGCCCTGTACGCCCGCCAGACCCTGGGCCTGAAACCGGCGCCGGAGTTCGAACAGTGGCTGGCGAAAATGGGCATCTTCACGCAAGCCGACGGCAAAGTGCGCTTCGGCAACAGCCTGCCACCAGCGTTTCGCCAAGCCTTGGCGCAATTGGGATGAAGGAGCCGATCGTGCAACCAGAACTGCCTGATAACCCGTGGCTGGAACTGCGCCGCCTGACCCCGGCGCGGATCGCCCTGGGCCGAACCGGCACCAGCATCCCCACCAGCGCGCAATTGGACTTCCAGTTCGCCCACGCCCAAGCGCGAGATGCGGTGCACCTGCCGTTTGACCATGCCGGACTGACCAGCCAATTGGCCGAGCGCGGGCGTGACAGCCTGTTGCTGCACAGCGCCGCCGCCGACCGACACAGCTACCTGCAACGCCCGGACCTGGGGCGGCGCCTGAGTGACGAATCAGCCCAGACCCTGCGCGACCACGCAGCCGCCAACCCCGGCGGCGTGGACCTCGCGGTGGTGGTGGCCGATGGCCTGTCGGCGCTGGCAGTGCATAAACATACGTTGCCGTTTCTGGCGCGCATGGAGGAACAGACCCACGCCGAAGGCTGGTCGCTGTCACCGGTGATTCTGGTGGAGCAGGGCCGTGTCGCCGTGGCGGACGAGATCGGGCATTTGCTCGGCGCCAAAATGGTGGTGATCCTCATCGGCGAGCGGCCGGGGCTCAGTTCGCCGGACAGCCTGGGGCTGTATTTCACCTACAACCCCAAGGTCGGCCTGACCGATGCCTACCGCAACTGCATCTCCAATGTACGCCTGGAAGGCTTGAGTTATGGCATGGCGGCCCATCGCTTGCTGTACTTGATGCGAGAGGCGTGTCGCCGGCAGTTGTCGGGGGTCAACCTCAAGGATGAGGCGCAGGTACAGACGATCGAGTCCGACGATCCAGACCTGATGAAGGGCAACTTTCTGCTCAGCCCTCCCGGGGACTGATCCCGGCACGATTGCGCTTTTTGGCGTGTTTTGGCAGCATCAAGTCACGGCCGCGCGTGTGGTCACCCCCCCTTTGGAAGTCGAGGCCTGGCATGCGGATTACTCAAGCGACCCTGGAACACCTGGACCTGTTGACCCCCTTGTTCGTCAAATACCGCGAGTTCTACGGCGCACTGCCGTTTCCCGACTCATCGCGGGCCTTTCTGGAAAAGCGCCTGCGTCGCAAGGAGTCGGTGATCTACCTGGCCCTGGCCGATGATGATGACAAGAAATTGCTTGGCTTTTGCCAGCTGTACCCCAGCTTTTCGTCGCTGTCGCTCAAACGGGTGTGGATCCTCAACGACATCTACGTCGCTGAAGACGCGCGCCGGCAACTGGTGGCGGATAACCTGATGCGCACCGCGAAAAAAATGGCCAAAGAAACCAACGCCGTGCGCCTGCGCGTGTCCACCAGCAGTGACAACGAAGTGGCGCAGAAGACGTATGAATCGATGGGGTTTCGTGAGGACAAAGAGTTCAAGAACTACACGCTGCCGATCAATGAAGACTGACGTTTCGTAACGCGCGGGCGTGCACTGGTGAGCGAGCGCCCTCGCTCACCACGTCGCATTCACTCATTTTTGGGTAAGTCGCCACGACATCCTTCGCTACAAAACCGACACGCTTTTCACCTCTCAATCCGTATAATGCGCACCTTTCGGGGTTGTAAGAAATGCGGCGTACAACTTGTAGCCTTATTACCCGAGCTTCCGCACAGGCCTGCTGAGCCGGGCCGTTCACACAGGTGTCATCCATGGATTTCAACCCGCTCGACCTTATCCTGCATCTCGACGTTTACCTCGACCTGCTGGTAACCAACTACGGTCCGTGGATCTACGCCATTCTGTTCCTCGTCATCTTTTGCGAAACCGGCCTTGTGGTCATGCCGTTCCTGCCGGGTGATTCCTTGCTGTTTATCGCCGGCGCGGTGGCGGCGGGCGGTGGCATGGACCCGGTGCTGCTGGCAGGCCTGTTGATGTTGGCGGCCATCCTTGGCGACAGCACCAACTACGTGATCGGACGAACCGCCGGAGAACGCCTGTTCAGCAACCCGAACTCGAAAATCTTCCGTCGCGACTACCTGCAAAAAACCCACGATTTCTACGACAAGCACGGCGGCAAAACCGTGACCCTGGCGCGCTTCCTGCCGATCCTGCGCACCTTTGCGCCGTTCGTCGCCGGCATCGCGAAGATGCCCTACCCGCGCTTCTTCGGGTTCAGCGTGCTGGGCACCATCCTCTGGGTCGGTGGCCTGGTGACCCTGGGCTACTTCTTCGGCAACGTACCGTTTATCAAGAAAAACCTGTCGCTGCTGGTGGTGTTCATCATCCTGCTGTCCCTGGTGCCGATGATTATTGGTGTATTCCGCAGCCGATTTGGCCGCTCCACCTCCGAAGCCAAGTCGCAGTAACCGACGATGTGGTCCCTCAGCGCCTGGCGTCGCCGGCGCCTGCTGGCCAAGCACCCGATTGCCGATGACACCTGGCAACGGGTGCGCCACCACCTGACCTTCCTCGACGGCATCAGCGCCGAGCAAGACCAGTGGCTGCGCGAAGCCTGCGCGATATTCCTCGCCGAAAAACACCTCACCGCCCTGCCCGGCGTCGACCTGCATCACGAACAACGCCTGCTGCTCGCGGCCCAGGCACAGCTGCCGCTGATGAACCTGGGCGACCTTGACTGGTACCAGGGCTTCCACGAAATCGTGCTGTACCCCGACGACTTCCTCAGCCCCCAGCGTCATCGCGATGCCAGCGGCGTGGAGCACGAGTGGGACGGCGAACACAGCGGCGAAGCCTGGCAGCAAGGCCCGGTCATTCTGGCTTGGCCCGGCGTGCTCGCCAGCGGCCAGTGGGACGGCTACAACCTGGTGATCCACGAACTGGCGCACAAGCTCGACATGCTCAACGGCGACGCCAACGGCCTGCCGCCGCTGCACAACGACATGCGCGTGCAGGAATGGGCCAGCGTGATGCAAAGCGCGTTCGATGACCTCAACCGTCAACTGGACACCGACCCGGATGCCGAGACCGAAATAGACCCCTACGCGGCGGAAAACCCCGCGGAATTCTTCGCCGTCACCAGCGAATATTTTTTCAGTGCCCCGGATTTGCTGATCACGCATTATCCACAGGTGTACGCCCAGCTCAGCCGCTTTTATCGCCAGGATCCCCTGGCCCGCCTGGCCCAACTGCAAGCGCACGACCTGCGCTATCAGCCACAGGACGAATGACTGTACGACGTCTGGCGCATGGCATCGTCGTCAGAATATGCCTATAATCGCCGCCACTTTTAGGCCAATCCGGCCATGTCATATGGCCAACTACGGGGGCAACGCCCAATGAGCTACAGCAAGATTCCGGCTGGCAAAGACCTGCCGAACGACATCTACGTCGCCATCGAGATTCCGGCCAACCACGCGCCGATCAAATACGAAATCGACAAAGACAGCGACTGCCTGTTCGTTGACCGTTTCATGGCCACCCCGATGTTTTACCCGGCCAACTACGGCTTCATCCCTAACACCCTGGCTGACGACGGTGACCCCCTCGACGTGCTGGTTGTAACCCCTTACCCGGTTAACCCAGGCTCGGTCATCCGCGCGCGCCCGGTCGGCATCCTGAACATGACCGACGACGGCGGCGGCGACGCCAAAGTGATCGCGGTGCCACACGACAAGCTGTCCCAGTTGTACGTGGACGTTAAGGAATACACCGACCTGCCGCCACTGCTGCTGGAACAGATCAAACACTTCTTCGAGAACTACAAAGACCTCGAAAAAGGCAAATGGGTGAAGATCGACGGTTGGGGCAACGCAGACGCCGCCCGCGCCGAGATCATGAAGTCGGTCGCTGCCTACAAAGGCTGATACCTGCTCCCCATTGCCCCGGCAATTGAAAAAGCCCCGAGTATTCGGGGCTTTTTTATGGAAGAACGTAAACGCCAAGTTCAACGCTTGATACACATCGTTGAACTAAGAGTTATAACTGAAAGATCAGGCCACAACTAAGCAAAAGCCTACACGCGCAATTCAACGCATGGTTTATTTGATTGGTTTTCTTGGCCAGTAAACTCTGCGTTTATGAATACATCAGGTGATCGTTTAAAAGCGCTATTACGGGAAGTGCATCTTTCCGCCTCCGACTTCGCCAAAAACCGTGGTGTCACGCCTCAACACGTGAACAACTGGTTCAAACGCGGCGTGCCCATGGGCCGACTCAACGAGTTCGCAGAACTGCTCTGCGTCTCCAGCCGTTGGCTGCGCACCGGCGAAGGCCCCAAACACCCACCGGCCAACTTTCTGCTGGAAGGCCCGGACACACGCAAAGGACTGCCCATCGCCCGCGAATCAATCGGAAAATACATCACAGGCCCCGCCTGCCCTCCGGAACCACTCGACGTGGAGATCCCCCTCCACCCCACCTTCACCTCAACCGAACGCATCCGCGTCTCCGTGCACACCCTCGACGCCCTCAACGTCAACCCCGACCGCGCGCTGGGCGCGTACATGGTCGACAACAGCATGATCGACATCATCCAACAAGGCGCCACCCTCGCCATCGACAAAGGCCGCACCCAAATCATCGACGGCGAAATCTACGCCGTCGAACACGACGGCATGCTGCGCATCAAATACCTCTACAACCGCCCTGGCGGCGGCCTGCGCATGCGCAGTCACAACGCCGGCGAGCATCCCGATGAATACCTGAACCACGAGGAACGCTTCGAACAAAACTTCACAATCGTCGGCTGGGTGTTCTGGTGGTCCACCCTCAACAACCGTCGGCCACCGGTGCCACTGGATGACCACCTTTTGGGCTGGGAAGGCTCTAAATCGGATCCGGAGGTGGGCAACTGAGGTGAATGTGGGTATCATGCGCCGCACATTTGGCAGGGGGTGGCTTTGCGCAATCCACCCTGCTCGGCGATGCGGAGGAGTTCCCGCGGATGCCCTTACTATTCAGCCCGACGCAATGTGGGCTGAGCGATTTGAAGGCTGGTGAGGTTTGTCAAAAACAAGCTGAGGCAGTCCCCGAGAAGCCGGCCACAAGCCGGCTTTTTAATTGTCCGAAATAATCCTATCCCATCCAAGAATCTTCCTGATAGCTTAGCTATTGCGGGGGTTTCAGGCATTCTCCTGTCCGATGGTGTTCAACGCCATTTGGCGCAGGGAAATCCTGGTGATAAGGGTGATCGCGTTCGCTTAAATAAGCGGACACCATCGCCCTTGATACGCAGATGACTTGACCGGACAGCTACGAGCAAGCTGTCGGATCAACGCGCACAAAGGTCACGCTGAATTCCTTGCACTGCCGGTGCTGTTGAAGCCTGTTGGCAAAGCTAAAAGCATCATTCAACTCAAAGCGTTGAAATACATCCAAGCCTCGGCCAAGCACGATTTTCCAGCCTGTGTCGGTTGTGATGTCACGGTCATGTTTGGCGCCGCTGGTGTCGTAAGCCCACGTAAACTGAATACCCACGCTTGCGCAGGCCTCTGCAATTTTTTGCAGGCTTTCGGTCTGTCGTTCGCCATTGAACTCATCTTCAACAGTCACTACATGCACAGCCACCTCGTCTCCAGCGCCTTGAAGCTTGCTGACTGTTTCCAGCAGCTCCATCAAGTTGCGCAACTGGTGGAACATACGAAGATAGGGATCTGTGATGATGATGCGCTTGGCGCTTACCAGATAGGGGCCAAACAACTTGTCAAAACTAAGTCCACGCTGATTTTCGTGGAAGACCAAATGCTGCTCTTTCAACACCGACTTAACAGGTACCTGATTGCTCGAGGGTGGCACTTGAGTAGCCGGAGCTACCTCGGTATGCGACACACCGTCAGCCTGAGATAAGTCTGCAGTAGAAACTTCAGTCGCGGTCCGACGATGGTACTGATTGGGATACTCATCCTCTTCAAGCGTGCTTACCAGGCGCTCTTGGCCGCCGGGCTTCAGGTAAGCAAAACGTACTGTCGGGTAAGTAGCGTCAATCCGCAGTAATTGATCCTTCACCCGCTTCCGCCCTTCAATTGCAGTGCGCAATACGTCTTCCACTTCGGCGGCTGTCGCCTCGCCATGCGGGTACAGGATCTTCATCAAACCAGAAAAGGTTTTATTGATGCCATCGCGGTCGCGCGTCGATATCTCGTCGGATAGCGTGAACTGTCCCTTGTAGCGATCTGAGTAGTCATGGCTACGAAGCGAGCGCAGGATCTCGGCCAGGTAGTCCACCACGAAGCCGTAACCACTGGAGAACATCTCGCCACGGATGACATCCACTTCCCATCCGGGAATGTAGCTGTGAATGCGGTCGAGAAAGGCTGAGTCGTGGAACTTTTCCGGCAGCGGGTCGAACAGGTCCGTGTGCTTAAGCATGTACGGCACGGTGTGATCGGTATTACCCACGAACACCATGCTGGCCTCTGCTCCCAAGGTTTCCACTCCCCGTGAGAACGACTTGTTGGCCATGTAGTTCTTCATGATGTCCACCAGCGACTTGTCCACTCGCTTTTGCTTGCCGGCGAACTCATCGAAAGCCACTACATCCCAGTAACCCACCAGGCCGAGCTTACCCGTACCGTTATGGACGAACAGCTTGGGAACTGTAACTTCGCCACCGGAGATAAGAATACCGTGGGGTGAAAACTCGGAATAAACGTGCGACTTGCCAGTGCCCTTCGGGCCCAGTTCTATCAGGTTGTAATTGCGCTCGCAGAACGGGATAAGGCGGATAAGCTGAGCGAGCTTATTGCGCTTGCCGAACATCTGCGGATTGAAACCCACACTCTGGATCAGCAGGTCAATCCACTCATCAGTGGTGAACTGCTTACGTGCCTCCAGATAGCCGTCGAAATCAAAGCGGGAAATCTGAATTGGCTTTAGCGAGGCCAGAATCCAAGGTGAGGCAGACTTGTCCTCGGTGTATTCATACTCCACATCCGCAATGCACCAAACACCACCCACCAGCAGCTTCTGGTGGGCCTTGACGGTGTTGGAGTCGATCAGCACCTTCTTGATGCCCAGGTTGGCGAACTCAGCCTCGTACACGTCATCCTTGTCGTTTAATGAGACGCTAATACGGTCGATAACCTTGTGCCGCCCCTTCTCCTTGATGGTCGAGCGTACCAGCCCTGCTTCGTTTCGGTGGACATAGTGCTTGCGCAGGATCTCCTTGCCAACGATCAGTCATAGCTAAATCTGCCGGTAAAAAATCTGCTGATATTAGCCGTTTTTGTCGGTTTTAATAAGGTTAAAGCTGCTTATCAGGATTGACTGACAAAATGCTGTGTCGCCAAGCTTCCTTTGGCAAGCCTCAGCAGCGGGTAGCTAAGAGCCGAAGGCATCACAGGACCGCTTAGGCTACAATTTTGCAAAAATATGGTCCCCTCAGTCTGGACGAAACCTCGAAGTGGGGGGACAAATGGGGGGACATAAATCTTTCAAGCCATAAGAACCGACAAAACAAGGTAGAAACTCGAAAATAACGCCGCCCACAAGCCGGCTTTTTAATGCCTGATAAATACCGTGACTCAATAGTCCAACACCTGTTGGACTATTGAGCAATCAAAAGCAGGCTGCGAGACCCTGCTCTTCTCCCAGCCGCGTTACGCGGGCTGCAAACACTCCACAGCCCGGTCCGCCACCATCTTCGCCATCTCCACCAAATGCATCACCGCTCTCTGCGGCGCAGCCAGCGGCTCCCCAATCACCTGAGACGTCGCTACCGCACACTGCAGCAACTCAGCCACACGCACCCAGGCATCTTCAAAGCTCAGTTCTTCATTGACAGTAAAGGGGTGGGTTGCAGGCGATGCGGGCGAATTCGAAACAACGTTATCCATAGCAAAACTCCAATCGATAATTTGGAGCTGCCACTTCCGCGACTAAACAAAAGGCGGCAGCTGTACGCAGGTTAGTCGACCGGTCGATTGGAAACCCGGCGCACCCGGAGGTGCCCTGCGCACAGCCACCATAAGATGCAGGCAAAGCGTTGCCTGACTAATGAGTTGCTTATGCGCCAATCGAATCCGGGCGACTAAACCCGATCACTGAATAACCAGTGACGATCCGCAGCCTAGTCACCCATTCCCGCTGGCGCAATGCGGTTGGGATTCTCTCGGAAACGTCCTGCAAATGAAAGAGATCAGCCCTGCTGGCCCTTTGAGCTGGGGTCTCAATCCAATATCAAATGCGGCAAAAACCGGCTCGAGTCTTTGGTAATCAAACTGTTGTCCTCGCGCACGCCAATCCCCGCCGCCTGATCGCCAATCACCCAAGAGCCGATCAACGTGTAACTGTCTCCAAAGCGCGGCAGCGGTGCGAACTCCTGAAGGATAAACGGCGCATCCGTGTAGGGCCCGTCCTCTTTCACCACCAGGCCGTCGGCGGTTTGCAGTTCGATGTTGGCGCCTTCCCTTGAGAAGAATGGCTTGCGCACCCAGCCCTTGGGCACCGCTTTGTCCGGTTCGGTGTCCAGGTGGGCGGCGAGCAGGTTGGGGTGGTCTTTGTTGAACTCCCACAGCAGCGGCAGGATGCCTTTGTTGGAGAGGATGGATTTCCAGGCCGGCTCGAAAAACTGGGTGTCGCTTTCTGCAATGGCGCTGCCAAAGGGTTCGTGGAAGATGAATTCCCAGGCGTGCAGTTTGAACAGGTGCGGGATCCAGCGATCCTCCAGATCAACGAATCGGCCTTCGCCGGTCAGGCCAATGTCTTCGATGTCGATGTGGCGCGACTCGATGCCGACTTTTTCCGCGACCAGGCGCAGGTAGTCGGTGGTGCCTTTGTCTTCGGTCGAGCCTTTCATCGAGGCAAAGTAGAACGGCTGGTTGACCTGCAATTGGGCAAAGGCCTGGTGCAGTTTGGTGTCGATGCTGTTGAACTGGTCGGCATGCTTGGGCAGCAACCCCCGCTCGATGCATTGCTCCAGCCAGCCCCATTGAAACGCCGCGGCCTCGTAGAGGCTGGTCGGGGTGTCGTAGTTGAGTTCGAGCAACTTGGCGGGGCCGGTGCCGTTGTAGGAAAAGTCCATGCGCCCGTACAGATGCGGATGGCCTTCGAGCCATGAGGTGCGGATCATGTCGAAGAAGGGCGCAGGAATGCTCAGGCGCTTGAGCAGTTCTTCGCTCTGGACCACGCGGGCGACGAGGTCCATGCACATGTCATGGATCTCGGTGGTCGGGTCTTCGAGGTCGTGCTCGATTTGCTTGAGCGTGAACTGGTAGTACGCGCGCTCGTCCCAATAGGGTTCGCCGTCGATGGTGTGGAACAGGAAACCGAGGCTGTCGGCTGTCTGTTTCCAGTCATGACGCTCTGCACAGTGGATCTTCTTCATGGCCCGCCGTCCTTAACTGCTCGATCCGCCGCCGCCCCAGCCGCTGCGTGCGCTGGCCTTGCTGCCGAAGCCGCCACGGGAGGTGGCCGACGCAACGGAGCTCGACTGGCTGGAGGAACGCAGAGTGTTGGAGTAATTGCTGCTGCCGTAGCGGGCCTGATTGGAGCGACCGAAAGTCGCGCCATTGGAGACGCGCTGATTAAGCGTCGAGTTGCCGTAGTTGCCGCGATCATCGCGATAGCGATACACCGGCTCCGAGCGGAAGCTGTTGCGATTACTGCTCAGCATGTTGCCGATCAGCAACCCGGTCAGCAGGCTGCTGGTGGAGAAACCTGAGCCGCCGCTGTTCGCCTGGGCGCCGCCCGCTTGAGCATTGGCAGCGTCGACCTGGGACTGGGTCACCTGACCTTCGGCAGTCAGTTCAAAACCGCCCAGCTTGGGGATGAACTGGCCATTGGAGTCCAACTGACACCAGCCGGCGACAAAGTCGGCATCACAATCGGCCTGGCTGGCGTATACCGGGGCGATGCGGCGATGCTCGGCCAGGGCCGTCATGTAAGCGTCCGAACAGACGTCCACCGGGAGTTTTTCATCGGCGCACTGTTGAACAGATTGGAAGTTGTACTTCTTCTGCAAATCGTAGGTTTTTTCCGTCGGGCCGCAGCCGGATATCGCCATGGCGACCGACGCAGCCAGCGACAGCTGGACGTACTTGCTTCGTTTCATCGGGAGCTCCGTGCGCAATCAGTTCTGGGTAGGCGTCATGCACGCGGCATTCAACATGCCGACGCTGATGGCCACGGCGGCCACATAGATGCCTGCTGCAAGTTCGCCTTTCTTGATGCGCTCGGAAGTACCTTTGAGCACCAGACTGGTCAGCAGAAACGCCAACAGTTGCACAACGGCCGCGATCACCGCCCAGACCACGAAGTCGAGGATGCTGATCGAATAGGCGATCACATTGCTGGCCGGGATGGCGAAACCGATGATCGCGCCGCCAAGGGCGACCGCGGCCGAGGTGTTGCCGGCACGGATCAGCTCGAATTCCTTGTGCGGGGTGACGCGGGTGTAAATGAACTGGAATAGCGCAAACAGCACGACCGCCCCCAGCAGGTACGTGACAAACCCGAACACCGCAGCTTTGTTCAGGGAGATGGAGAGAGCTTCTAGCATGGATGTCTTCCTTTTTTAGAGCGCATTCAAGTCGGTTGTGTACAGCGAAATGCCCAGCGACGTGCTCAGGCTGACGGTGCCCTCGGCGTCTTCTTCGACGGAGAACAACAGGAACTCCCGGCGATCGGTCAGGCCTGTGTCACGGGCGTATAGCATCGAGCGGTGCTCGACGCTGTAAGCATTCTCGGGATTTATCACACGCTCGCTCATGGCCACCAGCTCTGTCTGGCCGTCCTCGCTCCCCCACACGCGTGCGTATTCGACGCCGTTGTGGGTGTACGTCGGCAGCCCGATCAGGCTCTGTGGCCCGGCCAGCCGACGTACTTCAGCTTCGCTGCTGAGGGTGACGTAACTCAGGTAGTTGAACAGGATCACTGACTCGACCTGCCCGGCGATGTCGCCGGTGGTGTGCACCTGCAGCCAGTAATCTTCGTCGTTCATGTAATAGCGTGACAGCCAGGTCGACTGCCCGAGATCAACGGTGCCATTGCTCCAGATTTCCTGGGAGCCGGGGATCACCACGGTGGTCTGCCCATCGAGCAACAATTTGAGGCTCGTGTCGAACATCACGCCTTTGCCCGGCGCCAGGCCCAGCGGCCCGGTGCTCGGCAGCGGTTCGCCCATAGGTTGTTTCGATTGCGTATTCGTTTTCGGGGCCTCAAGCCCCATCAGCTGTTTAAGCCATCCCATTGGAGATTTCCTTGAGGCGGGTGGAGGCGATGTAGAAGAGTTCGCCACCTTCAACACGCGTGGCGCTGGGTGGGTTGATCGATGGCTGCTGGGCACCTTTGGCGCGATAGCCGATCAGGGTGGCATTGTGGCGTTCTTTCATCTGGGTGTAGAGCTCGCCGAAGGTGGCTTCAAAGGCCTCGGGCAATTTCATCAGGTATTGGGTGGCACCTTGACCCACGCACAGCAGCTCATTGATGACGACCGACGAGCCCGGATCCTGCGAGGCGCGCACCAGCATCTCGATGGCCATGCTCGAGGTGCATTCCAGGCTCGGCGCGTAGGAACTGGCCAATGCGGCAATTTCACTTTCATTGAAGTGGGCAACAACATGCCCGATCGGACTCAGTTGATTCACCGCCAGCACCGTGGCCAGGGTCAGATCATCAGAGGGCGTGCGCACCAGCACGCGCTCGGCACCGGGCACCCCTGCGCGCTGCAATAACGCGGTGGAGGACAGGCTTTCACCGCGGATGAACGCCGCTTTGCCCGGCATCGGGTTTTCTTCCAGGGTGCAATCGCAAATGACGATCAGGTTGTCATTCGAGGTCTCGTCCTGAAGCAACAACTCAATCACTCGCTCACTGGACGCGCCCTCCCAGCCAATGAGCACGGTATGACCGACCTTGCCGGTGAAATCGCCTTTGCCCTTCATGCCTTTTCTCCATGCATCGATAACACTGCTGGTGGTTTTGCCGATGGCTGCCGTCAGCAGCGCAATGCCCCCGAGCATGACCCAGGTGGCCACGAATATGCGCCCCGCCGAGGTCTGCGGCGCAAGGTCGCCGTAGCCGACGGTCAGCGTAGTGGTGAGATAGAAGTAAACGAACGTGGCGGGCGCGGTGAGGTGTTGCTCACCCAGAAACACCAGGCCCAGATACGCCGTGCTCAGGTGCACCCCCAAGGCAATGACCAGACCTGCCCAGCCGAAGCGATGAAAGAGGGAGGAGGCGTACATGCGCAGCAAAAGAAAAATCGACATTCAGTCCCTGACTCCGTGGGTACTTGATTCCTGGTGACGCCATCGCCTCGACGTCGGGATGCTCAAGTGCGTTCAGCCGGCATTAAACCTGCTGCGCGGCGTGGAGAGAAGTACCTTGGCCGCAATAAATCCGGCCAGTGCTCCAAAAAGATGCCCCTCGAACGAAACACCCTGACGCGGCAGAAAACCCAGGATCAGGCCGCCATAAAGCAGCGCGACAACACCGGCGGTTATCAGGTTGCCCCAGCTCCTGTGGAACCAGGCGCGTGACAACAGGTAGGCCCATAAGCCGAACACCCAACCGCTGGCGCCCACGTGTATGCCGGTAAAACCGAACAGCCACACCAGCGAGCCACCCAGCAGGATAATAATCGCGCTGACGGTCACGAACCGATGGAACCCTTCGATAGTGACCAGCGTGCCCAGTATCAAAAAGGCAATCAGGTTCGCGCTGAGATGGGCAAACGAGGCGTGCAAAAACGGTGAGGTGATGATGCCAAGCAGTCCCGGCAGCGTTCTTGGGACCAGGCCGAACGCCATGAGGCTGTAACCCGTCGCCACATTGAACAGCTGCAGCGCGACCATCACCAGCGCCACGCCTGCGATTGTCTTGAAACCCTTCAAGGCATTCATCCCGCCCTCGACGTTAAAAAAGAAGGGCAGACCCTGCCCTTCCCTGCCGCCACGCTGCTTACTCGGCCGACTTCTGCTTCAGTCGCTCCAGAATCGCATTGGCGCTGCCTTCGTTCGGCGTAATGCCGGCGTCACGCAGCTTGCGCTCCAGGTCGGTGCCCGTCGACGCTTCGACCAGTTCATCCTGGGCCTGCAACTCAGCGGCGCGTTGTTGCTGCTTGGCCTGCAGACGATTGAGCGTACCGACCGCGGTTTCCAGCTTGCCGTTGGCGCCACCGCTGGCGATGGAGGCGCTGACCTGAGCCTTTTGTACGCTGTCGCGCGCCTTGGCCATATCCACTTGCTGGCGCAGGCTTTTGATGCGGCTCTCGGCCTTGGTGATGTCCTTGCGCATGCTGTCGGCATACCCACCGAACTCGGCGGCCTGCTTTTGCTCGACGTCGCGCTCGTTGGTCAGGGTCGAAATAGCTTCGGCCACTTCCATGGCGAGGTCTTCACGGTTGGCCTGCAGGGCTGCCATCGCCTTGGACTCGAGGTCCTTGATCTTGGCGTCATACTCGCTGACGCGATCATTGGCCAGTTTGTGCTTGGCCATGATGCTGACCAGCTCACGCTTGGCGTTGGCCAGCGCGCTGTCGGCGTCGCGAATTTCCTGATCGAGGATGCGCAGGGCCTGTTGGTCGACGATCGATTCGCCGACTTCGCTGGCACCGCCACGCAGCGCGGTGAACAGTTTGCTCCAGATGGACTGAGTCATTGGGTACTCCCGAATACTTAATTGAAGAAACGTTCGAAGGCTTCGCTGGCGCGTTGCACGTTATCGACCAGGGTTTTCACCTCGGTCACGATGTTGGTCAGGCTGGAGTCGGAGCTCAACGCGCCAAACATGTTGTAAACAACTTGCCCGTTCGGCATCGACTCGATCCCTATCGACGACAGCGGGAACATTTCCCGGCTGCGCAGCACGGCGTCATTGAAGGCCGGTACGTCGTTGATGGACTCGACGTCGACCAGAACGGTGTCCACGATGATTTGCTCGCCCACCACCGCGATGTAAATCGGCAAACCTCCGAAGTCGTTCATTTCCAACTTGATGCTGGACTCGGAGCCTTGGACGAGAGAAAGCGAAATGTCCTTCGACACCACTTCATCCAGGGCCTGAAGCGCCGTGAAGAGGCGATCGATATTCCAGTTGGTACCTGCGCTCATGAAATTCTCCGACATGAATGAGCCAGCCAGAATCGGCTGGCGAAGCTGTTTCTCCATCTGCTTGAGCAGGCTTCGGTTTTCGGGAAGCACCCAAGTTTCGTGTTTCACGTAGCCAGCAGCCGCCAGGCCCGCGCGCATCTGCTTCATGTAAAAGCTCGATGGCTTTTTCGCGGACGGCTTCGAGCGCTCTCCCTGAAGGCTTGCTGAATGGGTACCGGGCCCGGTGGAGGGGCTCGATGGAGCGCTGCTGTTCATGGTTCTGACCTCGCTGTGAAAAACTCACGCGTGAGAAAATCTACAGGCAATGTTTGCTGCACTCAATAGCTCACGCGTGAGATTTTTTGTATTACTTTTTGGCTGCCAAAAAACAGTGGCTTTGGTACTCAATCAATAATTGTCTCTTCTGAGTTGACGGTATTACCCATTCCAGCCGATTTATCCGCCGCCAGCCGCCCTTTAATCTGTGCCCATGTTGAACGCAACGCCCAACCAACCTAAACAAAAAAGGATTCAACCATGAGCACGCCAACCTACAGCCGCTTGAACAAAGACGACGCCATCGTTCTGCTGGTCGACCACCAGACCGGCCTGATCTCCCTGGTGCAGGACTTCTCACCCAACGAGTTCAAGAACAACGTGCTGGCCCTGGCCGATCTGGCCAAGTTCTTCAACCTGCCGACGATCCTCACCACCAGCTTCGAACAAGGCCCCAATGGCCCGCTGGTACCGGAGTTGAAAGAGATGTTCCCGGACGCGCCCTACATCGCTCGCCCTGGCCAGATCAACGCGTGGGACAACGAAGACTTCGTCAAGGCGATCAAAGCCACCGGCCGCAAGCAAATCATCATTGCTGGCGTAGTAACGGATGTGTGCGTGGCGTTCCCGACCTTATCGGCGCTGGCGGAAGGGTTTGAGGTGTTTGTGGTGACGGATGCATCCGGCACGTTCAATACCACGGTGCAACAGGCGGCGTGGAGCCGGATGACGCAGGCCGGTGCGCAGTTGATGAACTGGTTCTCGGTGGCGTGTGAGTTGCACCGCGACTGGCGCAACGATATCGAAGGCCTGGGCAACCTGTTGTCCCAGCGCATTCCCAACTATCGGAACTTGATGAACGGGTATGCGGCGCTGACAGCTCATCAGAAATAAGTGATCCACGTTGCACGACAAGCCTGCCCTGAAAAGCAGGCTTTTGCGCATCTATGCAAGGACTTGCACAGATCTGAACGCAGGCCGAACAATGCTCCCTTCCTCCTGCCTTGGAAAGCCCCGTTTCCAAGGCGCAATGTCGCTATTTTAAGTAGCCCTTGCCCATCAGTTGACGCCGATTTTTACACCCTGTTCGTCAGCCTATTCTGATTTTCCCACCCGTTCATCCAGCCGCTTTTTGCTGCGGCAGACTCCGACGCCTTGCCCTCTGCCGAGACGTCACGGATGACCCACGCTTCCCACTTCGGCCCCAACGAAACCAAGCCCTACCACTACCAACTCGACCACCTCGGCACGCCTCAGGAACTCACCGCTCCAGACGGCGAGATCGTCTGGTCTGCGCACTATCGCGCCTACGGCCAAATCAGCCGACTCGACGTCGGAAAAGTCGACCACCCGCTGCGCTTCCAAGGCCAATACTTCGACCAGGAAAGCGGACTGCACTACAACCGCCATCGCTACTACAATCCGGATATTCGTCGTTACCTGACGCCAGACCCGGTGAAGCTGGCGGGCGGGATCAACGCCTAACAGTACGCGCCCAATCCTACGGGGTGGGTGGATCCGCTTAAGATGAATACATCACCGACCTCAAAGAGCTCGACCAAACACTTAAAATACTAAAAAGCTTTTTCTTACCTGAACGCCCCGAACTTCTACAGAAGCTAATTCACATAAACGAATCAGCAATAGCTAATAAAACGGGTATTTTTTCTATTTTTAATAGGCCACCACCGCAAAAAAACCATGCTGATTTTGATACCTGTTTCAAAATTACTCCAACGCAAGAGCCACACGACACCTGGCCGACCTGCTGGAAAAAACTGCCTGATCCGTCTCCCGGGAGGCGGCCGCAGCACGCGTTATCAGGTCAATACAGCGGACCGCTGACACCCCACTCATTTGCCCCCATCCCCCATGTCTGCTAGTGTCGCGCCGGTTTACCGTCTACCGGAATAGCCGCCATGGCCCGCAAAAAAGTTGCACTCGATTTCGAACAATCCCTCGCCGACCTGCAAACCCTGGTCGAGCGTCTGGAGAACGGCGAGTTGTCGCTGGAGGACTCGCTGACAGCGTTTGAGCAAGGCATCGGCCTGACCCGTGACTGCCAGAGCGCGTTGGCGCAGGCCGAGCAGAAGGTGCAGGTGTTGCTCGAGCGTGACGGCGAGTTGGCCGAGGAACCTTTCGATGCGGAACAGCCGGAATGATCGACGCGTACCAGGCCAGTAGCCAAGCCCGGGTGAATGCGGCGCTGGAGCCCTTGTTTGTTGCGCCAAGCCCGGAAATGAAGCGTTTATACGAGGCCATGCGCTACAGCGTGATGAATGGCGGCAAGCGTGTACGCCCGTTGCTGGCGTATGCGGCCTGCGAAGCACTGGGCGCGCCCGCCGAGCAGGCCAATGGTGCGGCGTGTGCGGTGGAGTTGATCCACGCCTATTCTCTGGTGCACGACGATCTGCCGGCGATGGACGATGACGATCTGCGTCGCGGCCAGCCGACCACCCACAAAGCCTTTGACGAAGCCTATGCGATTCTGGCCGGCGATGGCCTGCAAAGCCTGGCGTTCAGTGCCTTGCTGGACCCGCGCCTGAGCAGTGTCAACGCCGAGATCCGTCTGCGCATGGTCACCGACCTGGCCCTGGCCGCCGGTCCGGCCGGCATGGTCGGGGGGCAGGCTATCGACATGGGCTCGGTCAGCCTCAAGTTGGATCAAACCGCCCTCGAACACATGCACCGCCACAAGACCGGCGCGCTGATCGAGGCCGCCGTGCAGTTGGGCGCCCTGGCCAGTGGTCGCGCCGACGCGGCCCAATTGGCGGCGTTGCAGACCTATTCCCGAGCCATCGGCCTGGCCTTCCAGGTGCAGGACGACATTCTCGACGTAGAAAGTGACACCGCTACCCTGGGCAAACGTCAGGGTGCCGATATCGCACGGGATAAACCGACGTATCCGGCACTGCTCGGCCTGCAAGCCGCCAAGGCCTACGCCCTGGAGCTGCGCGATCAGGCGCTGGACGCCCTGCGACCATTCGACGCGGCAGCCGAGCCGTTGCGTGACCTGGCGCGGTATATCGTCGAACGCCGACACTGATAAAGGCCGCATATCGGCCAACTTCGGTGCTCTGCGTGGGCAGTTTGCGATGCTTGAGGTAAACTGCCGCCTCTTCTTATACCTATAACGATTCGCCTGATGCCCACGACGTTTCAAGAGATTCCCCGCAAGCGCCCGTCCACGCCCCTGCTCGACCGTGCTGCCACGCCGGACGGCCTGCGTCGACTGGGTGAAGCCGAGCTGGAAACCCTGGCCGATGAACTGCGCCTGGAATTGCTCTACACGGTCGGCCAGACCGGTGGGCATTTCGGCGCGGGCCTGGGCGTCATCGAGCTGACGATCGCCTTGCATTACGTGTTCGACACCCCGGACGACCGGCTGGTATGGGACGTGGGTCATCAGGCGTATCCGCATAAAATCCTCACCGGCCGCCGCGAGCGCATGAGCACCCTGCGCCAGAAGGACGGCGTCGCCGCCTTCCCGCGTCGCTCCGAGAGCGAGTACGACACCTTTGGCGTCGGCCACTCCAGCACCTCGATCAGCGCAGCGCTGGGCATGGCGATTGCCGCCCGTCTGCAAAACAGCGACCGCAAGGCGATTGCCGTGATCGGTGATGGCGCGCTGACCGCCGGCATGGCCTTCGAAGCGCTGAACCATGCGCCGGAAGTGGACGCCAATATGCTGGTGATCCTCAACGACAACGACATGTCGATTTCGCGCAACGTCGGCGGCCTGTCCAATTACCTGGCAAAAATTCTCTCCAGCCGTACCTACGCCAGCATGCGCGAAGGCAGCAAGAAAGTGCTCTCGCGCCTGCCCGGCGCGTGGGAAATTGCTCGTCGCACTGAAGAATATGCCAAGGGCATGCTGGTGCCCGGCACCCTGTTCGAAGAGCTGGGCTGGAACTACATCGGCCCGATCGACGGTCATGACCTGCCGACGCTGATCGCTACGTTGCGCAATATGCGTGACCTCAAGGGCCCGCAATTCCTGCATATCGTCACCAAAAAGGGCAAAGGCTTCGCCCCGGCGGAAGTCGACCCGATCGGTTACCACGCGATCACCAAGCTGGAACCGCTCGACGCCCCCGCCGCTGCGCCGAAAAAGCCCAGCGGGCCGAAGTACTCCGGCGTGTTCGGCGAATGGCTGTGTGACATGGCCGCTGCCGACCCGCGCCTGGTAGGCATCACCCCGGCGATGAAGGAAGGCTCCGATCTGGTGGCCTTCAGCGAGCGTTTCCCACTGCGCTACTTCGACGTGGCGATTGCCGAGCAACACGCGGTGACCTTCGCGGCCGGTATGGCCTGTGAAGGCGCAAAACCGGTGGTGGCGATCTACTCTACCTTCCTGCAACGCGGTTACGACCAGCTCGTACACGATGTGGCGGTACAGAACCTCGACGTGCTGTTCGCCATCGACCGCGCTGGCCTGGTGGGCGAAGACGGCCCGACCCACGCCGGCAGTTTCGACCTGTCTTACCTGCGTTGCATCCCCGGCATGCTGGTGATGACACCGAGCGACGAGAACGAACTGCGCAAGATGCTCAGCACCGGCCACCTGTACAACGGCCCGGCTGCAGTGCGTTACCCACGCGGCAATGGCCCGAATGCGCAGATCGAAAAAGACCTGGAGCCGATCGAGATCGGCAAGGGCATCGTGCGACGCCAGGGCAGCAAGGTCGCCTTCCTGGTGTTCGGCGTGCAACTGGCCGAAGCACTGCAAGTGGCCGAGAAGATCGACGCCACCGTGATCGACATGCGTTTCGTCAAACCATTGGATGAGGCCTTGGTCCGCGAGATCGCCGGCGGCCATGAGCTGCTGGTGACCGTCGAAGAAAACGCCATCATGGGCGGTGCCGGTGCGGCGGTCAGTGAGTTCCTGGCGCGGGAGAACATCCTCAAGTCGGTGCTGCACCTGGGCTTGCCGGATGTCTACGTGGAACACGCCAAACCGGCGCAGATGCTGGCGGAGTGTGGACTGGATGAAGCCGGAATCGAGGCTTCGGTGCGCGAGCGCATGGCGCTGCTGGGTCTATAGAAACCGAATCAACCTGTGGGGAGGGGCAAGCCCTTCTCACGGTGGATTTTGTGTCACCCTCAACCGCCATGGACCGCCCATGAAACATCTGCGCCTCGCCCTTCCCCTGCTGTTGCTGCTGCCCGCCCCTGAATTGCTCGCCGACACCCGCGACGACGCCCTTAAACTCCCCGATGTGGTCATCAGCGCCAACCGCCAGGTACAGGCGCGCAACGACAGCAGCGCCGCCAATAGTGTGTTTACCCGCGAAGACATCGACCGCCTGCAACCGACCAGCCTCACCGACCTGCTCGGCCGCGTACCCGGCGTACAAGTAGCGCCCACCGGCGGGCGTGGCAGCTTGCCGGGGATTTACCTGCGCGGCACCAAGTCCGCGCAAAGCCTGGTGCTGGTGGACGGCCAACGCATCGCCAATACCACGTCCGGCGACAGCGGCCTGCAGTACCTGAACGTCGACCAGATCGAACGCGTGGAAGTGCTGCGCGGGTCACGCTCGGTGATCTACGGCAGCGATGCGATCGGCGGGGTGATCCAGGTGTTCACCCGGCGCAACGCCGAACAGGGCCTGCAGCCGCGGCTGAAGCTGGGGGCTGGCAGCCGCCAGACCTGGGAGCGCAGCGTGGGGCTGTCGGGCGGCGATGAAGACACGCGCTTCAACCTGGGTGCAAGCCTGGATGACACCGCCGGAATCAACTCAACCCGCCAATCCTTCCCCAGCGACGGCGACCATGACGCCTACCGTAACCAGTCGCTGAGCCTGAACCTCAGCCATGCGTTCAATGATGCGCTGGCAGCGGGTTTCAACCTGTTGGATAGCCGAGGCAAGTCGGAATACGACAACAGCTTCGGCCGCTACGACGCCGCCAGCGGGCAAACAGTGGGGCAAAAACCGTATACCGACTACGCCGTGAGCAGCGCCAGCGGTTATGTCGACGCCACACTCACTGAACGCTGGCAGTCGCGCCTCGAGCTGGGCCACAGCGAGAACCGCGACACCAAGCGCGATACCCTCAGCGATGATTTCAGCGTCTTCAACACCTACCGCGACTCGGTCAATTGGCAGAACGATCTGACGCTGAATGAGCAGAACAGCTTGATCCTGGGCGGCGACTGGTACGAAGACCGCTTTCACGGCTCCACCACTTTCAGTGAGAACAGCCGCTGGAACCGCGCCGCCTTTGTGCAGCACCGCTTCCACAGCGAGTGGTTCTCCACCGAGCTGGGCCTGCGCCGCGACCAGAACCAACAGTTCGGCGGCCAGAATAGCTGGAGTGGCACCCTGACCGTGCCGGTCAACCCCGACAATGACCTGCTGCTGACCTACAGCGAAGGCTTTCGCGCGCCGACCTTCAACGACCTGTATTACCCGGACACGAAATACAGCAACCCCAACCTGCAGCCCGAAACCTCAAAAAGCTACGAGCTGCAATGGCGCAGTCAGCTGACCGACAGCACGCACCTGGAAGCCTCGCTGTACCGCACCGACCTGAGCGACGCGATCATCCTCGACAGCAGCGGCAAGCCGCAGAACGTGGCGTCGGCGCGCATCAATGGCTTTGAAGCGGCGCTCAAGCAGACGTTATTCGGCTGGCAGGGCAACCTCGGGCTTTCGATCATCGACCCGCGTGACCGCGACAGCGGCCATACCCTGGCCCGCCGCGCACGGCGCACGTTGAGCCTGGACCTGGACCGGCAATTCGACAGATTCGGGGTGGGCGCCAGCTGGCAGGCAATCAGCCGCAGCTATGACGACGAAGACAACCGCAACCGTCTGGGCGGCTATGCGCTGCTCGGTCTGCGCAGCAGCTGGGCAATCAATCATGACGTCAGTGTGTCGTTGAAAGTCGACAACCTGCTGGACCGCCGCTATGCGCGGGCCCGCTACAGCTATGACGCAGCGGACTTTTCCAACAACCACGACTACCGCGAAGAGGGGCGCACCTGGCTGTTGGGGCTCACGTGGACGCCCCACCTGTAGCGACTCGACTCAATAGACCTGGCGCATAGGTTCGTTGTCGCTCAGGTAACCCGCTTTGATTGCCTCGGCACAGGTGATGAAGCCGTCCGCGCGCCTGTCGGTGAAGCCGACGTTCAGGTCTTAATAACCGGTCGGAAAATGCCCAGGCTCAGGCTAGCGCTGTGGTGCAATCAATTGGCACAGCTTCGCCACTGCCTCCACCATCTGAGCGCTCGGCCGCTCCAGGCCTTTGTCCGGCACCTGCAGTAATCGCCCGGTCGCAACCGCGCTCACTTGGGGCCAGGCCTTCCAGGCATCCAGCTGTGGCTGATCTGCGGCCAGGATGACCTCGGGATCACGCTGCAACACCGACTCGAGGTTGACCTGCGGCGCAGGCAGCGCGAGGTCGTCGAACACGTTGCGCGCACCGCAGACCGTCAACGCATCGCTGATGATCTGCCCACCACCAACGGTGTAGAGCGGCTGGTCCCACACTTGGTAAAACACCCGCAACGGCGCGGCGCGCTGATAACGTCGGCGCAACTCGGCCAGGCGCTGGCGCAGTTGGGCGGCCAACTGGCGACCGGCATCGGCCCGATTCAGCTGTTGGGCAATGGCTTCGACCTGAGTGGCCAGTTGTTCAAGGCTATGGGGTTCAGCCACGTAGACGGGGATATTCAGGCGTTGCAACTGCTCACGCTGGGCCGGGCCGAGGCTGCCGGGCCACAGCAGGATCAAGTCGGGCTTGAGGCTGAGCAGGCGCTCGATGTTCAACTGGCCGTATCGGCCCACCGACGGCACCTGCGTCAACGCGGCCGGCCGCTCACCGCCATCGAGCACGCCCACCAGCAGGTCGGCGGCCCCCAGTTCAAGCACAATTTCCGACAGCGACGGCGCCAGGCTCACCACCCGCTCCGCGGCCGAGGCCTGGGCACTCGTTGCCAGCAGCAGAACCGCCAGCCAGTGGCGCCTCATCCCAACTGACGCGGGATACGGTAGAGGTAAAACAGCACCATCGTCGACAGCGCCAGCAAGAACAACGGCACCGCTTCCAGACCGACAAACACGGCCAGCGCGCCGATCCAGGCCGGTAGCGCCGCCACCAGCAACGCCGTGCGCCGACGTGCTGCCAGGGTAATCCAGGCAGCCGGTTCTTCGGGGGTATCGAGGGCTTTGGAGGTGGCGATGAGTGCGTGTTTATAGCCGTTGAAGTAGCGCAGGCTGACAAACATCGAAGCCACGCCGGCGATAAAGAACGGCATGGCCAACACCGGCAGCAGCGCTTCGCCGCGGCCAAACACCAGATTGATCACGAACAATGGCAGCAGCGCCAGGGCCAGATACTGCCACCAGTTGAACGACAGTCGCCGCTTGACCTGACCACGGGTCACGCGCGGTCGACCTCGCCTTGATGCTCGTTGCCCATCATGTGGTCGAGCTTGCTGGCTTTGGTGGCCAGGTAGAGTTTGTTGTGGGGGTTGTGCCCGGTGTGCAGCGGCACGCGCTCGGCCACGGTAATGCCCATGTCGGTCAAGGCTTTGACCTTGCGCGGGTTGTTGGTCATCAGGCGCAGGGATTTGACCCCCAGGTGCTCCAGCATCGGCAGGCAGATCCCATAGTCGCGCTGATCGGCGGCAAAGCCCAGGCGCTCATTGGCCTCGACCGTATCGGCGCCGCCGTCTTGCAGTTCGTAGGCGCGAATCTTGTTCAACAGGCCAATGCCACGACCTTCCTGACGCAAATACAGCAGCACGCCACGGCCTTCATGGGCGATGGCGCGCATGGCGGCTTCCAGCTGCGAGCCGCAGTCACAGCGCTGGCTGAACAGCGCATCACCGGTCAGGCACTCGGAGTGCACACGCCCCAACACCGGCGCGCCATCCGCGATATCGCCCAGGCTGAGCACGACGTGCTCGCGACCGGTGGCTTCTTCGAGAAAGCCGTTCATGGTGAACGTGGCAAAAGGGGTAGGCAGCTTGGAAGCAGCGACGAAAACGACGGGCACCGTGTGCTCCTGATTTCAGATTTCACAGAGGCGGGCATTGTAACAGCAGGTTCCTACAGACGCTTAAGCTGAATGATCGCTGATAAAGATCAATCGGTTCGATTGGCCTTCGTCCCGGTTCTATGCAGGTCAGAACGGATACGGCGCCTTCCAGTGCTGAAAAATCGGCTTCAGTTCGCCGCTTTTCACCTGGACAGCCATGCGCTGGTCGAACACCGTGCGCAGTGCGCGTCCACGCTCGGTGTCGGCAAAACCTACGTAGAGCGGCAGGTCGAGGATGTGGGTGAGGCGAAACGTGGAGGGGTCGGCGGCCTGACTGAGCACGTATCGGGCTTCGTTGAGGGCATCGATGTAGAAATCGGCCCGTCCATGCTGGAGCATCGGCAAAATGCCATCGCGTCGCTGGATCTGATTGAAACGACGTACATTCGGCAAGTATGCCTCGTACTTGTAACCCCGCACCCAGGCCAGGCGGTAATCACCCAGCGTCGCCGCGCTGGGGGTGGGCGAAATGGCCAGCCCCAGGGCGTAGATCGGGTCGAAATCGAAATGCCAGTGCGGGTACAGCACGCCTTGGACCTCGTCGCGGTAGGAGCCGACCCAGCCGTCCACTTCGCCGCGTTGGACCAACCCTACCGCGCGGGTGTACGGCTCAATGCGGGTTTGCAGGGTAATGCCGGCTGGTTCGAAGACCCGTCGCAACACCTCCCAGGCCAGGCCGCTGCCGTCGGCGTTGGTGTAGTCGCCCCACGCTTCACTGACCAACATGATGTTGCCCGGCACCGGCGGCGCATTCTGTGCCTGGCTACAGGTTGAAATGACCCACAGCAGTATCAGCAGCCAGCGGCGTACATGCATGGGTACACCTCCTGCAAGACCTTGCGTGCGTGATGACGTTATAGAGGGTAGCGCAGCACGCCGATTCAGGGCGTCTCGCGAAAATGTTGATAGCCACGGATGGCTGGGGTGATGTCCTGCCCGCGGGCGTCGAGCAGGGTTACGCCCTGCCCTGCCTCGACTCGGCCGATAACGTGCACCGGCCAACCTTCGGCCAGCAACGGTGCCAACTCGACGGGCGGTAGCGTGAACACCAGCACGTAATCGTCGCCGCCGCTCAATGCCGCCACCTGTGCCTGCTCCTCACCGACAAAGGCCAGCAATGCCTTGGACAACGGCAGCCGGTGCTGCTCAACAGACAGGCTGACGGCCGACGCCTTGGCAATGTGCCCGCAATCGGCCAACAGCCCGTCGGAGATATCCATCGCCGCCGTCGCCTTGCCCCTGATGGCCAGGCCCAACGCCAACTGCGGTTGCGGCGACCAGTAGTGCGCCAGCAGCGGGTCGGCGATGGCGGCAGCGGCGCTGCGTTGGCCCAGCACCAGCGGCAAAGCGCCTGCGGCGTTACCCAGGTCGCCCCCCACGCAGAGCAGGTCGCCCGGTTGCGCACCGCTGCGCGTCAGCGCTTGCCCTGCCGGCACGCGGCCAAACACGGTGAGGGTCAAGCTCAGGGGCCCGCGCGTGGTGTCGCCGCCCACCAGACCCACACCGCAGCTTTGCGCCATGGCGTTCAAACCCTGGGCATAGCGTTGCAGCCAATCGGCATCGACCGTCGGGGTGGTCAGGGCAAGGGTAAACGCGAGAGGGTTGGCGCCCATGGCGGCCAGGTCGCTCACCGCAACGGCCAGCGAGCGCTGGCCGAGCAGGAACGGATCACAGGGGTCGGCAAAGTGCACGCCGGCCACCAGGGTATCGGTGGAGATTGCCAGTTGCTCCCCAGGCGGGAGCGCCAGCAAGGCACAGTCATCGCCGATCCCCAACGCGATACCTTCGCCGCCCTGCGCACAGGGCGCGGCGGCGAAGTAATTGCGGATCAGCTCAAACTCACCCATGGGAACTCAAGCGCAACTCAGCGCTTGTGTTCCTTCACTTCGGCTTCACGCAGGCGCGGGGCCAGCTTGTCGAGCACACCGTTGACGAACTTGTGACCGTCGGTCGAACCGTAGACTTTCGCCAGCTCGATACCTTCGTTGATCACCACGCGGTACGGCACGTCGACGCGCTTGAGCAGTTCCCAGGTAGACAGGCGCAACACGGCCAGTTCAACCGGGTCCAGCTCTTCAAGGGTCAGGTCCAGGCACGGCGCCAGCGCCTTGTCGATCTCGTCCAGGTTGGCCGGCACACCGTGCAGGATGTCGTGGAAGTAGCTCTGATCGGCAAAGGTGAAGTCGTTATCGACACGAAATTGCGCTTCGATTTCGTTCAGCGAAGTGCCGGCCATATGGCGCTGGTACAGCGCCTGGGTCGCGAGCTGGCGTGCAGCACGGCGCTTTTCGCTTTTCGATGGCTTGCCGGCATCTGCCGGGCGCTCGTCGCGTGGGTTGAAGCGATCGCTTTCGTCGGAAATCACTTGGCCTCCAACTGCGACAGCAGGCTGACCATTTCCAGGGCGGACAAGGCCGCTTCAGCGCCTTTGTTGCCGGCTTTGGTACCGGAACGCTCGATGGCTTGTTCGATGGAATCAACGGTCAGTACGCCGAACGCGACCGGCACGCCGAACTCCATGGACACCTGGGCCAGGCCCTTGGTGCATTCGCCGGCCACGTATTCGAAGTGCGGAGTACCGCCACGAATGACCGCGCCGAGGGCGATGATTGCCGCGTATTCACCCTGTTGAGCAACTTTTTGCGCAACCAGTGGAATTTCGAAGGCGCCAGGGGCACGGATGAGGGTGATATCGCTCTCGCTCACGCCGTGGCGAACCAGGGCATCCACGGCACCGCTTACCAGGCTTTCAACCACGAAGCTGTTGAAGCGGCCAACCACCAGGGCGTAGCGGCCTTTGGGGGCGATGAAGGTACCTTCGATGGTCTTCAGGGTCATTCGACAAATCTCTTAAAGAGCCGGGACGCGAAAAGTGCGTCCCTCAGTGATGATTTAACTGCGAACAAGGGGCAAACAGCGCCGGCCTTTATTCGGAGGGCACGTATTCTACAACTTCCAGATCGAATCCGGATATCGCATTAAATTTCATCGGTGCGCTCATCAGGCGCATTTTGCGCACACCGAGGTCGCGCAGGATCTGCGAACCGGCACCGACGATGCTGTAGGTGGTCGGTGATTTCGCTGGAGTCTGCTCGGCGGTTTCGCGGATATGCGCCAGCAGCACATCGCCGTCCACCGGGTTGCCGAGCAGCAGCACCACACCGCTGCCGGCCGCGGACACCGCAGCCATGGCGGCGCGCAGGCTCCAACGGCCCGGTTGCTTGACCATCAGCAGATCGCGCAGCGGGTCCATGTTGTGCACGCGCACGAGGGTGGCCTCGTCAGCGCTGATGGTGCCCAGGGTCAGCGCCATGTGCACGTCGCCTTCCACCGAATCACGGTAGGTCACCAAATTGAATTGGCCCAGTTCGCTGTCCAGCGGCTGCTCGGCAATCCGCTGAACGGTACGTTCGTGGATCATCCGGTAGTGAATCAGGTCGGCGATGGTGCCGATCTTGAGGCCGTGTTCTGCCGCAAAGGTCTCGAGTTCGGCGCGACGGGCCATGGTGCCGTCGTCGTTCATCACTTCGCAGATCACCCCGCTCGGCTCGAACCCGGCCATGCGCGCCAGGTCGCAGGCCGCTTCGGTGTGGCCGGCACGGGCCAGGGTGCCGCCGGGCTGGGCCATCAGCGGGAAGATATGACCGGGGCTGACGATGTCTTCAGCCTTGGCATCTTTGGCGGCGGCCGCTTGCACGGTACGGGCGCGGTCAGCGGCGGAAATGCCGGTGGTCACGCCGGTGGTCGCTTCAATCGATACGGTGAACTTGGTGCCAAACCCCGAACCGTTGCGTGGCGCCATCAATGGCAGCTTGAGCAGTTCGCAGCGCTCGCGGCTCATGGGCATGCAGATCAGGCCACGGGCGTGCTTGGCCATGAAGTTGATGTGCTCAGGCTTGCAGGCCTCGGCGGCCATGATGATGTCGCCTTCGTTCTCGCGGTCTTCGTCATCCATCAGGATGACCATCTTGCCTTGGCGGATGTCTTCAACCAGTTCTTCGATGCTATTGAGCGCCACGTGGCACCCCCTTGGTCAGGATTTCAGGTAGCCGTTAGCGGCCAAAAAACTTTCAGTGATGTTACCGGCGGCGGGCTCTGCGGCCTTATCGCCCAGCAACAGGCGCTCCAGGTAACGGGCAAGCAAGTCGACTTCCAGGTTCACCCGACGACCCGGCTGGTACGAGGCCATGATGGTTTCGCTCAGGGTGTGGGGAATGATGGTCAGTTCAAATTCTGCGCCATTGACGGCGTTCACGGTCAGGCTGGTGCCATCGACGGTGATCGAGCCTTTGTGGGCGATGTACTTGGCCAGCGCTTTGGGCGCGCGAATGCGGAACTCCACGGCGCGCGCATTTTCGCTGCGCGAGATCACTTCGCCGACGCCGTCGACGTGGCCGCTGACCAGGTGACCGCCCAGGCGGGTGGTGGGGGTCAGGGCTTTTTCCAGGTTGACCGGGCTGCCGGCCTTGAGGTCGCTCATCGCGGTGCAGTCCAGGGTTTCCCGGCTCACATCGGCGGCAAAACCGTTGCCTGGCAACTCGACGACGGTCAGGCACACGCCGCTGACGGCGATGCTGTCACCGAGCTTGACGTCGCCGAGGTCCAGCTTGCCGGTTTCAACCAGCAGGCGCACGTCGCCACCTTTTGGGGTCATGGCGCGGATGCTGCCGATGGATTCGATGATGCCGGTGAACATGGGCTTCTCCTGGAGAACGGTACGGGCGCTTGAGCGCCCGGTCAGAATTATACGCTCGCTGCTGGCACAGGGATGGCAGTGACTCGCCAGTCATCGCCTACAGCACGCATGTCAGTGATCTTGAGTTGGGGGGCATCGGCCAGTTTCTCAAGCGGCCAGTCCAGCAAAGGCCGGGCGGCGGAGCCGAGGAACTTGCCGGCGACGAATATCACGTATTCGTCGACCAGCCCTTGCTGGGCAAATGCCCCCGCCAGGCTTGGACCGGCCTCCACCAATACCTCGTTAACGCCACGGGCGGCCAGCGCCACCAGCGCCGAACGCAGGTCGACCTGGCCTTCCACACCCGGCACCACCAGGCATTCAGGGCCGCGCGGGAACTGGTTTTCCGGCGTGACGCAGGTGATGACCAGCGCCGGGCCGGCCTTGAAAAACGGGGCATTGAGCGGCACCCGCAGGCGGCCGTCGATCAGCACCCGCAACGGCGGGCGCGACATGGCCAGGGCTGTGGTGGCTTCATCCAGGCCCAATTCGGCGGCGCGGACGGTCAGGCGTGCGCCATCGGCCAGGACCGTGTCGGCGCCAGTCAATACCACGCTGGCCTCGGCGCGCAGGCGCTGCACGGCGGCACGGGCGGCGGGGCCGGTGATCCACTGGCTTTCGCCGCTGGCCATCGCGGTGCGCCCGTCCAGGCTCATCGCCAGCTTGACCCGCACAAACGGCAGGCCCTGTTCCATGCGTTTGAGGAAACCCGGGTTCAATGCCCGCGCTTCACTTTCCAGCACGCCACTGCGCACCTCGATACCGGCCTGGGCCAAGCGCTGCATACCGCGCCCCGCCACTTCCGGGTTCGGGTCCTGCATGCCGGCCACGACGCGCGCCACGCCGGCACTCACCAGCGCATCGGCGCAGGGCGGTGTATGACCGTGATGGCTGCAGGGCTCGAGCGTCACGTACACCGTGGCGCCACGGGCCTTGTCACCGGCGGCGCGTAGCGCGTTGGGCTCGGCATGGGGTTCGCCGGTGCGTTCGTGCCAGCCTTCGCCGACAACCTGGCCGTCACGCACAATCACGCAGCCGACACGCGGGTTGGGGTGGGTGGTGTACACGCCCTTGCGCGCCAATTCGAGGGCGCGGGCCATGTAATGGGCGTCGAGGACGGCCTGTTCAGCAGACGGTGGGGTCATTTTTTTACCGGCTCACGGGCCAGGCGGTCGATCTCTTCGCGGAACTCGTTGAGGTCCTGGAAGCGTCGATACACCGAAGCGAAACGGATATAGGCGACTTCGTCGAGCTTTTGCAGCTCGCCCATCACCAGTTCTCCAACCACCAGGCTCTTGACCTCGCGCTCGCCGGTCGCCCGCAGCTTGTGCTTGATATGCGCCAGCGCCGCTTCCAGGCGCTCGACACTCACCGGGCGTTTTTCCAGGGCGCGCTGCATACCGGCGCGCAGTTTTTCTTCGTCGAAGGGCTGGCGGCTGCCGTCGGACTTGATCAGACGCGGCAATACCAGTTCGGCGGTTTCGAAGGTGGTGAAACGTTCACCGCAGCCAGAGGCCAGGCATTCGCGCCGGCGACGCACTTGATCGCCCTCGGCGACCAGACGCGAGTCAATGACCTTGGTGTCGTTGGCACCGCAGAAGGGACAGTGCATGGTGGCAGGCAACAAAAAAAGGGAGGGCCATGGTAGCGCATCCCCGTGGCAAGACAAGCCATAGCCTTTGCGGTATACAGGCGGGCTATTATGTTTCTAATCTTTCACGTCACGGATTTTGCCCTTTCTGGAGCCGTACATGCAGTTACGACCCTTTGTTTTACTCGCGTTGTTCAGTGTCCTGGTCGCCTGCAGCAGCGAAGCCCCCAAGCCGTCAACGCCTCAACCGTTGCCCGCGCAAGAGAAAAAAGTGCCCGGTATCGAAGACCTCGGCCCTCTGCCCGCCTACCAGCGTGAAATCAACGGCAGCCTGACCAACGTGCCCGCCGGTGCCGAAGTCGAGATGGCCTTGCTGGTGATCGACGACCGTTCGCGCCCTCAACAACTGCTCGCCAGCAGCGTGCTCACCGGTAACGGCAAGCCCCTGGCCTTCCGCCTGCGCTTCAACCCGGACGCCTTCCCGGCCGGCGCGCGCGTTGAAGTGCGTGGCCGCGCGAGCCAGTCTGGCCAGTTGATCCTGCACCTGCCCGCCGTGCGCATCACCCAGGCGATCACCCAGACCACCGGCCCCCTGGAGCTTGTCAAAGCCCCATGACGCCACCGTTGGACTTGCAGCGCGCCCTGAGCGAACTGATCGGCGACGCGCACTTGGTGCCCAGCCCGCTGCCGGGCACTGAGCTGTCTTTATGGCTGCTGGATGCGGACAACATGGACCGTGCGTTCAGCCAGGAAGAAACCCGGCGCATCCTGCATGAACCGCCCTACTGGAGCTTTTGCTGGGCCAGCGGCCTGGCGCTGGCGCGTTACCTGGCGGCCAACCCCGAATGGGTCGCCGGCAAGCGCGTGCTGGACTTTGGCACCGGCTCCGGTGTTGCCGCGATTGCCGCGGTTAAAGCCGGCGCGCTGGAAGTGGTGGCCTGCGATCTGGACCCGTTGGCTCTGGCGGCGTGCCGCGCGAATGCCGAACTCAATAACGTGGCGCTGGCGTATTCGGCGGACTTCTTTGGCGAAGCCGACCGCTTCGACCTGATCCTGGTGGCCGATGTGCTGTACGACCGCGCCAACCTGCCACTGCTGGACCAGTTCCTCAGCCGAGGCCGTGAAGCACTGGTAGCCGACTCACGGGTGCGCGACTTTCAACACCCGGCCTATCAGCGCCTGGAGATCCTGGACGCCCTGACGTTGCCGGACCTGGCCGAGCCCTGGGAGTTTCGCAAGGTGAGCCTGTACCATTCGCGGCGCCAGCCCTTATAGTTGCCCCATTCCCGCTTTATTCGAGACGCCCCATGAGTGAGCCCACGCCGTATACCTTCGACGTCACCACCGCCAATTTCGACCAGGCCGTGATCCAGAACTCTTTCGAAAAGCCCGTCCTGGTGGATTTCTGGGCCGAGTGGTGCGCGCCGTGCAAGGCGTTGATGCCGATGCTCGCGCAGATTGCCGAGAGTTATCAGGGCGAGTTGCTGTTGGCCAAGGTCGATTGCGAGGCCGAGCAGGACATCGTTGCCCGTTTTGGCATCCAAAGCCTGCCGACCGTGGTGCTGTTCAAGGATGGCCAGCCGGTGGACGGGTTCGCCGGGGCACAGCCGGAGTCGGCGGTGCGTGCGCTGCTCGCGCCACATGTGCAAATGCCGGCACCGAAAGCGGCTGATCCCTTGGTGCAGGCTCAGGCGTTGTTCGCCGAAGGCCGCATCAGTGACGCCGAAGCCCTGTTGGTTACGCTGCTGGGCGAGGACAACACCAACGCCGCCGCGCTGATTCTGTACGCGCGTTGCCTGGCTGAACGCGGTGAGCTGGGTGAAGCCCAGGCCGTGCTCGATGCGGTGAAGAGCGATGAGCATAAAGCCGCGCTCGCCGGGGCCAAGGCGCAGATCACCTTTCTGCGCCAGGCCGCCGACCTGCCGGACGCCGCCGAGCTGAAAAGCCGCCTGGCGCAAAACCCGCAAGATGATGAGGCTGCCTACCAACTGGCCATTCAACAACTGGCGCGCCAGCAGTACGACGCAGCACTGGAAGGCCTGCTCAAGTTGTTTATCCGCAACCGCAGCTACAGCGAAGGCTTGCCGCACAAGACCTTGCTGCAGGTATTCGAGCTGCTGGGCAACGATCACCCGTTGGTCACCGTGTACCGCCGCAAGTTGTTTGCCGCGCTGTACTAATCGCTGATCCAGCTGTACAGCGGCGTATCCCCGCCGCTGGCCACGTTGACCTTGGGGCTATGGCGCAAGCGCACCAACAGGCGCTTGGCCGCCGAGGCGTCGCCCGCCAAACCTTCCAGTTGATCGAGCAGTTCCAGTCCGCTGAGCTGCCCGGCATTGCGCAACAGGTCCTGGGCGCTCTGCCACAGGTCATCACGCTGCTTGACCGGGGCAACCGCCGCGGCAGGCGCGTCCGCCATGGGCGCGGGCTGTAACTGCGCGCCCAGCCGGGCCCAATCGCCGTCATCCAGCTCCAGCGTCAAGTCCACCGGCAGGTCGCCGATGGTTCCACGAATTCGCAACATCGTCCTTACTCCTGCACTTTTTCTGACGGGCATGCTCCCATGCGGCTTGCGCAACGCCAAGCGGACGGTCAAACTCTGCGCACTATTGTTATAAGATCACATAACATAACTTTCATGTTCCGGAGCCTTCCCATGCGTCGTCTGCTGCTCGCCTTGCCGTTTGCCCTGCTGCCACTGGCCATTGCCCATGCGGCGGACGAACATGACCACGATCATGACCATGAGCACGGCAGCCTCGGTGCCCACGAACACGGCGTCGGCCGTCTCAACGCGGTGCTCGACGGCCAGGCCCTGGAGCTTGAGCTGGACAGCCCGGCGATGAACCTGGTGGGCTTCGAACACGCGGCCACCAGCGCTGCCGACAAGGCCAAGGTCGCTGCCACGCGCAAACTGCTGGAGAACCCTGCGGCGCTGTTCAACCTGCCCAAGGCTGCCGGTTGCGTGGTCAGCACCCAGGAACTCAAAAGCCCGTTGTTCGGTGACAAACCCGAAGCGGATCACGACGAAGATGATGATCACGACCACGACGCCAAAGACGGCGCCCACGAGCATCATCACGATCACAGCGAAATCCACGCCCACTACCAATTCACCTGCGCCACGCCGACAGCCCTGAGCAACCTGGACCTGAGCCAAGTGTTCAAGACCTTCCCCGCCACCCAGAAAATTCAGGTACAACTGATCGGCCCAAGCGGCCAGCAAGGCGTTGACGCGACGGCCACAGCAGCCACCCTTAAGTTCTGAGTATCCATGACCCACGCATTGATCGAACTGGCTGACCTGGGCTTTAACTGGCCCGGTCACCCCCAGTTGCTGGACATCCCCGCGTTCCGCCTGGAAGCGGGGCAAACCCTGTTTCTGAAGGGCCCCAGCGGCAGCGGCAAGACCACGCTGCTGGGCCTGCTTGGCGGTGTGCAGAAGCCGAGCCGGGGCAGCATTCGC
The DNA here is from genome assembly GCF_023148575.1 of Pseudomonas sp. EYE_354. Taxonomy (NCBI): domain Bacteria; kingdom Pseudomonadati; phylum Pseudomonadota; class Gammaproteobacteria; order Pseudomonadales; family Pseudomonadaceae; genus Pseudomonas; species Pseudomonas sp. EYE_354. Next base: position 277,068 of record NZ_JAHXNQ010000005.1, read on the forward strand.
CTGCTCGGGCAGGAGCTGACCGAACTCTCGGCCGGCGCCCGCGACCGCTTTCGCGTCGACCACACCGGCTATATTTTCCAGCAGTTCAACCTGCTGCCCTTTCTGTCGGTGCGCGAAAACGTCGAGTTGCCTTGCCACTTTTCCAAACTGCGTGCACAACGTGCCAGGCAGCGTCACGGCAGTGTCCACCAGGCCGCCGCGGCCTTGCTCGCACACCTGGGGTTAAAAGACACAGGCCTGCTGGAACGCCGCGCCGACTCGCTGTCCATCGGCCAGCAACAGCGCGTGGCCGCTGCCCGTGCGTTGATTGGCCAACCGGAACTGGTGATCGCCGACGAACCCACCTCGGCCCTGGACTACGACGCCCGCGAAGCCTTCCTTCAGCTGCTGTTCGCTGAATGCCGCGACGCCGGCGCCAGCCTGTTGTTTGTCAGCCACGACCAGAGCCTCGCGCCGCTGTTCGACCGCAACCTGTCGCTGGCCGAACTCAATCGCGCCGCAACGCCCGCAGAGGTTTGAGATGTATTTGTTTCGTCTAGCCATGGCCAGCCTGGCTAACCGCCGCTTTACCGCGATCCTCACCGCGTTCGCCATCGCCCTGTCGGTGTGCCTGCTGCTGGCGGTGGAACGGGTGCGCGTCGAAGCGCGCAGCAGTTTTGCCAGCACTATCAGCGGCACCGACCTGATCGTCGGCGCGCGTTCCGGTTCGGTGAACCTGCTGCTTTACTCGGTGTTTCGTATCGGCAACGCCACCAACAACATCCGCTGGGACAGCTACGAGCACTTCGCCGCCAACCCCCAGGTGAAATGGGCGATCCCGATTTCCCTCGGTGATTCCCATCGCGGCTACCGGGTGATGGGCACCAACGAATCGTACTTCGAGCACTACCAGTACGGGCGCAAGCAGCACCTGGAACTGGCCAGCGGCCGCGCGTTCGCCACCGACCCGTTCGAAGTGGTGCTCGGCGCCGAAGTGGCCGACGCCCTGCATTACAAGCTCGGCGACAAACTGGTACTGGCCCACGGCGTGGCGGTCGTCAGCCTGGTCAAGCACGATGACAAACCGTTCACCGTGGTCGGCATTCTCAAGCGCACCGGCACACCGGTGGACCGCACCCTGCATATCAGCCTCGGCGGTATGGAGGCGATTCATATCGACTGGCACAACGGCGTGCCGGCTCAGGGCAAAGGTCGGATCAGCGCCGACCAGGCGCGCAACATGGACCTGACCCCGCAGGCCATCACCGCCTTTATGCTCGGCCTGAACAACAAGATTTCCACCTTTGCCCTGCAGCGCGAGATCAATGAGTTTCGGGGCGAGCCGATGCTGGCGATCCTGCCCGGCGTGGCGCTGCAAGAGCTGTGGAGCATGATGGGCACTGCCGAAAAAGCGCTGTTCGTGATCTCACTGTTCGTGGTGCTGACCGGCCTGATCGGCATGCTCACGGCGATCCTTACCAGCCTCAACGAACGCCGCCGTGAAATGGCGATCCTACGTTCGGTGGGTGCGCGCCCCTGGCACATCGCAACACTGTTGATCTTCGAAGCCTTCGCCCTCGCCGTGTCCGGGGTGATCGCGGGCGTGGGTTTGCTGTATGTGTGCATCGCCGCGTCGCGCGGGTACTTGCAGGCCAATTACGGCCTGGACCTGCCGATGTCCTGGCCGAGCGAATATGAATGGACGTTGCTCGCCGGTATCCTGGGCGCTGCGCTGTTGATGGGCGCCGTGCCCGCGTGGCGTGCTTATCGACAATCGTTGGCCGATGGCCTGTCCATACGTTTATGAGGAAGGCTTCGATGCGTCGTGCCCTGTTTGCGCTGTTGCTGTTGGTGGCCCTGCCTGTGTGGGCCGCCGCGCAGCCTAAAGAGTTGACCTGGTCGGAGCTGATCCCGCCGGATGCGCCACCGGAAGTGCCCGACATGCGGCCGCTGCACAACCTGTCGAACATGGCCGATGCCTTGTCCGTCGAAGCGGCGCCCGCGGCCAAGCAATCGTTGCCGAATGCGCCCGTCGTGCAGCAGCTCGATGGCCAGCACATCCGCCTGCCGGGCTACATCGTGCCGCTGGAAGTCAGCGAAGAAGGCCGCACCACCGAGTTTTTGCTGGTGCCGTATTTCGGCGCATGCATCCACGTGCCGCCACCGCCGTCGAACCAGATCGTGCATGTAAAAAGCGAGGTCGGGGTGAAGCTCGACGAGCTCTACCAGCCGTATTGGATCGAAGGGGCGATGCAGGTCAAACCGTCCACCAGCGAATTGGCCGACGCCGGTTACCAGATGGAGGCCGAGAAGATTTACATGTACGAACTGCCGGAATAATGCTGATTGCCCTTTCATTGAGCTGAGTCAACGGACAGAACGGAACGATCTTTACCATTGGACGTACAACTTTTAAACGTCCTCTGGAGCTCCCATGAACAAGTCCCTGCTCGGCGCGTCCCTCTTCGCGCTCGCCCTCGTCGCCCCCGTTGCCCACGCTCACGAAGCGGGTGACATTCTGATTCGCGCCGGTGCAATCACCGTGAACCCGAAGGCCGACAGCAGCACCGTCAAAGTTGACCAGGGCCCACTGGCCGGCGCCAACCTGGGCGGCAAGGCGACCATGAGCAGCGACACCCAGTTGGGTTTGAACTTCGCTTACATGCTGACCAACCACGTCGGTATCGAACTGCTGGCGGCCACGCCGTTTGAGCATGATGTGAAGATCAAAGGCACCGCCCTCGGCGCCGCCAATGGCAAGCTCGGCACGCTGAAACACCTGCCGCCAACCTTGAGCGTCGTGTACTACCCACTGGACAACAAGTCCGCGTTCCAACCGTACGTAGGCGCCGGTATCAACTACACCTGGATCTACGACGAACACGTCGGCAGCCGCGCCTCCGAAGCCGGTTTCAGCAACTTCAAGGCCGAGAACTCGTGGGGCTGGGCCGCGCAGATCGGCGCTGACTACATGATCAACGACAAGTGGATGATCAACGCCCAGGCGCGTTACATCGACATCAGCACCAAAGCCACCGTCGAAAACAACGCCGTGGCCCCCGGTACCCGCGCCAAGGTGAATGTGGACGTGGACCCAATGGTTTACATGGTGGGCATTGGCTACAAGTTCTAAGCAACACGGCCTGAACAATGTGGGAGGGGGCTTGCCCCCGATGGCGGTGGATCAATCAATGATTCTGTTGATTGACACCCTGCTATCGGGGGCAAGCCCCCTCCTGCATTGGTGTTGCGTTGGGTTCAGCTGCGCCGGTAGAACCGATCCAATAGCGCCGGCAAGCCCGCCCGCCAAGCCCGTGGCTTGATGCCGAAGGTGTGCAGAATTTTCTTGCAGGCCAGCACCGCGTGCTGCGGTTCGTCCGCCGCATCCGGGCGTGCCGCGTGGGCCTGGGCGGTGGGGGACTCGACGGCCAACGGATGATAGTTGCGCGCTTCGGTGAGGATCGCCTGGCCCAGCGCCAACGGCGTGGTCGCCTCGTGGCCAGCGTAGTGGTAAGTGCCCCACAAGGGCGCTGCGCAATCGAGTTGTTTGAGCACCGAGATGATCACCCGTGCCGCGTCGTCCACCGGCGTCGGGTTACCGCGGCGGTCGTCCGCCATCAGCAACTCATCCGGCTGCTCGGCCCGGGCCAGGAAGCGCCCCAGGGTCCCATCGACGCTGTCATCCAACAACCAACCGAAGCGCAGCAGCACATGCTGCGGGCAGGTGGCGCGCACGCTCTGCTCGATGCGCCACAACGCCTGGCCGCGCAGGCCCAGGGGCACCGGCTCGTCTTTTTCGCTGTAGGCGGTGGCGCGGGAGCCATCGAACACGCGGTAGCTGGACGGTTGCAGCAAGGTAATGGTGTGGTGCTGGCACAGTTCGGCCAGGCGTTCGATCGCGAACTCCTGGGCGGCCAGACGGGTCTCGCTGACCGCTTCGGCCTGGAACCAGTCGAAATAGTAGGCGAGGTTGATCAAGGCATCGGGACGGGTGTCGTCGAGCAATTGGGTGAGACTTGCGGCATCCCAGCCGTCTTGGGGCGGTTTGGGGGCGAGGAAACCGATGTCTTCCTCTGCACCGAGACGAATCAGCGCCTGCCCGAGGGCATTCCCGCCGCCCAGTAACATAAGGCGCATTCGCATAGATTGAGCAGGCCCGGTCTGTTTGGAACGATGGTTATTATCGACAGGCGTGTGCGCCGTGCCGCAGGTAATTGCCAGAATCGTTGCATTTTGCGGGTTTGTAGCGCAACCGTCACGGACAAACTGCGGGCTTGCAACTTGTGGGAGCCGGTGGCATCAATCACTGCATGAGCCTTTCTGAATCGACCGAGACGGTGCTGGACGACTTTCACCCCGCCGTCAGCGCCTGGTTTCGCAGCACGTTCCCTTCGGTGACCCACGCCCAGGCGCAGGCGTGGCCGTTGATCCGCCAGCGCCGCTCGACCCTGATCGCCGCGCCCACCGGGTCGGGCAAGACACTCACCGCCTTCCTCGCGGTGCTCGATGAGTTGGTACGCCAAGGCCTGGCCAGCGGCGGGTACCTGCCGGACGAGACGCTGGTGGTCTACGTGTCGCCGCTCAAGGCGTTGTCCAACGATATCCAGATCAACCTGCAAACCCCGTTGGCCGGGATCGGCCAGCAATTGCAGGCGCAGCATCTGCCCGCCGTGGAGATCCGCACCGCGGTGCGCACCGGCGACACCCCGCAAAAAGACCGCGCTCAGATGCGCAAACGCGCGCCGCATATCCTGGTGACCACCCCGGAGTCGCTGTATGTGCTGCTGGGTTCCGAGTCCGGTCGACACATGCTCGCCAGCACGCGCACGGTGATTGTCGATGAAATCCACGCCATCGCCGCCGGTAAACGCGGCAGCCACCTGGCCCTGAGCCTGGAGCGCCTGCAAGGGCTGTGCGCCGAACCGCTGACACGCATCGGGCTGTCGGCCACGCAAAAGCCCATCGCCGCGGTCTCGCGGTTTCTGGTCGGCACCGAGCGCGAATGCGCCATCGTCGACATCGGCCACGCCCGCCCCCGCGACCTGGCGATCGAAGTGCCGCCCGTGCCGCTCTCGGCGGTGATGGCTAACGATGTGTGGGAGCTGGTCTACGAGCGTCTCGCGACATTGGCCCGCGAACACCGCACCACGCTGATATTCGTCAACACCCGACGCCTGGCCGAACGCCTGGCGCGGCATTTGAGCGAGCGCCTGGGCAAAACCGCCGTGGCCGCCCACCACGGCAGCCTGGCCAAAGAGCTGCGCCTGGACGCCGAACAACGCCTCAAGGCCGGCGAGTTGCAAGTGCTGATCGCCACGGCGTCGCTTGAGTTGGGGATCGATATCGGCGACGTCGACCTGGTGTGTCAGATCGGCTCGCCGGGTTCCATCAACGGTTTTCTGCAACGGGTCGGGCGCTCCGGGCACCAGGTCGGCGGCACACCCAAGGGCCGCCTGTTCGCCACCACCCGCGACGACTTGATCGAGTGCGCCGCGCTGCTCGACTGCGTGCGCCGGGGCGAACTGGACACCTTGCACATTCCCGTCGCGCCGTTGGACGTGCTGGCACAACAAATCATTGCCGAAGTCAGCGCCAGGGAGTGGTCGGAACAGGCCTTGCTCGCATTGATCCGCCGCGCCGCGCCCTATGCCGGGCTGGATGAGCGCCATTACCAGGCGCTGTTGCAGATGCTCAGCGAAGGCTATAACGGACGCCAGGGCATCCGCAGCGCCTACCTGCACCGCGACGCCCTCACCCGCACCTTGCGCGGCCGGCGCGGCGCCCGGCTGACGGCCGTGACCAGCGGCGGCACCATCCCCGACAACGCCGACTACGGCGTGCTGCTCGAGCCTCAGGGTCTCAACATCGGCAGCGTCAACGAAGACTTCGCAGTGGAGAGCATCGCCGGGGATGTCTTCCAGCTCGGCAATACCTCCTACCGCATCCTGCGGGTGGAGGCCGGCAAAGTGCGGGTCGAAGATGCCCACGGCCAGCCGCCGACCATTCCGTTCTGGCTGGGCGAGGCGCCGGGCCGCAGCCAAGCGTTGTCGATGGCCGTGGCGCGCCTGCTGGGCCACATGGATGCGCTGCTGAGCGCAACGCCGGGCGATCTGCAGCCCGCGCAAGACTGGCTCACCGACGACCTCGGCCTGGATCGCGCCAGCGCCGAGCAAATCCTCGACTACCTGGCCCGCACCCGCCTGGCCCTGGGCGCCTTGCCCTCCCAGGACACGTTGATCATGGAGCGCTTTTTCGACGCGTCCGGCGGTACGCAGTTGATTATCCACACGCCGTTTGGCAGCCGCCTCAACCGCGCCTGGGGCCTGGCCCTGCGCAAGCGTTTTTGCCGCACCTTCAACTTCGAATTGCAGGCGGCGGCCAGTGAGAATGCGATCGTGCTGTCGCTGTCCACCAGCCACAGCTTTGCGCTGGACGAAGTGTGGCGCTATCTGCACAGCAACAGCGCCGAGCACCTGCTGATCCAGGCCGTGCTCGATGCGCCGCTGTTCGGCGTGCGCTGGCGCTGGAATGCCGGGGTGGCCCTGGCGTTGCCGCGCTATACCGGAGGGCGCAAAGTGGCGCCGCAGATTCAGCGGATGAAAAGCGAAGACCTGATCGCCAGTGTGTTTCCCGACCAGATCGCCTGCCTGGAAAACCTCGCCGGCGAGCGCGAAGTGCCGGAACACCCGCTGGTGGAGCAGACCCTCGACGATTGCCTGCACGAAGCCATGGACAGCCACGCCTGGCTGGCTCTGCTGCGGCGTATGGAGCGTGGCGAGGTGCGCCTGATCAGCCGCGATCTGCCCGCCCCTTCGCCCATGGCCGCCGAGATTCTCAGTGCGCGGCCCTACACCTTCCTCGACGACGCACCGCTGGAAGAGCGCCGCACCCAAGCCGTGCTCAACCGGCGCTGGAGCGACCCGCACAGCACCGACGACCTTGGCGCACTGGATGCCGAGGCCATCGCCGGCGTGCGCGAAGAAGCCTGGCCCGCGCCCCATGGCCCGGATGAGATGCACGAGGCATTGATGAGCCTGGCGTGCATCGCCGACCAGGAGGCCACACCGCAATGGGACGCCTGGCTGCAGGCCCTGGCCAAGAGCGGGCGCGCGCATCGCTTGCACAACGGCCTGTGGGTGGCGGTTGAACGCTTGAGTTGTGTGCAGGCGATTTATCCCAACGACCTGCCGCTGCTACCGGGTTTCGATGAGTCGTGGACCTATGATGCGGCGCTGCTGGAACTGGTGCGCGCACGCCTGAGTGGTTTCGGCCCGCTGAGCCTGATCGAGATCGCCGCGCCCCTGGGGTTGCCGGTGGCCGATATCACGCAGGCACTGGCCCGGCTGGAGCAGGAAGGTTATGTGCTGCGCGGCCGCTTCTGCCCGGATGCCACGCAGGAGCAATGGTGCGAACGCCACCTGCTGGCGCGCATTCATCGCTACACGGTCAAGCGCCTGCGGCGCGAAATCGAACCGGTAGCGTTGCAGGACTTCATGCGTTTTCTGTTCGACTGGCAGCACCTGTCCGAGGCCACCCGTGGCCAGGGCAGCGCGGTGTTGCCGCAGATCGTCGCGCAGCTCGAAGGCTACGCCGCCGCCACGTCGGCCTGGGACAGCGACTTGCTCAGTGCACGGGTCAAGGATTACACCGGCACCTGGCTCGATGACCTGTGCCGCAGCGGCAAACTGGTATGGACACGCCTGAGCCACAAGGGCGGCGCCATGGCATTGCGCAGTACGCCGGTGGTGTTACTGCCACGCAGTCAGGTGGCGTTGTGGAGCGGGCTGACCGAACTCACCGACAGCACCACCCTGTCGCCCAAGGCCCAGAAGGTCCACCTGGCCCTGCGCGAACACGGCGCGCTGTTTTTCGATGAACTGGTGCACGAGGCGCACCTGCTGCGCAGCGAACTGGAGAGCGCCCTGCAAGAATTGGTCGGTGCGGGCCTGGTGAATGCCGACAGCTTCGCCGGGCTGCGCGCTCTGACCACGCCGGCCAGCAAACGCCAGGCGCGCAGCAGTCGGCGCGGACGCGGCGCGTTTATCGGCGGCATGGACGATGCCGGGCGCTGGGCCTTGGTGCGACGCTCACCCACCGCTGCCGGCCCGCACTCGGCCGAGACGCTGGAACATATCGCCATGACCTTGCTGCGTCGTTATGGCGTGGTGTTCTGGCGGCTGCTGGAGCGTGAGGCGGACTGGTTGCCGAGCTGGCGCGAATTGCTGCGCACGTTCCATCGGCTGGAGGCACGCGGCGACATTCGCGGCGGACGCTTTGTCAGCGGCCTGGCGGGGGAGCAGTTTGCATTGCCGGAGGCGATCCCGCTGCTGCGCGAAGTGCGTCGCAGGCCCCATGACGGCAGCTTGATTGCGGTCTGCGGCGCAGACCCGTTGAACCTGGTGGGCACCTTGCTGCCGGGCACCAAGGTGCCAGCGGTGAGTGGCAATCGGATTGTGTACCGGGACGGGGTGCCGGCGGCGGTGATGGTGGCCGGCAAGCAGCAGATGTTGCTGGACGTGGACCCGTTGGCGGTGCAGGAAAAGTTGATCAGGCACTGAAACCTGAGCGAGCTTGCCCTGCGCCGGGGTGCGCAACAGCTCCAACAAGATCACCGCCGCCTGTCAGGACGAACCCAGGTAAAGCTGTCAGGACTGCCCGGTGGATGCCCCCGGAGCAGGCACCGCCTCCCCCCCTTCGTCCACCTTTAACGCACGCGTGGGCAACAGAACCTGCTGTGGATAAGTTTGCGCGAAGTGCACCTCTGCGCAGTTATCCACAAGCTTTTTCAAGCGCTGGTTAAACGCGCGGCTGACGGCATATTGCCCGCCCGACACGGTACGGAACTGCGCGGTCAGCACCACGCCGTTGAGGTCCATCCTGTCGACGCCGAACACCTCCAACGGACCTTGCAGGTTGTACTTGAGGAATACGTCGTCGCGAATCGACTGCCCGGCTTCGCGGATCAGCTCCACGGCCTTGTCCACGTCGGTGTCGTAGGTGAACTGCACCGAGAAGAACGCATAGGCGAATTGCCGCGACTGATTGGTTACGGCCTTGATCTGCCCGAACGGCACCGAGTGCACAAAGCCCTTGCCGTCGCGCAGGCGCAGGGTGCGGATGGTCAGGCCTTCGACGGTGCCGGCGTGGCCCGAGTCGAGCACCACCCAATCGCCGATCGACAGGGTGTCTTCGATGATGATGAACAGCCCGGTGATCACATCCTGCACCAGTTGCTGGGAGCCGAAACCAATGGCCAGCCCGACCACCCCGGCGCCCGCCAGCAGCGGCGCGACGTTGATGCCCAGGTTGGCCATGGTGGTAATCGCGCAGATCACCACCAGGATGATCTTCACCGCATTGCGCAGCAACGGCAGGATGGTTTTGACCCGCGTGCTAGGCTGGCGGCTGGAGCGTTTGTTGACCGGTGGTTTGAGTGCCTCCTGGATCGCGGTGTCGAGCACCACCCAGAACAGCCAGGTCATCAGCAGGATCAGGCCGATGCTGCTGAGCGAGTTGCTGATGGCACGGCCTATGGAGTTGCGTTCGGCAAACTCAAACAACGACACGCCCCAGATCCGCCCCAGCACCTCGATAAACGCCACCGCCATGACGATGCGCAGCACCGCGTGCAGCAAGCTGAGGAAGCGCTCTTTATAGGCACTGCTGCGCTGGATCGCCACCTGGCTGCGGGACTTGAACAGGTGCTGCAGCACCGTACTGAGAAACACTGTGCCGATCAGCAAAATCGTGGTGAACAGCGCACAGCGCAAGACCTTTTGATTATCGTCACCGGCGCCGATCAGGTTGATCGCCGAGACCAGCACCATCAACAAAATCGGCCAGTACCAGAGCCCCGAGAAAATCCGCAGCGACTGTTGCAACGCCGGGTGCTTGAGGCGTTGGGCCAACGACCGATTACGGATCAGATGCGCCACGGGACGGCGCAGCCGCACCACCAGCACACCGAAAATCAGCGTGGCGAACAACGCGGTAAACACCGCGATGCCGCTGGTGATATTGCCGCCGAACTGACGGGCGATCTGCGGGCTGGTCAGGGCGTCGCTGAGCGCGGCGAGAAAGCCGATCAGAAACAGCGGTTTGGGACAGTAGTCACGAATAATCCGTACGGCCGTTCGCTTGTGGCCGACGTTGAACATCACGATCACGCACAGCAGCAGCGAGGTGGAAAATATGCCGCTGCTGGTGGCGTAGGCAAAACACAGCGCCAGCGCGCGGCCGACGGAGGTGTCCAGAAAGTGGCTGACGTACAGGGTCAACGGCAGGCAGACGATCGCCGCAATCGTATAGGGCAGCCCGTAGCCCAGCACCGCCAGCAAGCGCCCGCGCCGCTCGAAAAATATGCGCCGGCTCAGCCGTCCCACGATGAAGCGCCCCAGCAGCGTCAACAGCGTAAAGGCGCCGATCCACACCCCGGACAGCAACAGGAAATCCCCGGCCACGCTCCACGGCGAGCGCGCGGCGGTCTGGTCCACCAGGCGTCCGACTTCATTCGCGGCCCGGTCGGCACGCAGGCGCCATTCATCGATGACGTTCTGGTTCAGATCGAGTTTCTGTTGCACGTCATCGATGCTGGAACTGATGGCCCCGAGCAGGCCGCCCTCTACCAGCAATTCCGGCTTGGCCGGTGCCTCGGGTTCGGGCGCGGTCGCCGCGGCCTGCAACGCGCCGCTGGAGCAAAACAGCAGTGCGCCAAGCAGTAATGCAGTCTTGAGATTCAGCAAAACACCGGCCTCGTTCAGAAGGGTCTGTAAGGAACTGACGGGTTTGCGCCACGATCGTTCCCGGGTGCCGTCTGTAGGCGCAGCGAAACTTTCACGCAAATCTCGCAGTCATCCCTCAACGACCCTATTCCCATGGGAGCAATCATGGCGGCGATTCACATCGGCATTTCCGGCTGGCGCTATAAGCCCTGGCGCGGGGACTTCTACCCCGAGGGGCTGACTCAAAAACGCGAGTTGCAGTTTGCCTCACGTGCCGTCAACAGCATCGAAATCAACGGTTCGTTCTATGCACTGCAAACGCCAGCGCGCTATGCCGAGTGGTATGCCGATACGCCTGAGGACTTCATGTTCAGCGTCAAGGCGCCGCGTTACATCACGCATACCCTGCGCTTGAACGACGTGCACGGGGCGCTGGCGAATTTCTTCGCCTCCGGTGTCTTGGAATTGAAAGACAAGCTCGGGCCGTTCCTGTGGCAGTTCCCGCCCAGCTTCAAGTTCGATCCGCTGCTGTTTGAGGCTTTCCTCAAGCAGTTGCCAGCCGACACGCGACAGGCCGCCGCCCTCGCCCGTCAGCACGAGCCACGCCTGAACGGCAAAGCGAGCCTTAAGCCCCACGGCACACGCCCGGTGCGCCACGCGGTGGAGATTCGCCACACGAGTTTTGCCGTACCGGAGTTTGTGCAACTGCTGGACAAATACGGCGTGGCCCTCGTGGTCGCAGACACGGCCGGCAAGTGGCCGTATCTCGAAGATGTGACCGCCGACTTCGTGTACCTGCGCCTGCACGGCGACAAGCAGTTATACGCCAGCGGCTATACCGACGAAGCCCTCCAGCGCTGGGGGGATCGCATTGACTGCTGGCGCCACGGCAAACAGCCGGCGGATGCGCACCTGGCCGCCCCGCAGCACAAGCCCCGCGCACGCAAAAGTCGCGATGTGTTGTGTTTTTTCGACAACGACATCAAGGTCCTGGCCCCCTTCGATGCGCGCCACTTGCTAGAGCGTTTCGACCTGGACAAGCACCTCGCCACGGCGCCAGGAAAACTGCCTGAGCCGGGAGTCCTGCCATGACGCACCCTGAACTGATCCCCGTGACACCAAGCGCCGCCATCACGCATTTCACGGTGCTGACGGTGAATATCCACAAGGGTTTCACCGCCCTGAATCGTCGCTTCATCCTGCCTGAATTGCGTGAAGCGGTACGCAGCGTGGGCGCCGACATCGTGTTTTTGCAGGAAATCCACGGCACCCACGAACGCCATCCGCAGCGCTACAGCGATTGGCCGAACATGCCGCAGTACGAGTTCCTCGCCGACAGCATCTGGCCGCAGGTCGCGTACGGGCGTAACGCGGTCTACCCGCATGGCGACCACGGCAATGCGCTGTTGTCCAAGTTCCAGATTGTGAGTTACGACAACCTCGATATTTCCCAGAGCGGCCATGAAAACCGAGGGCTGCTGCACTGCGTGCTGCGCCTGCCGGGCACCGGGCAAAAGGTGCACGCGATCTGCATGCACCTGGGGCTGCGCGAGGTGCATCGCCAGCAGCAATTGCGCCTGCTGGAACAGCGTATCCGTGAGATTCCCGCCGATGCGCCGCTGGTGGTTGCCGGCGATTTCAACGACTGGCGCCAGCGCGCCGACCTGAGCCAGAGCGGCCTTACGGAGGTGTTCGTGCAGGCCAACGGTAAACCTGCGCGCACCTTCCCGGCGCGCCTGCCGCTGCTGGCGCTGGACCGCATCTACGTACGCAACGTGAAGGTGCACCAGCCACGGGTGCTGAATACGCGCCCGTGGTCACATTTGTCAGACCACGTGCCGTTGTCGGTGGAGATTGAACTATGAACATCGCAGTCGAGCACATTTCCACCGACCAGCCACCGGATGACGCCAAGGCTCGCGATTTGGACTACGGCTGGCAGAGCGGCAACCAGCTCGAGTTGCTGGAAAATGGCGAGGCGTATTTCCCGAAGGTGTTCGAGGCCATGCGCCAGGCCCAGCGCGAAATCCTGCTGGAGACCTTCATTCTTTTCGAGGACAAGGTGGGACATGAGCTGCAAGGCATCCTGATCGACGCGGCGCGGCGTGGCGTGAAAGTGGTCGCGAGCCTCGACGGTTTTGGTTGCGGCGAGCTGAGTGCGTCGTTTCTCAAAGAATTGGCGGACGCCGGCGTGATGGTGCAACTGTTCGACCCCGCATCCAAGACCTTGGGTATCCGCACCAATTGGTTCCGCCGCCTGCATCGCAAGATCGTCGTGGTGGATGCCACCGTGGGGTTTATCGGCGGGATCAATTTTTCGGCCGATCATCTGGGGGATTTCGGCCCCGAAGCCAAACAGGATTACGCCGTGCAGGTGACGGGGCCGGCGGTGGCCGACCTGCATCATTTCGCCCTCGCACAGAGCGGGCGCCAGGTGCGCGCGCGGCGCGGTTGGCGGCGGCGCCAGCAACGGCCCTCGGCATGGCCAGCCGATAACGGCGACGGTCTGGTGCGCCTGATCTACCGCGACAACCTGCAACACCGCGACGACATTGAAGAAGCCTACATCCATGCTTTGAGCAAAGCCCGCACACGCGCGGTGATCGCCAACGCCTACTTCTTCCCCGGCTATCGCCTGTTGCGTGAAATTCGTAACGCGGCGCGCCGGGGCGTCAAGGTGCAGTTGATCATGCAAGGTCAGCCTGATGTGCTGCTGGCCAAGCTCGCGGCACGCATGCTCTATGACTATTTGCTCAAGGACGGTGTGGTGATCCACGAATATTGCCAACGACCACTGCACGGCAAGGTGGCGTTGGTAGATGACGAATGGGCGACCGTGGGCTCCAGCAATCTGGACCCGTTGAGCCTGTCGCTGAACCTGGAAGCCAACGTGCTGATCCGCGACCGCGCGTTCAATCAGTGTTTGTACGAACGCTTGCAAGCACTCGCCGAAGAGCATTGCCAGACCATGCCGGAAAACCGCAAGCCGCGCCTGTGGCTATGGCGCTTGACCGTGGGTTTTCTGGTGTTTCATGTGATGCGTCACTTCCCAGCGCTGACCGGCTGGCTGCCGGCGCATAAACCGCGTCTGAAACCTTTTGAGAGCCACGCCCATGACGTCTGATACCGGCGGTTCGCGTTTCAAGCGCTGGAAGAAACCGTTGACCATCGTTTTTTTCCTGCTGCTGATCGTACTGTTCACCCTGCTCGCGCGGCGCATCGACTGGAGCGAGGTGTTCCAGACCCTCGGCGACTTCAAGCTGCGCACGTTGCTGATCGCCAGCGCGCTGACCCTGTGCAGCTTCCTCGTCTACGCCTGCTTCGACCTGATCGGTCGCACTTACATCGGCCAGAATCTGCGCTGGAAACAGATCCTGCCGGTGGGGGTCATCAGCTACGCGTTCAACCTCAACCTCAGCGCGTGGGTGGGCGGGATCGCGATGCGCTACCGGTTGTATTCGCGGCTGGGGGTGAGCACCAGCAACATCGCGAAAATTCTGGGGCTGAGCCTGGCCACCAATTGGTTCGGCTATATGGCGCTGGCCGGTGCGGTATTCAGCAGCGGGCTGGTGACCATGCCACCGGGCTGGAAGCTCAGCAGCGGCGCGCTGCAAGGCGTCGGTGTGTTGTTGGTGCTGGCGAGCCTGGGGTATCTGGCGGCGTGTCGGTTTTCGACGAAGCGTGCCTGGTCGGTCCGTGGCATTGAGATCAACCTGCCGTCGTTGCGCATGGCGTGCCTGCAATTGGCCCTTGGCGCGTTGAACTGGTCGCTGATGGCGGCGGTGATTTTTACCCTGCTGCCGGCCAAGCTGGATTATCCGCTGGTGCTCGGCGTGTTGCTGATCAGCGCGATTGCCGGCGTGGTGACGCATATCCCCGCCGGACTCGGGGTTCTGGAGGCCGTGTTTATCGGGTTGTTGCAGCATGAGGCATCACGCGGCAGCCTGCTGGCCGGGTTGATTGCGTATCGGGCGATTTATTTTATTTGCCCGCTGTTGATCACCCTGGTGATGTACCTGGGCGTGGAGGCCAAGGCCAAGTCGTTGCGGGTGAAGAAGACCGCCTGACGGCGCGCTAAGGGCAGTGACGAATTATCGGGACTGGATGATGCTCAAGCGCTCACCCACCACCATCTCGGTAATCCAGTCGACCAAAATGGACGTGTAGGCCTGTTGAGACACTGGGTCGCTCAACGAATGGTCCGCGCCATCGATGATGCGGTGGGTCAGGGAATGGGTCTGCTGGCACGCCGCGCGGTAGCTCATGATGGTGGCGTGGGGCACGTGGTCGTCGGTTTCCGATTCGACGATCAGCACATCCCCGGTGAATGCCGAGCACGCATGCAGTGCACGATTGGTGTCGGCCTGCACCAGCGTACTGCGGTAATCCATCAAGTCCATCTTGTCCAGATCACGCTTGGGCTTGGTCCACTCCTGGTCGCGGTACAGCGCCGGCACCCGCAGCGCCAGCCAGCGCACAGGGCGCAGCGAGGTGAGAATCGCCGCCAGGTAACCGCCATAACTGGTGCCCACCACCGCCACAGCCGAGGTGTCGATGGCCGGGTGGGAAAGCAGCCGGTCGTAGGCCGCCAATAGATCTCGCAGGTTATCTTCGCGCGTCACGCGGTTGAGCGGGATACCGGCGCCGGCGTGGCCGCGCAGGTCGAAGGTCAGACATACACACCCGAGCCCGGCAATGCCTTTGGCCCGCTCGAGGTCGCGCTCCTGGCTACCGCCCCATCCGTGCACGAACAACACCCCCGGCACTTTGGATTTTGGGCTGAGGAACGTGCCGCTCATTTGTTCGTCGTCGATATCGATCGCAATGCTTTCGCTTCTAGCCGTCATAAGCTTTAACCGTCACGTATTTCAAAAGAAAGTCGCTGTTCTCGGCCGGGCCGCAGTACACCTCGATCGCATCCGCCGGCAGGGCCTGGTCCTCGTAGGTTTCCACTGAGGACACGCGGATGGCCTTGAGGCCTGGATCCTGGATAAAGCTTTGCAGCGCCGCGACTTCCGCGCTGCTGGCCCCACCCATGCGCCAGGACTGCTCAAGCACGCCACTGCGCTGCCGGCCCTTGCTGTCGCGGCCCTGGGCGATGTCGTAATTGCGCCGCGACGCATAGAAGCCGGGGTAGGCCTCATCGGCGGCGGCGTCAAATACCTGCGCCTGTTCGACGGCCAGGCGCACGTCGTCGGGCAGGTCCAGCCTGAGCAAGGCCTCGTAATAGCCTGGCACTACCAGCAGGTTCGAGCCGCCATAGACCTCTTCGCCCTGCCCGTCCCGCGTCAGATATTGCTCGCCGCAGTAGCTGAACACGTGATCGCCGATAACACTCTGGCCCACACTGTGGGTGACCACATCCTTGAGGTCTTGTTCCAACACCACCCCCTCGCTGAAGCTTTTTGCGGCGTCGGGCCGCGCCAGAAGCGCATCGAATTCGTCGAGGCTGTGGATAACTTCTTGGCCACGTCCGGCGCAGGCGTGCACCGGTTTCACGCGCAGCGGACCGTCGTTGAGCAGGCGCGTAGCGGCAGGTAGTGCATCTTCCAGCGCGAATACGCTGAAGCCGTCCAATACGACGTCCCGCACACGCTCGCAGAATAATGCCGACCACCCCTCGGGTGCCGTGGCGTCCGGGCTTAACAGGCCGTGGCTGATGGCTTTAGTGCAAATAAAATCGTAGTCAACATAGCCGCCCCATAGATCTTCCGGGCCTTTGACATTGAGCGCCCGTGCTTGCGCCGGACCTACCAGGGTTTGGGTCGGCAACAGATAAAGCTCACGGTTGGCGTGTTTGTGCGGGTCGTAGCTGCCGTCGAATGTGAGTCCGAGGATTTGCGCCAGCCAACGGGCCAGCGCGCGGTTAGTATCCACTTCGTGCTGGGGCGCCCCCTCCCTTGTGGAGTGAGCAACTACCCATTTCTTGCGTTGAATCGGGGTCATGCGTCCCCCTTGGCCATCCCGCCATGTGTGTAACGGAAATGTTGCAGGGATCAGGCCAAGGCGCGTTGGCGCAGGATGCTTTTGAAATCAATCAGTTGCTGCAGGGCCGATGGCAGTTGGCCTGTTTTATTCTGCACGACGCTGCCGCGCAGGCGCGGTGTTCTGCACGATTCACACCCCAAATCGGCTGCGGTAATCACTCGGTGCCAGGCCGGTGATTTTCTTGAACGTGGCGCGAAAAGCGCTGGGGTCCTGATAGCCCACGGTCCAGGCGATATGGTCAATGGTGCCGTTGGTGAATTCGAGCATCTGCCGCGCCTTGCCGACGCGCAGGTGCTGGCAGTATTCGGTGGGTTTCAAACCGGTGGCGCTGCGAAACCGCCGCAGGAAAGTGCGCTCTTCCAGCCCCGCCTCTTGCGCCATGGCGGCGATGGACACATCCACCGCGCCGCTGGCCTGCAACCCATGTTGAACCTTGAGGATAGCCGCGTCGCCATGGCTGAGAATCGGCGCGAAGTTACTGCCGCACAGGCTGGCGCTGTCGCTGTGCTCGATCACCAGAAACCGTGCGGTGTCGGCGGCAATGCTGGGCCCCATCAAGCGGTCGACCAGGCGCAGGCCCAGTTCAGACCAGGCCATCAGCCCGGCGGTGGTGATCAAGTCGCCGTCATCGACGATGGGTTTATCGGCTTCCAGGCGCACGGCCGGGTAGCTGGCGGCGAAGGACTCGGCAGAGGACCAATGGGTGGTGGCGCTACGCCCGTCCAGCAGGCCGCTGCGCGCGAGCATGATCGAGCCGATGCACACGCCGCCGAGCACAGTACCCGCGGCATGCTGTCGGCGAAGCCAGTCGAGCAACGCGGGCGGCGCCTGTTCTTCGGTGAACTCGCCAATCGACGGCGGCACCAGCACCGCCATCATCGGCTGGTCGGGGCCGGGGTGGCTGTCGAACGTCCTGGTGGGGCTGCCCCCGTCATCGACGTGCCAATGGCTGATACGTAGCAGCGGCAATTGCGCAGACTGGTGCTCGGCGGCGATCCGGTTCGCCACCCCAAACAGGTCCGTCAAGCCATGCACGGCGGCCAACTGCGCACCTTTGTAGATCAACACGCCCAGCTCAACCACAGCCATTGTCAGTTTTCCCCCTGTTATTGTCGGTGCAGCCAATGCCCGGCGCCGGCGCCAGCTAAGATACTGGGCCCATCAACCCATCACGAGGCAACACCCATGGCCAAGCAAGCGCTCATCCTAATCGATATCCAGAACGACTACTTCCCCCAAGGCAAGTGGCCGCTTGACGGCGTGGAGGCCGCGGCAGACAAGGCGGCCCAGGTGCTCAAAGCGTTTCGTACTGCGGGGGATGCGGTGATTCACGTGCGGCATGAGTTCACGTCCGAAGACGCGCCCTTCTTCACGCCCGCCTCGCAGGGCGCGCATTTGCACCGCAAAGTGCTGAACGAAGGCAACGAACCGGTGGTGCTTAAACACTTTGTGAACGCGTTTCGCGAAACGAACCTGCGTGCCCTGCTGGAGCAGCGCAGCATCACCGAACTGGTGGTGGTCGGCAGCATGAGCCATATGTGCATCGACGCGGTGGTACGCGCGGCGGCAGACCTGGGTTACACGGTCACGGTGATCCATGACGCCTGCGCCACCCGCGACTTGGAGTTCAATGGGCAGGTGATTCCGGCAGCGCAGGTGCATGCCGCGTACATGGCATCGCTGGCGTTCGGCTATGCGGGCGTGATGTCGGCGGATGAGTATGTGCAGGCGCAAACAGCGGCGGCATGACCGCTGCGGAGCCACATGCGGTCATCGGGTCGCGATGATGAACAGGCGCGGAAAGGGCAGCAATACTGTGCCATCGGCCAGCGCAGGATAGGCCTGGACGATGCGCGCCTGGTACTCCTGCAGGAACGCGGCTTTTTCGCCCTCGGTCAAGGGTGCCAGAAAGGGCCGCAGCGCCGACGCTTTGAACCACTCCACCACCGCTGCGTGATCCGCCAGCGGATGCAGGTAGATGGTGCGCCACACATCGACGGTGCTGCAGTGCAGGCTCAGCAGTTCGTAGTAAAAACTGGCCGCGTGGCGCTCATTGTGTTTGACCGCACCGATCTTTGCAGCCCAGGGCCCATCAGCCGCGACGTCGCGCGCCAGACGGTGCGCAGGCTCGTCGAGATTGTCCGGGGTTTGCACCGCCAGCGTACCGCCGGGCGTCAGTTGCCTGACCAACTGTGGATACAGCGTCGCGTGGTGCGGCAGCCATTGCAGGGAGGCGTTGGCGAGGATCACGTCGAACGCGTGCGCAGGGTGCCAGGCGCCGATATCCGCCAGTTCGAAATTGAGCTGCGGCAGGCGTCTGCGGGCGTCGACCAGCATATCGTCGGAACTGTCCAGGCCGGTGACATGCGCCAGAGGGAAGCGCGCGGCCAGCACTTCAGTGGAATTGCCCGGCCCGCACCCGAGGTCGACGGCGGTGCGCACGTCAGTGGTCGCAATAGCCGCCACCAAATCACGGACGGGACGAGTGCGCTGTTGTTCGAACAGCGTGTACTGCTTGGCAGACCAGGTCATCGCGGCGCTCCTTGTTTGTCAGGGGGGTTACAGACTAAATCAGTGGCACCGAGAAGAACAAACCCTGGGGGAGCGAGCATCAGGAGGCTCACACGATGTTTATCCAGGAGGGTGCGGGTTAATCGCCGGGAGTACAAAACCGCAAACAAAAAGCCCCGAGAGCGGGACTCTCGGGGCTTTGGGGAGTAACTTTTCAGGCGGGCCTGAGCGATAACCTAGAATGGGATATCGTCATCAAAACTGTCGAAATCCGGAGCCGGTTGCGGCGCGGCCTGCTGTGGCGCTGGACGCGACTCACGCTGGGGCTGCTGGCTTGGCTGCGGACGCGACTGCTGTGGACGTGGCGCCGAGTTGGACATGCCGCCCTGGCCCTGTTGGTCGCCCTGTGGACGGCCGCCCAGCAGTTGCATGGTGCCTTGCATGTCGACCACGATTTCGGTGGTGTAACGCTTGATGCCGTCTTTTTCCCACTCGCGGGTTTGCAGTTTGCCTTCGATGTACACCTGCGAACCTTTGCGCAGGTATTCACCCGCGATTTCTGCCACCTTGCCGAACATCGACACACGGTGCCATTCGGTCTTCTCGACCTTCTGACCGGTCTGCTTGTCGGTCCACTGTTCGCTGGTCGCCAGACTCAGGTTGGTCACGGCGTTACCGTTAGGCAAGTAGCGAACTTCGGGATCCTGGCCGCATGTACCGACCAATATGACTTTGTTAACCCCACGGGCCATAACGTTCTCCTAGGCTGGGCGCGCTGTCGGCACTGGGTTAACCAGTTGCTCGAGCGTCGCGCGATCCAATAATTCGGTGTCCAATTTGATGTAAATGGCCGCTTCTTCATCGACCACGACTGCATCCGTTACCCCTACGACGGCCTTCAGGCGCTCTACCAGACCCGCTTCGCGGATCGCCTCGGGCGACAGCGGCAAACGCAGACTGGTGACATAGGGAGGTTCGCGCATGGTAACAGCAAAGGCCAGCCAAAGTGCAGCCAGCCCGGCGCATCCAAGGAACACAACCGACAAACCGCCATGCTGGAACATCCAGCCGCCCATGATGCCACCCAGCGCGGAACCCAGGAACTGGCTGGTGGAATACACCCCCATCGCCGTGCCCTTGCCACCTGCCGGTGAAACTTTACTGATCAGCGACGGCAGCGAAGCCTCCAGCAAATTGAACGCGGTGAAGAACACCACCGTGCCGATCACCAGCGCCCGCAGGCTGTCGCCGAACTGCCAGAAGAATAGTTCAGTGAGCATTAAAGTCGCGACGGCGCCGAGCAAAACTCGTTTCATTTTGCGTTTCTTCTCGCCGTAGATGATGAACGGGATCATGGCGAAGAACGAAATCAACAGTGCCGTGAGGTACACCCACCAGTGCTGTTCCTTGGGCAGGCCGGCTTTTTCCACCAGTGCCAGGGGCAGCGCGACGAAGCTGCACATCAGCATGGCGTGTAATACGAAGATACCTAAATCGAGGCGCAGCAGGTCCGGGTGCTTGAGCGTCGGCAATAACGCTTTGCGCGCAACGCCGGATTCACGATGCTGCAGCGTGCCGGTGGAGCGCGGCACCATAAAGGCCACGATCACGATACCGAACAGCGCCATGCCGCCCGTGGCCAGGAACAACCCGTGCAAACCGAACGCGCGCGTCAGCAACGGGCCCACCACCATGGCCACCGCAAACGACAGGCCGATGGTCATGCCGATCATGGCCATGGCTTTGGTACGGTGTTGTTCGCGGGTCAGGTCGGAGAGCAGCGCCATGACGGCTGCGGATATCGCGCCGGCGCCTTGCAGGATACGGCCGGCGATCACGCCCCAGATCGAATCGGACTGCGCGGCGAGCACGCTGCCCAGGGCGAAGACGATCAGCCCCAGGTAGATCACCGGGCGACGACCGATACGGTCGGAGATGATCCCGAATGGAATCTGAAAAATCGCCTGGGTCAGCCCATAGGCGCCAATCGCCAGACCGATCAACGCCGGGGTCGCGCCGGCGAGGTCCATGCCATAGGTCGCCAGCACCGGCAACACCATAAACATGCCCAGCATACGGAAGGCGAACACCAGGGCCAGACCGCTTGCTGCTCGGGTCTCGCCGCTACTCATGCGTTCGCTGTGGGGATCGTGCATGGAAAAACCTCGTGTGAACCGGCGGCGATTCTACCAGTCCCATCGATTGAGAGGGTATATGCGGCGCTTTGCCGCGCAGCTTTCATGTAAGGCTGCACCCGGCAATTTGACAGTGTATATTCATCCAGTCTTCCGTCGTATACTCCCGCATTATTTACGCCCGCCGTGCGAGGCCATCTTGGACAAGATCCTGATTCGTGGGGCTAGAACCCACAACCTGAAGAACATCGACCTGACCCTGCCCCGGGACAAGCTGATCGTCATCACCGGCTTGTCCGGCTCCGGCAAATCATCCCTGGCGTTCGACACGCTGTATGCCGAGGGTCAACGTCGCTACGTGGAATCGCTGTCGGCCTACGCCCGCCAGTTCCTGTCGATGATGGAAAAACCCGACGTCGACACCATCGAAGGCCTGTCGCCGGCGATTTCCATCGAACAGAAGTCGACCTCCCATAACCCACGCTCCACCGTGGGTACCATCACCGAGATCTACGACTACCTGCGCCTGTTGTACGCGCGGGTAGGCATCCCGCGCTGCCCGGACCACGACATTCCCCTGGAAGCCCAGACCGTCAGCCAGATGGTCGACCTGGTGCTGGCCCAACCGGAAGGCGCCAAACTGATGCTGCTGGCGCCGGTGATTCGCGAGCGCAAGGGCGAACACCTCTCGGTATTCGAAGAGCTGCGCGCCCAGGGTTTTGTTCGTGCACGCATCAACGGCAAGCTGTATGAACTGGACGAGGCGCCGAAGCTCGACAAACAGAAGAAGCATTCCATTGATGTGGTAGTCGACCGCTTTAAAGTGCGCGCCGATCTGCAGCAGCGTCTGGCCGAATCGTTTGAGACTGCGCTGAAGCTGGCAGACGGCATTGCCCTGGTGGCGCCGATGGATGACGAGCCGGGCGAAGAGATCATCTTCTCTGCGCGCTTTGCCTGCCCGATCTGCGGCCATGCCATCAGCGAGCTGGAACCCAAGCTGTTTTCCTTCAACAACCCGGCTGGCGCATGCCCGACGTGCGACGGTTTGGGCGTGAAGCAGTTCTTCGACATCAAGCGCCTGGTCAACGGCGAGCTAACACTGGCGGAGGGCGCCATACGTGGCTGGGACAGGCGTAACGTCTACTACTTCCAGATGCTGGGGTCGTTGGCGTCCCACTATAAGTTCAGCCTCGAAGTGCCGTTCAACCAGCTCCCGGCGGACCAGCAGAAAGTGATCCTCCATGGCAGTGGCTCGCAGAACGTCGACTTCAAGTATTTGAACGACCGCGGCGATATCGTTAAACGCTCGCACCCGTTCGAGGGCATCGTGCCGAACCTGGAGCGTCGCTACCGCGAAACCGAATCGGCCAGCGTGCGCGAAGAGCTGGCGAAATTCCTCAGCACCCAACCGTGTCCGGATTGCCGTGGCACTCGCCTGCGTCGCGAGGCACGGCACGTGTGGGTTGGCGAAAAAACCTTGCCCGCCGTCACCAACCTGCCGATCGGCGATGCCTGTGAGTACTTCGGCGTGCTGAAGCTGACCGGACGCCGCGGCGAAATTGCCGACAAGATCCTCAAGGAAATTCGTGAGCGTTTGCAGTTCCTGGTTAACGTCGGCCTGGATTACTTGTCCCTGGATCGCAGCGCCGACACCCTGTCCGGCGGCGAAGCGCAGCGCATTCGTCTGGCCAGCCAGATCGGTGCCGGCCTGGTAGGCGTGCTTTACATCCTCGATGAGCCGTCGATCGGTTTGCACCAACGCGATAACGACCGCCTGTTGGGGACGCTCAAACATCTGCGGGATATCGGCAACACCGTGATCGTGGTCGAGCACGACGAAGACGCGATTCGCCTGGCGGATTATGTGGTGGACATCGGCCCTGGCGCCGGGGTGCATGGTGGTCATATCGTTGCCGAAGGCACACCCGCCGAAGTCATGGCTCATCCGGACTCGTTAACCGGCAAGTACCTGTCTGGCCGCGTAAAAATTGAAGTGCCGGCCAAACGTACGCCGCGCAATAAGAAGATGGCGCTGCACCTCAAGGGCGCACGCGGGAATAACCTGCGTAATGTCGATCTTGAGATTCCGCTGGGCCTGCTGACCTGCGTAACCGGGGTCTCGGGCTCTGGCAAGTCGACCCTGATCAACAACACGCTGTTCCCCTTGAGCGCCACCGCCCTGAACGGTGCCACCACTCTGGAAGCCGCTGCCCATGACAGCATCAAGGGCCTGGAGCACCTGGACAAGGTGGTCGATATCGACCAGAGCCCGATTGGGCGGACACCGCGTTCAAACCCGGCGACGTATACCGGGCTATTTACGCCGATTCGGGAATTGTTCGCCGGCGTGCCCGAGTCACGTTCACGCGGCTACGGTCCTGGACGTTTTTCGTTCAACGTCAAGGGTGGCCGCTGCGAGGCCTGCCAGGGCGATGGCCTGATCAAGGTGGAGATGCACTTCCTGCCGGACATCTACGTGCCGTGCGATGTGTGCAAGAGCAAGCGTTATAACCGCGAAACCCTGGAGATCAAGTACAAGGGCAAAAATATCCACGAAACCCTGGAGATGACCATCGAGGAAGCTCGGGTGTTTTTCGATGCGGTTCCGGCGTTGGCGCGCAAGCTGCAGACCCTGATGGATGTGGGCCTGTCGTATATCAAGCTGGGGCAATCGGCGACCACGCTGTCCGGTGGTGAGGCGCAGCGGGTCAAGCTGTCTCGTGAGCTGTCCAAGCGCGATACCGGCAAAACCTTGTACATCCTCGATGAGCCCACCACGGGTTTGCACTTCGCCGATATCCAGCAATTGCTGGACGTTCTGCACCGATTGCGCGATCACGGCAACACAGTGGTGGTGATCGAGCACAACCTTGATGTAATCAAGACGGCCGATTGGTTGGTGGATTTGGGACCGGAGGGCGGCTCCAAAGGTGGCCAGATCATCGCAGTGGGCACACCGGAGCAGGTCTCCGAGATGCCGCAGTCGCACACCGGTTATTACTTGAAACCGCTGTTGGCGCGCGACCGGGCCTGATTTATCGGGCCCAACAAAAAGCCCCTGTCACTTTGCGGTGACAGGGGCTTTCTTGTACGCGGAAATCAGAACTGCGATTGCAGGTAGTTTTCCAGACCAATCAGCTTGATCAGACCCAACTGCTTTTCCAGCCAGTAGGTGTGATCTTCTTCGGTGTCATTCAACTGCACACGCAGAATTTCGCGGGTGACATAGTCGTTGTGCTGTTCGCAGAGCTCGATGCCTTTGCACAGCGCGGCACGCACCTTGTATTCAAGGCGAAGATCGGCTGCGAGCATGTCAGGCACACTGGTGCCCACATCCAGATCGTCGGGACGCATACGTGGCGTGCCTTCGAGCATCAGGATACGGCGCATCAATGCGTCGGCGTGCTGTGCCTCTTCTTCCATTTCGTGATTGATACGTTCGTAGAGCTCGGTAAAGCCCCAATCCTCGTACATGCGCGAGTGGATGAAATATTGGTCACGAGCTGCCAGTTCGCCCGTCAGCAACGTGTTGAGGTAATCGATTACGTCGGGGTGACCTTGCATCGCCCTACATCTCCCTACTTGAAAGTCTGTAGTTTGAACCATGCTGACTCGGAGGTCACGGGACTAACGGCAGAAAAGTGAAGATTTCCGGAGAAAAGTAGCCGAAATAACGCAAAAACCGCCCAAATGAGGGCGGTTCTGCTTATCGTTTAGACTCAGTTAAGCGATACACCCAGCGCCTTTGCGATTGCTTCTCCGTACGCAGGGTCCGCCTTGTGGAAGTGCGCCAGTTGACGCTGAACCACGTCACTGGATACCCCGGCCATTGCACCGGCGATGTTGTCGGTGAGCAGTGCTTTCTGCTCATCGTTCATCAAACGGAACAAGGCACCTGCATGGCTGTAGTAGTCAGTGTCTTCGCGGTGATCATAACGATCCGCGGTACCGCTCAGAGCCAACGCCGGCTCGGCGTATTGCGGCGCCTGCTTAGGTGCATCAGCGTAACTGTTTGGCTCGTAGTTAGGCGCTGCCCCCCCATTGCTGCCAAAAGCCATGGAGCCGTCGCGCTGGTAGCTATTTACCGGGCTGCGTGGGGCGTTCACCGGCAGTTGCTGGTGGTTGGTTCCGACACGGTAACGGTGCGCATCGGCATACGCGAAAACGCGCCCTTGCAGCATGCGGTCTGGCGACAGGCCAACACCAGGAACCATATTGCTCGGACCAAATGCAGCCTGCTCGACTTCAGCGAAGTAGTTTTGCGGGTTGCGATTGAGTTCCAACTCACCGACTTCGATCAGCGGGAACTCTTTCTGCGACCAGGTTTTGGTCACATCAAAGGGATTCTCATAGTGAGCGTTGGCCTGGGCCTCGGTCATGATCTGGATGCACACGCGCCATTTCGGGAAATCACCACGCTCAATTGCGCCGAACAGATCGCGCTGTGCGTAATCAGGATCGGTGCCCGCCAACCGTGCGGCATCGGCAGGCGCCAGGTTCTTGATGCCCTGCTTGGTCTTGTAGTGCCACTTCACCCAGTGACGCTCGCCCTTGGCGTTGATCAGGCTGTAAGTGTGGCTACCGAAGCCGTGCATATGGCGGTATCCGTCCGGAATGCCACGATCCGAAAACAGGATAGTGACTTGGTGCAGCGCCTCCGGGGAGTGCGACCAGAAGTCCCACATCATCTGCGCACTTTTCAGGTTACTTTGCGGCAGACGCTTTTGGGTGTGGATAAAGTCTGGAAACTTCAGCGGATCGCGGATGAAGAACACCGGCGTATTGTTACCCACGATGTCCCAGTTACCCTCTTCGGTATAGAACTTCAAGGCGAACCCACGTGGGTCACGTTCGGTATCCGCCGAGCCACGCTCACCGCCCACTGTGGAGAAGCGAAGGAATGTTGGAGTTTGCTTACCCACAGATTCGAACAACTTGGCGCAGGTGTACCGAGTGATGTCCTGAGTAACGGTAAATGTACCGTAAGCCCCCGAACCTTTGGCGTGCACACGACGCTCAGGGATGTTTTCACGGTTGAAGTGAGCGAGCTTCTCGATCAGGTGAAAATCGTCGAGCAGCAGCGGACCGCGCGGGCCGGCGGAACGGGAATTCTGGTTATCCGCAACGGGTGCACCGCTGGCGGTGGTAAGGACTTTATTCTGGCTCATGCTCAATTTTCCTCAGGTCGGGCTCGGAACGGCCGGCTAATCGGCTTGGAGGGAGTATTAACCATCAACATGACACGTACAAATTCATTAAATTGTACGTATCGATAGAAAATAACTACCAATAAACCAACAGCCATAGTGCAGAGCATTACCCGCGGAGACTTGTACGAATCGCGCTTTTATTACGCGCACAAAAAACCGGGCACTAGGCCCGGTTCTTCGTTATAGCTTGTCGTCTTACTCGGCGCTTACAGCTTCGCCGGCAGTAGCACGATCAACCAACTCAACGTACGCCATAGGCGCGTTGTCACCAGCGCGGAAACCGCACTTGAGGATGCGCAGGTAGCCACCCTCACGGGTAGCGTAACGCTTGCCCAGGTCGTTGAAGAGCTTACCAACGATAGCTTTCGAACGAGTACGGTCGAAGGCCAGACGGCGGTTAGCCAGGCTGTCTGTCTTAGCCAAAGTGATCAGCGGCTCAGCAACGCGACGCAGTTCTTTAGCTTTCGGCAGTGTAGTTTTGATCAGCTCGTGCTCGAACAGCGACACCGCCATGTTTTGAAACATGGCCTTGCGGTGCGAGCTGGTACGGCTCAGGTGACGACCACTTTTACGATGACGCATGGTTCATTCCTTACCAAACTCACGTTCGGTGATTACGACGATCAGGCAGTCGCCTTGTCGTCCTTCTTAAGACTTGCAGGCGGCCAGTTGTCGAGGCGCATGCCGAGGGACAGACCGCGGGAGGCCAGAACGTCCTTGATTTCAGTCAAGGATTTCTTGCCCAGGTTCGGAGTCTTCAACAGTTCTACTTCGGTACGCTGAATCAGGTCGCCGATGTAGTAAATGTTTTCCGCCTTAAGGCAGTTAGCCGAACGTACAGTCAGTTCCAGATCGTCAACCGGGCGAAGCAGGATCGGATCGATCTCGTCTTCCTGCTCGATTACCACTGGTTCGCTGTCACCTTTGAGGTCGACGAATGCAGCCAACTGCTGTTGCAGGATGGTTGCAGCACGACGAATAGCCTCTTCAGGATCCAGAGTACCGTTGGTTTCCAGATCAATAACCAGCTTGTCCAGGTTAGTACGCTGCTCGACACGGGCGTTTTCCACCACGTATGCGATACGGCGAACCGGGCTGAACGAAGAGTCAAGCTGCAAGCGACCAATGCTGCGACTTTCGTCTTCATCGCTCTGACGCGAGTCGGCCGGTTCATAACCACGACCACGAGCTACAGTGAGCTTCATGTTCAGGGCGCCGTTAGACGCCAGGTTAGCGATTACGTGATCGGGGTTAACGATCTCGACATCATGATCCAGCTGAATATCGGCAGCGGTAACCACCCCCGAACCCTTCTTCGACAAGGTCAGCGTAACTTCGTCACGGCCGTGCAGCTTGATAGCCAGACCTTTAAGGTTCAACAGGATTTCAATTACGTCTTCCTGTACACCTTCGATGGCGCTGTACTCGTGGAGCACACCGTCAATCTCGGCCTCGACTACTGCACAGCCGGGCATTGAGGACAACAGGATGCGGCGCAGCGCGTTGCCCAGGGTGTGGCCAAAACCACGCTCGAGAGGCTCGAGAGTGATCTTGGCGCGGGTTGGACTGACAACCTGCACATCAATGTGGCGGGGTGTCAGGAACTCATTTACCGAAATCTGCATGGATGCACCTATTTTCTAGCCCTTACTTGGAGTAGAGCTCGACAATCAGGCTTTCGTTGATGTCGGCGGACAGATCACTGCGAGCTGGAACGTTCTTGAAAACGCCCGACTTCTTCTCAGTGTCTACTTCTACCCATTCTACGCGGCCACGTTGGGCACACAGATCGAGAGCTTGGACAATGCGAAGTTGGTTTTTTGCTTTCTCGCGAACTGCGACCACGTCACCAGCACGAACCTGGTAAGACGGAACGTTTACGGTCTGACCGTTAACGCTGATCGACTTGTGCGATACCAGCTGACGGGATTCGGCACGAGTAGAACCGAAACCCATACGGTATACAACGTTGTCCAGACGGCATTCGAGCAGTTGCAGCAGGTTTTCACCGGTTGCACCTTTCTTGCCAGCAGCTTCTTTGTAGTAGCCGCTGAACTGACGCTCGAGAACGCCGTAGATACGACGGACCTTCTGCTTTTCACGCAGTTGGGTGCCGTAATCGGACTGGCGACCGCGGCGTTGGCCGTGGATACCAGGTGCTGCTTCAATGTTGCACTTCGATTCGATCGCGCGCACGCCGCTCTTCAGGAAGAGATCGGTGCCTTCGCGACGAGCGAGTTTGCATTTTGGACCAATGTAACGAGCCATTCTTTACAATCTCCTGGATTACACGCGGCGCTTCTTCGGCGGACGGCACCCGTTGTGCGGGATTGGCGTCACGTCGGTGATGCTGGCGATCTTATAGCCACAGCCGTTCAAAGCACGGACAGCAGACTCACGACCTGGACCTGGACCTTTGACGTTAACGTCGAGGTTTTTCAGGCCGTATTCCAGCGCAGCTTGACCAGCACGTTCAGCAGCTACTTGAGCAGCAAACGGGGTGGACTTGCGGGAACCGCGGAAACCCGAACCACCGGAGGTAGCCCAAGACAGCGCGTTACCTTGACGGTCGGTGATGGTCACGATTGTGTTGTTAAAAGACGCATGGATGTGGGCGATGCCATCAACCACTGTCTTTTTAACTTTTTTACGAGGACGAGCAGCAGGTTTTGCCATGATAATTTTCCTGTCGATTCGCGTGGGCGATTACTTGCGGATCGGCTTACGCGGACCTTTACGGGTACGCGCGTTAGTCTTGGTACGCTGACCGCGTACTGGAAGACCACGACGATGACGCAGACCACGGTAGCAACCGAGGTCCATCAAACGCTTGATTTTCATGTTGATTTCGCGACGCAGGTCACCTTCAGTGGTGAACTTCGCCACTTCGCCACGCAACAGCTCAATCTGCTCGTCGCTCAGATCTTTGATCTTTGCGGCTGGGTTTACCCCAGTGTCTGCGCAAATTTTCTGCGCAGTAGTGCGACCAACACCATAGATGTAGGTCAGCGAGATAACAGTGTGCTTGTTATCTGGAATGTTAACGCCTGCAATACGGGCCATTCAGTGGGACTCCAATTGACAGCTACCTACGCCCCGGAAGCCAAGAAATAGGGCGCGAGATAATATCGCTGTAATAACAAATAATCAACCCGGCAGCGCACTAGCTGCCGGGCTTCAAGCGGATCACACTCAGCCTTGGCGCTGTTTGTGACGCGGTTCCGCGCTGCAAATTACTCGAACAACACCTTCGCGGCGAATAATCTTGCAGTTACGGCACAGCTTTTTCACCGATGCACGAACTTTCATCACCAACTCCTCGAACCTTATGGGGTACTCAGCGCAACATGCCGCTGCCGTAGCCCTTCAGGTTGGCTTTCTTCATCAGGGATTCGTACTGGTGCGAAACGAGGTGCGATTGTACTTGGGACATGAAGTCCATCACAACCACGACCACGATCAGCAACGAGGTCCCGCCAAGGTAGAACGGAACGTTTGCTGCAACCACCAGGAACTGGGGAAGCAAGCACACGGCCGTCATATATAGAGCACCGAACAGGGTCAAACGAGTCAGAACACCATCAATGTAGCGTGCAGACTGCTCACCTGGACGGATGCCCGGAATAAAGGCACCGGACTTCTTCAGGTTTTCCGCTACGTCTTTCGGATTGAACATCAACGCCGTATAGAAGAAGCAGAAGAAAATAATCCCTGCACTAAACAGCAGAATATTCAACGGCTGACCAGGAGCGATCGACTGAGAGAGGTCCTGCAGCCAGCCCATATTTTCAGACTGACCAAACCAGGTACCCAACGAAGCCGGAAACAGCAAAATGCTGCTCGCGAAAATTGCCGGAATAACACCGGCCATATTCACTTTCAGCGGCAAGTGGCTGGTCTGCGCAGCAAAAACCTTACGGCCCTGCTGACGCTTGGCGTAGTGAACAGCAATACGACGCTGGCCACGCTCAATGAACACCACAAAACCGATAATCGCTACTGCCAGCAAACCGATGGCAACCAAGGCGAAAATATTGATATCACCCTGACGCGCAGACTCGAAAGACTGCCCAATCGCTCTCGGAAGACCGGCGACGATACCTGCGAAAATCAACATCGAGATACCGTTGCCAACACCACGCTCAGTAATCTGCTCACCCAGCCACATCATGAACATCGCACCAGCCACAAACGTGGATACCGCGACGAAATGGAAGCCAAAGTCACCAGTGAACGCAACGCCCTGCCCCGCCAAGCCAACGGACATGCCGATAGCTTGAACCAAGGCGAGGACGACAGTGCCGTAGCGGGTGTACTGGCTAATCTTGCGACGACCAGCTTCACCTTCCTTCTTCAACTGCTCCAACTGCGGGCTGACGGCTGTCATCAGTTGCATGATGATCGATGCCGAAATGTACGGCATGATCCCCAGGGCAAAGATGCTCATCCGCTCCAGCGCACCGCCGGAAAACATGTTGAACAAGCTAAGAATGGTCCCCTCATTCTGTCGAAACAGGTCTGCGAGTCGGTCCGGGTTGATACCTGGAACCGGGATGTGTGCGCCTATTCGGTAGACGATAATCGCCAGGAACAGAAAACGCAGACGAGCCCAAAGTTCAGACATACCGCCTTTGCCGAGCGCTGAGAGAGCACCTTGCTTAGCCATTTATTCCTCGAACTTGCCGCCAGCTGCTTCGATAGCCGAACGCGCACCTTTGGTGGCGCCGATTCCCTTGCCGATAGTGACAGCGCGAGTCACTTCACCGGACAGCATGATTTTCACACGCTGTACGTTGACGTTAATCACGTTGGCATCTTTCAGGGTCTGCACAGTAACGATGTCGCCTTCCACTTTAGCCAGCTCGGACAGACGCACTTCCGCGCGGTCCATGGCTTTCAGGGATACGAAACCGAACTTAGGCAGGCGACGATGCAGCGGCTGTTGACCGCCTTCAAAGCCTGGAGCGATGGTGCCACCGGAACGGGAGGTTTGACCTTTGTGGCCACGGCCACCAGTCTTACCCAAACCGCTACCGATACCACGGCCCGGACGATGCTTTTCGCGACGGGAACCCGGCGCCGGACTCAGATCATTGAGTTTCATCGATTAACCCTCGACACGCAGCATGTAGTAAGCTTTGTTGATCATCCCGCGATTCTCGGGAGTATCCTGGACTTCTACAGTGTGACCGATGCGACGCAGACCCAAACCCTTAACGCACAATTTGTGGTTAGGGATGCGGCCGGTCATGCTTTTGATCAGCGTTACTTTAACGGTAGCCATGATCAGAAGATCTCCTTGACGCTTTTGCCACGCTTGGCGGCAATGGATTCAGGAGATTGCATAGCTTTCAAACCCTTGAAAGTGGCGTGAACCACGTTTACTGGGTTAGTCGAGCCATAGCACTTGGCCAGAACGTTCTGAACGCCAGCAACTTCGAGGACAGCACGCATAGCGCCGCCAGCGATGATACCGGTACCTTCAGAAGCAGGCTGCATGTACACCTTGGAAGCACCGTGAGCGGACTTCATTGCGTACTGCAGCGTGGTGCCGTTCAGATCAACTTGGATCATGTTGCGACGAGCAGCTTCCATTGCCTTCTGGATCGCAGCAGGCACTTCACGTGACTTGCCACGGCCGAAGCCAACACGCCCTTTACCATCACCCACCACGGTCAACGCGGTGAAAGTGAAAATACGGCCGCCTTTAACGGTTTTGGCTACGCGGTTAACTTGAACCAGCTTCTCAATGTAGCCTTCGTCGCGCTTTTGGTCGTTATTTGACATAACTTAGAACTCCAGCCCAGCTTCACGAGCAGCATCAGCCAGCGCTTTCACGCGACCGTGGTACTTGAAGCCAGAGCGGTCGAAAGCCACTTGCGAGACGCCCACGGCCTTAGCACGTGTAGCGACCAGCTGGCCAACCTTTGTGGCCGCGTCGATGTTGCCGGTGGCACCATCACGCAGTTCTTTATCCAAAGTCGAGGCGCTTGCCAGGACTTTGTTGCCGTCGGCCGAGATGACCTGGGCGTAGATGTGCTGCGACGAGCGGTACACGCAGAGACGCACGACTTCGAGTTCGTGCATTTTCAGGCGTGCTTTGCGAGCGCGACGCAGTCGAGTAACTTTTTTGTCGGTCATTTGCTATGCCCTACTTCTTCTTGGCTTCTTTACGACGGACGACTTCGTCCGCGTAGCGCACACCTTTGCCTTTGTACGGCTCTGGTGGACGGAAGTCGCGGATCTCAGCGGCCACCTGACCTACCAGCTGCTTATCAATACCCTTGATCAGGATATCGGTTTGGCTAGGGGTCTCAGCGGTGATGCCTTCCGGCAGTTCGTAATCCACTGGGTGCGAGAAGCCAAGGGCCAGGTTCAAAACCGTGCCTTTTGCTTGCGCTTTGTAACCAACACCGACCAGCTGGAGCTTACGCTCGAAGCCTTGGCTTACGCCTTGGACCATGTTGTTTACCAACGCACGCGTGGTACCGGCCATTGCGCGAGTTTGTTGATCGCCATTGCGAGCAGCGAAACGCAGCTCACCAGCTTCTTCAACGATCTCAACGGACGAATGGATGTTCAGTTCAAGAGTGCCCTTGGCACCCTTCACCGAAAGCTGTTGGCCTGCGAATTTTACTTCGACACCGGCTGGCAGCTTAACGGGGTTCTTAGCGACGCGAGACATGCTTATCCCCCCTTAGAACACAGTGCAAAGAACTTCGCCGCCGACACCGGCAGCGCGCGCAGCACGATCCGTCATCACACCTTTGTTGGTGGAGACGATAGACACGCCCAGACCGCCACGAACTTTCGGCAGATCTTCAGCGGACTTGTACTGACGCAGGCCTGGACGGCTAACGCGCTTCACTTCTTCAATGACCGAACGGCCTTCGAAGTACTTCAGCTCGATGGACAGCAGTGGCTTGGTTTCGCTGCTGATCTGATAACCCGCAATGTAGCCTTCGTCTTTCAGGACTTTGGCAACAGCTACCTTCAACTTGGAAGATGGCATGCTTACGACGGACTTTTCAGCCATCTGGGCATTACGGATACGAGTTAGCATGTCCGCTAACGGGTCCTGCATACTCATGGGCTAGACGCTCCTAATACAAAAAAATTAGCCTTGCGGCTACATATGTCGCCGAGAATCTCCGGGCATAAAAAACACGGGCTCAGGCGAGCCGCGTATTTTAGACATACTCCGGAAATGAAACAAGCCCCAAAAGGGGCTTGTTCCAGATTCAAGGTCACCGGCGGTCAGTATCTTGCGATTCTGCCCACCTGGACGCTGAAAGTACTTACCAGCTTGCTTTAACCAGACCTGGTACGTCACCACGCATTGCCGCTTCACGCAGTTTGTTACGGCCAAGGCCGAACTTGCGGTAAACGCCGTGTGGACGACCGGTCAGGCGGCAGCGGTTACGCATGCGCGAAGCGCTTGCGTCACGTGGCTGCTTCTGCAGAGCAACTGTCGCTTCCCAACGCGCTTCTGGACTTGCGTTCAGATCAACGATGATCGCTTTCAGTGCTGCACGCTTCTTGGCGTACTTGGCAACCGTGAGCTGACGCTTCAGCTCGCGGTTTTTCATGCTCATCTTGGCCATGGTCCTACTCCAATCAGTTGCGGAACGGGAATTTGAAAGCACGCAACAGGGCGCGACCTTCATCATCGTTCTTGGCAGTGGTGGTCAGGGTGATGTCCAGACCGCGGAGAGCATCGATCTTGTCGTAGTCGATTTCCGGGAAGATGATCTGCTCTTTCACGCCCATGCTGTAGTTACCACGACCATCGAAGGACTTGGCATTCAGGCCGCGGAAGTCGCGAACCCGAGGCAGGGAGATCGACAGCAGACGATCCAGGAATTCATACATACGCTCACGGCGCAGAGTCACTTTGACGCCGATAGGCCAACCTTCACGGACTTTAAAGCCAGCGATGGATTTCCGAGCGTAAGTCACAACGACTTTTTGACCGGTGATCTTTTCCAGGTCAGCAACAGCGTGCTCGATGACTTTTTTGTCACCGACCGCCTCGCCCAGACCCATGTTCAGGGTGATTTTGGTAATGCGTGGAACTTCCATCACGTTCGAAAGCTTAAGTTCTTCCTTAAGCTTCGGTGCGATTTCTTTCCAGTAAATCTCTTTTAGTCGTGCCATGGTCTTCTACCTAGCAGTGTTCAAGCATCAACCGCTTTTTGGGTCGACTTGAAGACACGAATTTTCTTGCCGTCTTCTACTTTGAAACCAACGCGGTCAGCCTTGTTGGTTTCGCCGTTGAAAATGGCGACGTTAGAAGCGTCCAGTGGAGCTTCTTTTTCGACGATACCGCCTTGTACGCCCGACATCGGGTTAGGCTTGGTATGACGCTTAACCAGGTTCAGACCACCGATAACCAGACGGTTATTAGCGAGAACCTTAAGCACCTTACCGCGCTTACCTTTGTCTTTGCCGGCGATCACGATGATCTCGTCGTCACGACGAATCTTTTGCATGTCGGATCTCCTTACAGCACTTCTGGGGCGAGCGAGACGATCTTCATGAACTTCTCAGTACGAAGTTCACGGGTCACTGGCCCAAAGATACGGGTGCCGATCGGCTCTTGCTTGTTGTTCAGAAGAACAGCAGCGTTGCCATCAAAGCGGATAATGGAGCCATCAGCACGACGTACGCCGTGACGAGTGCGGACTACAACAGCAGTCATCACTTGGCCTTTTTTCACTTTACCGCGAGGAATTGCTTCCTTCACGGTAACTTTGATGATGTCACCGATACCAGCGTAACGACGATGGGAGCCACCCAGCACCTTGATGCACATAACACGGCGAGCGCCGCTGTTATCGGCCACATCGAGCATGGATTGAGTCTGAATCATATAATTTCTCCGACCCCTAGTCCTTAGACTTCCACAGCGCGTTCGAGAACATCAACCAGTGCCCAAGACTTGGTCTTGGCCAGCGGACGAGTTTCACGAATAGTGACTTTGTCGCCGATATGGCACTGATTGGTTTCGTCGTGCGCGTGCAGCTTAGTCGAACGCTTAACATATTTACCGTAGATCGGGTGCTTAACGCGACGCTCGATCAAAACGGTGATGGTTTTGTCCATCTTGTCGCTGACAACACGGCCAGTCAGCGTACGGACAGTCTTTTCGGCTTCAGCCATGATCACTTACCTGCCTGCTGGTTGAGCACAGTTTTCACGCGAGCAATGTCACGCTTAACTTGCGAGAGCAGATGAGACTGCCCCAACTGGCCAGTTGCTTTCTGCATACGCAGATTGAACTGGTCGCGCAGCAGGCCGAGCAGTTGCTCGTTCAACTGCTGTGCGGATTTTTCACGAAGTTCATTCGCTTTCATCACATCACCGTCCGTTTAACAAAGGCGGTGGCGAGCGGCAGCTTTGCAGCAGCCAAGGCAAAAGCCTCACGCGCCAGCTCTTCAGTTACACCCTCGATTTCATACAGGACTTTGCCTGGCTGAATCTGGGCTACCCAGTATTCCACGCTACCCTTACCTTTACCCATCCGAACCTCAAGAGGCTTTTTGGAGATCGGCTTGTCCGGGAATACACGGATCCAGATCTTGCCGCCACGTTTAACGTGACGGGTCAGTGCACGACGCGCTGACTCAATCTGACGAGCGGTGAGACGACCACGAGCTACAGACTTCAGCGCGAACTCGCCGAAGCTGACTTTGCTACCGCGCTGAGCCAGACCACGGTTGTGGCCTGTCATCTGCTTGCGGAACTTCGTACGCTTAGGTTGCAACATTTGGCGTACCCCTTACTTAGCAGCTTTTTTACGAGGCGCTGGTGCTTGTGGTTTCAGTTCTTCTTGGCGACCACCAATTACTTCGCCCTTGAAGATCCAAACCTTTACACCGATCACACCGTAAGTGGTGTGAGCTTCGTAGTTGGCATAGTCGATGTCGGCACGCAGGGTGTGCAGTGGCACACGACCTTCGCGATACCATTCAGTACGTGCGATTTCAGCACCGCCGAGACGACCGCTCACTTGGATTTTGATGCCTTTGGCACCAATGCGCATGGCGTTCTGTACGGCGCGCTTCATAGCGCGACGGAACATTACGCGACGCTCCAGCTGCTGAGCTACGCTCTGCGCAACCAGCATACCGTCGAGCTCCGGCTTGCGGATCTCTTCGATATTGATGTGCACAGGCACACCCATTTGCTTGGTCAGGTCCTGACGCAGTTTCTCAACATCTTCACCTTTCTTCCCGATAACGATACCTGGACGAGCGGTGTGGATGGTGATACGTGCAGTTTGTGCCGGACGATGGATATCGATACGGCTTACGGACGCGCTTTTTAGTTTGTCTTGGAGATACTCACGCACCTTCAGATCAGCGAACAAATAGTCCGCATAAGTCCGACCGTCTGCGTACCAGACGGAGGTGTGCTCCTTGACGATTCCCAGGCGAATGCCAATGGGATGTACTTTCTGACCCATCTCTTCGACTCCGTTACTTGTCAGCAACCTTGACAGTGATATGGCAAGACCGCTTGACGATGCGATCAGCACGGCCTTTGGCACGTGGCATGATGCGCTTCAGCGAACGCCCTTCGTTGACGAAAACGGTGCTGACCTTCAGGTCATCAACGTCTGCGCCTTCGTTATGCTCGGCGTTGGCTACGGCCGACTCCAGCACTTTTTTCATGATCTCGGCGGCTTTCTTACTGCTGAAAGCCAACAAGTTGAGCGCTTCGCCCACCTTCTTCCCGCGAATCTGGTCGGCGACCAAGCGGGCTTTTTGGGCGGAGATTCGAGCGCCCGACAACTTAGCGGCTACTTCCATTTCCTAACCCCTTAACGCTTGGCTTTCTTGTCTGCCACGTGCCCACGATAAGTGCGGGTACCGGCAAACTCGCCCAGTTTGTGGCCAACCATGTCTTCGTTCACAAGAACTGGGACGTGCAGACGACCGTTGTGTACAGCGATGGTCAGACCGACCATTTGTGGCAGGATCATCGAACGACGCGACCAGGTTTTAACCGGCTTGCGATCATTCTTTTCCGCCGCCACTTCGATCTTCTTCAGTAGGTGAAGATCGATAAAAGGACCTTTTTTCAGAGAACGTGGCACTGTCGTATCCCTCTATTTACTTGCGACGACGGACGATCATTTTGTCGGTACGCTTATTACCACGAGTCTTCGCGCCCTTAGTCGGGAAGCCCCATGGCGATACCGGATGACGACCACCAGAGGTACGACCTTCACCACCACCATGTGGGTGGTCAACCGGGTTCATGGCAACACCACGAACGGTTGGGCGAACGCCACGCCAGCGTTTGGCACCAGCTTTACCCAGCGAACGCAGGCTGTGCTCGGAGTTCGAGACTTCACCCAGGGTCGCGCGGCATTCAGCCAGCACTTTACGCATCTCACCAGAACGCAGACGCAGGGTCACGTAGACACCTTCACGAGCGATCAGCTGAGCCGAAGCACCAGCGGAACGAGCGATTTGCGCGCCTTTACCTGGCTTCAATTCGATGCCGTGTACGGTGCTACCAACTGGAATGTTACGCAGTTGCAGAGCGTTGCCCGGCTTGATCGGCGCCAAAGCACCTGCGATCAGCTGGTCACCAGCACTCACGCCCTTAGGGGCAATGATGTAGCGACGCTCGCCATCTGCGTACAGCAGCAGAGCGATGTGAGCAGTACGGTTTGGATCGTATTCGATACGCTCGACAGTGGCAGCGATGCCATCTTTGTCGTTGCGACGGAAGTCGACCAGACGATAATGCTGCTTATGGCCACCACCGATGTGACGAGTGGTAATACGACCATTGTTGTTACGACCACCAGTCTTCGATTTTTTCTCGAGCAGCGGTGCGTGAGGAGCGCCTTTATGCAGCTCCTGGTTGACCACCTTGACCACAAAACGGCGGCCAGGGGAAGTCGGTTTGCATTTAACGATTGCCATGATGCACCCCTTCCTTACTCAGCACTGCTGCTGAAATCGAGATCTTGGCCTGGCTGAAGGGAGATAACTGCCTTCTTCCAGTCATTACGCTTGCCCAGACCGCGAGCAGTGCGCTTGCTCTTACCCAGAACATTCAGGGTAGTAACACGCTCTACTTTCACGCTGAACAGGCTTTCGACGGCCTTCTTGATTTCCAGCTTGGTTGCGTCAGTTGCAACCTTGAAAACGAACTGGCCTTTCTTGTCAGCCAGAACCGTAGCCTTTTCGGAAACGTGCGGGCCAAGCAGAACTTTAAATACGCGTTCCTGGTTCATCCCAGCAGCTCCTCGAATTTCTTCACGGCCGACACGGTGATCAACACCTTGTCGTATGCGATCAGACTAACTGGATCGGAACCTTGCACGTCACGTACATCAACGTGTGGCAGGTTACGAGCAGCCAGGTACAGGTTCTGATCAACAGCTTCAGACACGATCAAAACGTCGGTCAGGCTCATGTCGTTCAGTTTGCCCAGTAGGTCTTTAGTTTTTGGACTTTCAACAGCGAAGTCCTGAACCACAACCAGACGATCGGTACGCACGAGTTCAGCAAGGATGGAGCGCAGTGCTGCGCGATACATCTTCTTGTTGAGCTTCTGCGAGTGATCCTGTGGACGAGCTGCGAAAGTGGTACCACCGCCACGCCAGATTGGGCTACGGATAGTACCGGCACGAGCACGGCCAGTACCTTTCTGACGCCAAGGGCGCTTACCGCCACCACGAACGTCGGAACGGGTCTTTTGCTGCTTGCTACCTTGACGGCCGCCAGCCATGTAGGCCACGACTGCTTGGTGAACGAGCGTCTCGTTGAATTCGCCGCCAAATGTCAGTTCGGAAACTTCGATCGCTTGAGCGTCATTTACATTTAATTGCATGTCAGCTTCCCCTTAACCGCGAGCCTTGGCCGCTGGACGTACAACCAGGTTGCCGCCAGTAGCGCCAGGAACAGCACCCTTGACCAACAACAGATTGCGTTCAGCGTCGACGCGCACTACTTCGAGGGACTGCACGGTCACGCGCTCAGCGCCCATATGACCGGACATTTTTTTGCCCTTGAATACACGACCAGGAGTCTGGCACTGGCCAATAGAGCCCGGGACGCGGTGGGAGACGGAGTTACCGTGAGTGTTGTCTTGGCCACGGAAATTCCAACGCTTGATCGTACCCTGGAAGCCTTTACCTTTGGACTGACCGGTTACATCAACCAGTTGACCAGCGGCGAAGATTTCAGCGTTGATCAGATCGCCAGCCTGGTAGTCGCCGTCTTCAAGACGGAACTCCATAACAGTGCGACCAGCTGCAACGTTTGCTTTAGCGAAGTGACCTGCTTGAGCAGCAGTCACACGCGAAGCACGACGCTCGCCGACAGTGACTTGCACTGCACGATAGCCATCGGTCTCTTCAGTTTTGAACTGGGTGACGCGATTCGGCTCGATCTCAATGACCGTAACCGGAATGGAGACACCTTCTTCGGTGAAAATACGGGTCATACCGCATTTACGACCGACTACACCAATAGTCATGTTGTAAACCTCATGAGTGTACGGGGCTTTCACCCGCTATGGCCGCCCATTTCAGAGCGTTACACGACTAAGACCCAAGTCTTAGCCGAGGCTGATCTGTACTTCCACACCGGCCGCCAGATCGAGCTTCATAAGTGCATCAACGGTTTTATCCGTTGGCTGGACGATGTCCAGTACGCGCTTATGAGTACGGATCTCGTACTGGTCACGCGCGTCTTTGTTGACGTGCGGGGAGACCAGAACGGTGAACCGCTCTTTACGGGTAGGCAGTGGAATTGGACCACGCACTTGAGCACCAGTACGTTTCGCGGTTTCCACGATTTCCTGGGTGGATTGGTCGATCAGGCGATGGTCAAAAGCCTTCAACCTGATACGGATTTGCTGATTTTGCATTGGATTTCAGACTCCGGCTGCTATTCCCAGCGAGCGCAATACGCCCGTTAAAAGGAGGCGCAATTCTATAGACGCCCCAGATGGGTGTCAACCCAATAAAAAAGGCCCCCGCTAAGCGGGGGCCTTCTCAAAACATCGAAGCTATCTCAGAAGAGATAATTACTCGATGATTTTAGCTACAACGCCAGCACCAACGGTACGGCCGCCTTCGCGAATAGCGAAACGCAGACCGTCTTCCATTGCGATGGTTTTGATCAGGGTAACAACCATTTTGATGTTGTCGCCCGGCATTACCATCTCAACGCCTTCCGGCAGTTCGCAGTTACCAGTCACGTCAGTAGTACGGAAGTAGAACTGCGGACGGTAGCCTTTGAAGAACGGAGTGTGACGACCGCCTTCTTCTTTGCTCAGCACGTACACTTCAGCTTCGAACTTGGTGTGCGGCTTAACCGAACCCGGCTTAACCAGAACCTGGCCACGCTCAACGTCGTCACGCTTGGTACCACGCAGCAGAACGCCGCAGTTCTCGCCAGCACGACCTTCGTCGAGCAGTTTACGGAACATTTCAACACCGGTGCAGGTGGTGACGGTAGTGTCACGCAGACCAACGATTTCCAGTGGATCTTGAACCTTAACGATACCGCGCTCGATACGACCAGTCACAACAGTACCACGACCGGAGATCGAGAATACGTCTTCGATTGGCATCAGGAACGGCTTGTCGATAACACGGACTGGATCTGGGATGTAGCTGTCCAGAGTCTCAACCAGTTTACGAACGGACGTGGTGCCCATTTCGTTGTCATCTTTGCCTTCCAGAGCCATACGAGCAGAACCGATGATGATCGGAGTGTCGTCACCTGGGAAGTCGTAAGTGCTCAACAGGTCGCGCACTTCCATCTCAACCAGTTCCAGCAGCTCAGCGTCGTCTACCAGGTCAGCCTTGTTCAGGTAAACCACGATGTACGGAACGCCTACCTGGCGGGACAGCAGGATGTGCTCACGGGTCTGTGGCATCGGACCATCAGCGGCCGAGCAAACCAGGATAGCGCCGTCCATTTGAGCAGCACCGGTGATCATGTTCTTCACATAGTCAGCGTGACCTGGGCAGTCAACGTGAGCGTAGTGACGGATCAGCGAGTTGTATTCAACGTGCGCGGTGTTGATGGTGATACCACGAGCTTTCTCTTCTGGTGCGCTGTCGATTTTATCGAAATCAACGATTGCAGAACCGAAAACTTCGGAGCAAACGCGAGTCAGAGCAGCAGTCAGAGTGGTTTTACCGTGGTCAACGTGACCGATGGTGCCAACGTTGACGTGCGGTAGGGAACGATCAAATTTTTCTTTAGCCACGACAATTAACTCCTTGCCTAAAGGACTGAATCAGCCTTGTTTTTTGGATACAGTTTCAGCGATGTGCGCCGGAGCTGTGTTGTATTTTTTGAATTCCATAGAGTAGCTTGCGCGACCCTGAGACATGGAGCGAACGTCGGTCGCATAACCGAACATCTCACCCAACGGAACCTCGGCGCGAATCACTTTGCCGGAAACCGTGTCTTCCATACCCAAGATCATGCCGCGACGACGGTTAAGGTCGCCCATGACATCACCCATATAGTCTTCAGGTGTAACAACTTCTACCGCCATGATTGGCTCAAGCAACTCACCACCGCCCTTCTGGGCCAGTTGCTTGGTTGCCATGGAAGCAGCCACCTTAAACGCCATCTCGTTGGAGTCGACGTCGTGGTAAGAACCGTCAAAAACGGTTGCTTTCAGGCCGATCAGCGGATAGCCGGCAACAACACCGTTCTTCATCTGCTCTTCGATACCCTTCTGGATAGCAGGGATGTATTCCTTAGGAACAACACCACCAACTACTTCGTTCACGAATTGCAGACCTTCCTGACCTTCGTCAGCAGGAGCAAAACGGATCCAGCAGTGACCGAACTGACCACGACCGCCGGACTGACGAACGAACTTGCCTTCGATTTCACAGTTCTTCGTGATGCGCTCACGATAGGAAACCTGAGGCTTACCGATGTTGGCTTCGACGTTGAACTCACGGCGCATCCGGTCAACCAGGATGTCCAGGTGAAGCTCGCCCATGCCGGAGATGATCGTTTGACCAGTCTCTTCATCAGTCTTGACGCGGAAAGATGGATCTTCCTGAGCAAGCTTGCCCAGAGCGATACCCATTTTTTCCTGGTCATCCTTGGTCTTAGGCTCTACGGCTACCGAAATAACCGGCTCCGGGAAGTCCATGCGAACCAGGATGATTGGCTTGTCAGCGTTGCACAAGGTCTCACCGGTGGTGACGTCCTTCATGCCGATCAAGGCCGCGATGTCACCAGCGCGTACTTCCTTGATCTCTTCGCGGGCGTTTGCGTGCATTTGCACCATACGACCCACGCGCTCTTTCTTGCCTTTAACCGAGTTGATCACGCCGTCGCCGGAGTTCAACACACCCGAGTAAACGCGGACGAAGGTCAAGGTACCCACGAATGGGTCAGTGGCAATTTTAAATGCCAGAGCGGAGAACGGTTCTGCGTCGTCTGCATGACGCTCCAGCTCGATAGTCTCGTCATCCGGGTCAGTACCCTTGATGGCAGGAATATCAACTGGTGCCGGCAGGTAGTCGATCACAGCATCGAGAACCAGGGGAACACCCTTGTTCTTGAACGAGGAACCGCAAACAGCCAAGACGATCTCACCAGCGATAGTACGCTGACGCAGAGCGGCTTTGATTTCCACGTTGGTGAGTTCTTCACCTTCGAGGTACTTGTTCATCAGCTCTTCGTTGGCTTCGGCCGCAGCTTCAACCATGTTGTTGCGCCATTCGTCAGCCAGTTCCTGCAGTTCAGCAGGGATAGGCTTGCGAACAGGAACCATACCTTTGTCAGCGTCGTTCCAGTAAACAGCTTCCATGGTCAGCAGATCGATCTGGCCTTGGAAATTGTCTTCGGAACCGATGGCCAACTGGATTGGCACCGGGGTGTGACCCAGACGCTGCTTGATCTGACCGATCACGCGCAGGAAGTTCGCACCAGCACGGTCCATCTTGTTTACGTAAACAAGACGTGGAACGCCGTATTTGTTGGCTTGACGCCATACGGTTTCCGACTGAGGCTCAACGCCCGAGGTACCGCAGAACACAACGACAGCGCCGTCGAGTACGCGCAGGGAACGTTCAACTTCAATGGTGAAGTCTACGTGGCCCGGGGTATCGATTACGTTGAAGCGGTGCTCATCTTTGTACTGCTTCTCGGAACCTTTCCAGAAGGCGGTAATAGCAGCAGAAGTAATGGTAATACCACGCTCCTGCTCCTGAACCATCCAGTCTGTGGTCGCGGCGCCGTCATGCACCTCGCCCATCTTGTGACTTTTGCCGGTGTAAAACAGTACGCGCTCGGTGGTGGTGGTTTTACCAGCATCCACGTGAGCAACGATACCGATGTTACGGTAACGGCTAATCGGAGTAGTACGAGCCATAAAGCCCTCGCAAAATTAGTGAAGCTAAGATTAGAAGCGGTAGTGCGAGAAAGCTTTGTTAGCTTCAGCCATACGGTGCACGTCTTCACGCTTCTTAACAGCAGCACCTTTACCTTCAGCAGCGTCCAACAGTTCGCCAGCCAAACGCAGGGCCATAGACTTCTCGCCGCGTTTACGGGCGAAGTCTACCAACCAGCGCATTGCCAGAGCGTTACGACGGGACGGACGAACTTCAACCGGAACCTGGTAAGTAGCACCGCCTACACGGCGCGACTTCACTTCGACCAGCGGAGCGATGGCGTCGAGAGCTTTCTCGAAGATTTCCAGGGGGTCGCTGTTCTTGCGTTCTTTAACCTTTTCCAGCGCGCCATAAACGATACGCTCGGCAACGGCTTTCTTGCCGCTTTCCATTACGTGGTTCATGAACTTGGCCAGAATTTGGCTTCCGTATTTTGGATCGTCAAGCACTTCGCGCTTGGCTGCTACGCGTCTTCTTGGCATGGATAAGCCCTCAAACGGTCTTCAGGTTCGCTCGGAATTAGCGCCCTTTCGGGACGGCTCCGACCTTACTCTTATCGACTCAGAAAATAAGATGATTCAGTTTTACAAAAAGCCGCTACTACTTAGGCTTCTTGGTACCGTACTTCGAACGACCCTGGTTACGACCTTTAACGCCGGAAGTATCCAAGGAGCCGCGTACGGTGTGGTAACGAACACCTGGCAAGTCTTTTACACGACCGCCGCGGATCAGTACCACGCTGTGCTCTTGCAGGTTGTGGCCTTCACCGCCGATGTACGAGGAAACCTCGAAACCGTTGGTCAGACGCACACGGCATACTTTACGCAGTGC
The DNA here is from genome assembly GCF_023148575.1 of Pseudomonas sp. EYE_354. Lineage (NCBI taxonomy): Bacteria > Pseudomonadati > Pseudomonadota > Gammaproteobacteria > Pseudomonadales > Pseudomonadaceae > Pseudomonas > Pseudomonas sp. EYE_354. Next base: position 321,847 of record NZ_JAHXNQ010000005.1, read on the forward strand.
CGAGTTAGGTTTTTTCGGCGTGGTGGTATACACACGAGTGCATACGCCACGACGTTGCGGGCAGTTCTGCAGCGCAGGCACGTCGGATTTCTCGACGATACGCTTACGCGGCTGACGTACCAGCTGGTTGATAGTTGCCATCTACTAGCTCCACTGTTGTCTTGCGACGCTATTGTCTTGCAAGAAAAGCAAAATGGCAGGAACGAATTCCCGCCAAATTTAGGGGTACAAGAGTCTAAAGAGGATCTTGTCCCCAGTCAAGGCAAGGCCCCGACCTCTCCTCTCGTCGAACCGGTGCATAAATGCCTCGATCCGACGAACGGAGCTGCCAGGGCCCGGACTCATCTATCGCAGAACTCAGTTACCGCTTGAGTTCAGCGCTTCGGTCAGTGCAGCTTCCACTTCACTGGCGCTTACACGCAACGGCTTGTCAGCATCACGGCGACGCTTACGCTCGCTGTGGTAAGCCAAACCGGTACCGGCTGGGATCAGACGACCCACAACCACGTTTTCTTTCAGGCCGCGCAGGTAATCGCGCTTGCCGGTTACCGCTGCTTCGGTCAGTACGCGAGTGGTCTCCTGGAAGGAGGCCGCCGAGATGAACGACTCAGTGGACAACGACGCCTTGGTGATACCCAACAACACGCGAGTGAACTTGGAAACAAACTTGTCTTCCGCGCTCAGACGCTCGTTCTCTACCAGTACGTGAGTCAGTTCCATCTGGTCGCCCTTGATGAAACTGGAATCGCCGGATTCAGCGATTTCAACTTTACGCAACATCTGACGCAGGATGGTCTCGATGTGCTTATCGTTGATCTTCACGCCTTGCAGACGGTAAACGTCCTGGATCTCGTTAACGATGTACTTGGCCAGCGCACTCACACCCAGCAGACGCAGGATGTCGTGTGGATCGCTCGGACCGTCAGAGATAACTTCGCCGCGATTTACCTGTTCGCCTTCGAAGACGTTCAGGTGGCGCCACTTCGGAATCAGCTCTTCGTACGGATCGCTACCGTCGTTCGGGGTAATGACCAGACGGCGCTTGCCTTTGGTTTCTTTACCGAACGCGATGGTGCCGCTGACTTCAGCCAGAATCGACGCTTCTTTCGGACGACGAGCTTCGAACAAGTCGGCAACACGCGGCAGACCACCGGTGATGTCGCGGGTCTTCGAAGTTTCTTGCGGGATACGAGCGATAACATCACCGATCGCGATCTTCGCACCATCCGCTACACCGACCAGGGCGTTGGCTGGCAGGAAGTACTGAGCGATTACGTCAGTGCCTGGCAGCAACAAGTCCTTGCCGTTGTCATCGACCATCTTCACGGCAGGACGGATGTCTTTACCGGCAGCTGGACGATCTTTCGCGTCGAGTACTTCAATGTTGGTCATACCGGTCAATTCGTCAGTCTGACGCTTGATCGTGATGCCTTCTTCCATGCCCACGTAGGTCACGGTACCTTTCATTTCGGTAACAATTGGGTGAGTGTGCGGATCCCACTTGGCCACTATTGCGCCAGCGTCGACCTTGTCACCCTCTTTAACCGAAATCACAGCACCGTACGGCAGCTTGTAACGCTCACGCTCACGACCGTAGTCATCAGCGATTGCCAGCTCACCGGAACGAGACACAGCAACCAGGCAACCATCCACTCGCTCAACGTGCTTCAGGTTATGCAGACGGACGGTACCGCCATTCTTCACCTGAACGCTGTCAGCTGCAGAGGTCCGGCTTGCCGCACCACCGATGTGGAACGTACGCATGGTCAGCTGGGTACCCGGTTCACCGATGGACTGGGCAGCAATTACGCCAACCGCCTCACCGATGTTCACCTGGTGACCACGAGCCAAGTCACGGCCGTAGCACTTGGCGCAAATGCCGTAGCGGGTTTCGCAGCTGATCGGCGAGCGAACAATCACTTCGTCGATGCTGTTGAGTTCGATGAACTCGACCCACTTCTCGTCTACCAGGGTGCCGGCAGGAACAATAATGTCCTCGGTGCCTGGCTTGAATACGTCACGGGCGATGACTCGACCCAGTACACGCTCACCCAACGGTTCTACAACGTCGCCGCCTTCGATGTGCGGAGTCATCAGCAGACCGTGTTCGGTGCCGCAGTCAACTTCAGTTACAACCAAGTCTTGCGCAACGTCCACCAGACGACGAGTCAGGTAACCGGAGTTAGCCGTTTTCAACGCGGTATCCGCAAGACCCTTACGAGCACCGTGAGTGGAGATGAAGTACTGAAGTACGCTCAAACCTTCACGGAAGTTCGCAGTAATCGGCGTTTCGATGATGGAGCCGTCCGGCTTGGCCATCAGGCCACGCATACCGGCGAGCTGACGGATCTGCGCAGCAGAACCCCGTGCGCCCGAGTCGGCCATCATGTACATCGAGTTGAACGACTCTTGATCGACTTCTACGCCATGACGGTCGATAACCTTCTCTTTCGAGAGGTTAGCCATCATCGCTTTCGACACTTCGTCGTTGGCCTTGGACCAAAGGTCGATCACTTTGTTGTACTTCTCGCCCTGGGTTACCAGGCCGGAGGCGTACTGGCTTTCGATCTCTTTCACTTCATCAGTTGCAGCATTGATGATCTGGGCTTTTTCATCCGGGATAACGAAGTCGTTAACACCGATGGAAACGCCGGAAATGGTCGAATAAGCAAAGCCGGTGTACATCAACTGGTCAGCGAAGATCACGGTCTCTTTCAAACCAACCACGCGGTAGCACTGGTTGATCAGCTTGGAGATCGCCTTTTTCTTCATCGGCAGGTTGACGACGTCGTACGACAGGCCTTTTGGCACAACTTGATACAGCAAGGCACGGCCGACAGTGGTGTCGACAATACGGGTGCCGCTTACGCTGCCGCCATCACGGTCGTTGACGGTTTCGTTGATCCGCACTTTGACCTTGGCGTGCAGCGCGGCTTCGCCGGCACGGAACACACGGTCAACTTCCTGCAGGTCAGCGAACACACGACCTTCGCCTTTGGCGTTGATCGCTTCACGGGTCATGTAGTACAGACCCAATACAACGTCCTGCGAAGGAACGATGATCGGCTCACCGTTGGCTGGCGACAGAATGTTGTTGGTCGACATCATCAACGCGCGCGCTTCCAACTGGGCTTCCAGTGTCAGCGGTACGTGCACGGCCATTTGGTCGCCGTCGAAGTCGGCGTTGTACGCAGCACAGACCAGAGGGTGCAGCTGGATAGCCTTACCTTCGATCAGTACCGGTTCAAACGCCTGGATACCCAGACGGTGAAGGGTCGGTGCGCGGTTGAGGAGGACCGGGTGTTCGCGAATCACTTCAGCGAGAACGTCCCAAACCTCTGGCAGTTCGCGCTCGACCATTTTCTTGGCCGCTTTGATGGTGGTCGCGAGACCGCGCATTTCCAGCTTGCCGAAGATGAATGGCTTGAACAGCTCGAGCGCCATCTTCTTAGGCAGACCGCACTGGTGCAGACGCAGGGTCGGACCTACGGTAATTACCGAACGACCGGAGTAGTCAACACGCTTCCCGAGCAAGTTCTGACGGAAACGGCCTTGCTTACCCTTGATCATGTCAGCCAAGGATTTCAGAGGACGCTTGTTCGAACCGGTGATAGCACGACCACGACGACCGTTGTCGAGCAAGGCGTCGACAGCTTCTTGCAACATACGCTTTTCGTTGCGCACGATGATGTCCGGAGCGGACAGATCAAGCAGGCGCTTCAAGCGGTTGTTACGGTTGATCACACGGCGGTACAGGTCGTTGAGGTCGGATGTCGCGAAACGACCGCCGTCCAACGGTACCAGCGGACGCAGATCTGGCGGCAGAACCGGCAGAACGGTCAGCACCATCCACTCTGGCAAGTTGCCGGAACCCTGAAAGGCTTCCATCAACTTCAGACGTTTAGACAGCTTCTTGATCTTGGTTTCGGAGTTGGTTTGCGGAATTTCTTCGCGCAGACGGCCAATCTCGTGTTCCAGGTCGATAGCGTGCAGCAGTTCACGGACAGCTTCGGCACCCATGCGGGCATCGAAATCGTCGCCGAACTCTTCCAGCGCTTCGAAGTACTGCTCGTCGTTCAGCAGCTGACCTTTCTCAAGGGTGGTCATGCCTGGATCGATAACGACATAGCTCTCGAAGTAGAGAACGCGTTCGATATCACGCAGGGTCATGTCCATCAGCAAGCCGATACGGGACGGCAGCGATTTCAGGAACCAGATGTGGGCAACCGGCGAAGCCAGTTCGATGTGCGCCATGCGCTCACGACGAACTTTAGCCAGTGCAACTTCAACGCCGCACTTCTCGCAGATCACACCGCGGTGCTTCAAGCGCTTGTACTTACCGCACAGGCACTCGTAATCCTTTACCGGGCCAAAGATCTTGGCGCAGAACAGGCCGTCACGCTCAGGTTTGAACGTACGGTAGTTGATGGTTTCCGGCTTTTTAACTTCACCGAACGACCACGAACGGATCATCTCAGGCGATGCCAATCCAATGCGGATGGCGTCGAACTCTTCGACTTGACCCTGGTTTTTCAGCAAATTCAGTAGGTCTTTCAAGGCCTTTCCTCCTGGCGGAGCAGAGAACGGGCTAAACAGCCCCGCTCTCGATTCGCGTCACGTGTTATTCGGTTTCCAGATCGATATCGATGCCGAGGGAACGAATTTCTTTGATCAACACGTTAAAGGACTCGGGCATGCCCGGCTCCATACGGTGATCGCCGTCCACGATGTTTTTGTACATCTTGGTACGACCGTTCACATCGTCCGACTTCACTGTGAGCATTTCTTGCAGAGTGTATGCAGCACCGTATGCTTCCAGTGCCCAGACCTCCATCTCCCCGAAACGCTGACCACCGAACTGAGCCTTACCACCCAGCGGCTGCTGGGTAACCAGGCTGTACGAACCGGTAGAACGAGCGTGCATCTTGTCGTCCACCAAGTGGTTCAGCTTCAGCATGTACATGTAGCCAACAGTAACCGGGCGCTCGAACTTGTTGCCGGTACGGCCGTCGAACAGCTGCATCTGGCCGCTTTCCGGCAGATCTGCCAGTTTCAGCATGGCCTTGATCTCGCTTTCCTTGGCACCGTCGAACACCGGGGTAGCCATTGGAACGCCGCCGCGCAGGTTCTTCGCCAGATCCAGGATTTCCTGGTCGGAGAAGGTGTCCAGCTCTTCGTTGCGACCGCCGATTTCGTTGTAGATCTCGTGCAGGAACTTACGCAGGTCAGCGACCTTGCGCTGCTCTTCGATCATACGGTTGATCTTTTCGCCCAGACCTTTGGCCGCGAGGCCCAAGTGGGTTTCAAGGATCTGACCAACGTTCATACGCGAAGGTACGCCCAGCGGGTTGAGGACGACGTCGACCGGGGTGCCATTGGCATCGTGCGGCATGTCTTCAACCGGCATGATCACGGAGACCACACCTTTGTTACCGTGACGACCGGCCATCTTGTCGCCAGGCTGAATGCGGCGACGGATTGCCAGGTAAACCTTGACGATTTTCAGCACGCCTGGAGCCAGGTCATCGCCCTGCTGCAGTTTGCGCTTCTTGTCTTCGAACTTGTCGTCCAGCAGACGGCGGCGATCAACGATGTAGGCCTGAGCCTTCTCGAGCTGCTCGTTCAGAGCATCTTCAGCCATGCGCAGTTTGAACCACTGGCCGTGCTCAAGACCGTCGAGGATTTCGTCGGTGATGTCCTGACCTTTTTTCAGACCTGCCCCGCCTTCGGCCTTGTGGCCTACCAGAGCGGAACGCAGACGCTCGAAGGTCGCGCCTTCAACGATACGGAACTCTTCGTTCAAATCCTTGCGGATCTCGTCGAGCTGAGTTTTCTCGATGGACAGTGCACGAGCATCACGCTCAACGCCGTCACGGGTGAAGACCTGTACGTCGATGACAGTACCCTTGGTGCCGGTAGGCACACGCAGAGAGGTGTCTTTAACGTCGCTGGCTTTTTCACCGAAGATGGCACGCAGCAGCTTCTCTTCCGGAGTCAGTTGGGTCTCGCCTTTCGGAGTGACCTTACCAACCAGGATGTCGCCAGCGCCAACTTCAGCACCTACGTAAACGATACCTGCTTCGTCCAGCTTGTTCAGTGCAGCTTCACCCACGTTCGGGATGTCTGCAGTGATTTCCTCAGGCCCAAGCTTGGTGTCACGTGCCACACAGGTCAGTTCCTGGATGTGGATCGTGGTGAAGCGATCTTCTTGAACAACACGCTCGGACAGGCAGATGGAGTCTTCGAAGTTGAAGCCGTTCCATGCCATGAACGCGATGCGCATGTTCTGACCCAGTGCCAGTTCACCCATGTCGGTGGACGGGCCGTCGGCCATGATGTCACTACGCTGAACGCGATCACCCTTGCTCACCAGCGGACGCTGGTTGATGCAGGTGTTCTGGTTCGAGCGGGTGTATTTGGTCAGGTTGTAAATGTCGACACCGGCTTCGCCAGTTTCAACTTCGTCATCTGCAACACGAACCACGATACGGCTTGCATCGACGGAGTCGATTACGCCGCCACGACGAGCCACGACGCAAACGCCGGAGTCACGGGCTACGTTACGCTCCATGCCGGTACCTACCAGCGGCTTGTCGGCACGCAGGGTCGGTACAGCTTGACGCTGCATGTTGGAACCCATCAACGCACGGTTGGCGTCATCGTGCTCCAGGAACGGGATCAACGACGCTGCAACCGAAACTACCTGCTTCGGCGAAACGTCCATCAAGGTGACGTCTTCCGGCGCCTTAACGGTGAACTCATTCAAGTGACGAACAGCTACCAACTCGTCGATCAGAACTTTCTTGTCGTTCATCGTGGCCGAAGCCTGAGCGATCACGTGATCAGCTTCTTCGATGGCGGACAGGAAAACGATCTCGTCGGTGACCAGAGCGTCTTTCACCACACGGTACGGGCTCTCGAGGAAACCGTACTGGTTTGTGCGCGCATAGGCAGCCAGGGAGTTGATCAGGCCGATGTTCGGACCTTCCGGCGTTTCGATCGGGCAAACACGACCGTAGTGCGTCGGGTGTACGTCACGAACCTCAAAGCCAGCACGCTCACGAGTCAGACCGCCCGGGCCCAGTGCGGAAACACGGCGTTTGTGGGTGATCTCGGAGAGCGGGTTGTTCTGGTCCATGAACTGCGAGAGCTGGCTGGAACCGAAGAACTCTTTCACCGCCGCAGCTACGGGCTTGGCGTTGATCAAGTCTTGCGGCATCAGGCCTTCGCTTTCAGCCATTGACAGGCGCTCTTTGACCGCACGCTCAACACGCACCAAGCCAACGCGGAACTGGTTTTCAGCCATTTCGCCTACGCAGCGAACACGACGGTTACCCAGGTGGTCGATGTCATCGACGATGCCTTTACCGTTACGGATGTCGACCAGAGTCTTCAGTACCGCAACGATGTCTTCCTTGCACAACACGCCCGAACCTTCGATCTCGGTGCGACCGATACGACGGTTGAACTTCATGCGGCCGACCGCAGACAGGTCGTAGCGCTCAGGGCTGAAGAACAGGTTGTTGAACAGAGTTTCGGCAGCGTCTTTGGTTGGCGGCTCGCCTGGACGCATCATGCGATAGATCTCGACCAGCGCTTCCAATTGGTTGCTGGTGGAGTCGATCTTCAGCGTGTCGGAGACGAACGGACCGCAGTCGATATCGTTGGTGTACAGAGTCTCGATGCGAACAACCTGGGCCTTGGCGATTTTTGCCAGGATCTCGGTATTCAGCTCGGTGTTGCACTCAGCCAGGATTTCACCTGTGGCCGGGTGAACGATGACCTTGGCGGTCGTGCGACCCAGGACGTAGTCCAGAGGCACGTCCAGCGACTTGATACCGGCTTTTTCGATCTGGTTGATGTGGCGCGCAGTAATACGACGGCCCGCTTCAACAATGACTTTGCCCTTCTCGTCCTGGATGTCCAGAACAGCAATCTCACCACGCAGGCGCGAAGGCACCAATTCCAGGCTGAGGGTTTCATCCTTCAGGCTGAATACGTTGGTGGTGTAGAAAGCGTCCAGCACCTGCTCAGTGGTGTAGCCGAGCGCGCGCAGCAGTACCGAGGCCGGCAGCTTACGACGACGGTCGATACGCACGAACACGCAGTCCTTCGGGTCGAACTCGAAGTCCAACCACGAACCGCGGTACGGAATGATCCGCGCGGAGTACAGCAGCTTACCGGAGCTGTGCGTCTTGCCACGGTCGTGGTCGAAGAACACGCCCGGGGAACGGTGCAGCTGGGAAACAATTACACGCTCGGTACCGTTGATAACGAAGGTACCGTTTTCAGTCATCAATGGGATCTCGCCCATGTAGACTTCTTGCTCTTTGATGTCCTTGATCGCTTTATTCGACGATTCTTTATCGAAAATGATCAGACGGACTTTTACCCGCAAAGGTACGGCGTACGTAACGCCACGCAACACGCATTCTTTGACATCAAATGCCGGTTCGCCCAGGCGATAACCGACGTACTCCAGCGCAGCATTGCCGGAGTAGCTGATGATCGGGAAAACGGATTTGAAGGCCGCATGCAGGCCCACGTCGCGGAACTGATCTTTGGTCGCTCCCGCCTGCAAGAATTCACGATACGAATCCAGCTGGATAGCCAGAAGGTACGGGACATCCATGACGTCCGGCAACTTGCTAAAGTCCTTGCGGATACGTTTTTTCTCAGTATATGAGTAAGCCATCAGCGTTCCCCAGCTTGGTCACCTGCTTGTTTGGCCCCTCCGACGGGAGCAGCCAGAAAATCTTGCAAACCCCATGGTTTGCACCACCGCATCGGGTGGCTACAGCGCGTTAATGGCGGCGACCGAGTCGACAGCCAAGAACGGAAAAAGGCCGGTGGCAAGAGCCACCAGCCATCAGCCTTCAGCTTAAAGCTTGGGCTGGAGACGCAAGGTCGATGCTTACTTCAGCTCGACTTTAGCGCCCGCTTCTTCCAGAGTAGCTTTGGCTTTGTCAGCAGCGTCTTTCGACACAGCTTCCAGAACCTGGGCAGGAGCGCCGTCAACTACAGCCTTGGCTTCTTTCAGGCCCAGACCGGTCAGTTCACGTACTGCCTTGATCACGTTTACTTTCTTCTCGCCAGCTTCCAGCAGCATGACGTTGAATTCGGTTTGCTCTTCAGCAGCGACAGCAGCAACAGCTGGGCCAGCGGAAGCAGCGGCAGCGGAAACGCCGAATTTTTCTTCGAAAGCTTTGATCAGCTCAACAACCTGCAGAACCGACATTTCAGCTACGGCGTTGAGGATATCGTCTTGGGAGATAGACATTGCTGTATTTCCTGAATTGGGGGACGGCCTACGCGGCCATCGAAATAAACAAAAATACGCGAGAGAGTCTGCTCAGCCTTAGGCTGCGGCAGCTTCTTTTTGCTCGCGAACTGCAGCCAGAGTACGAGCCAGCTTGCTGGTAGCGCCTTGAATCACGCTCATCAGCTGCGAAATGGCTTCGTCGCGGGTCGGCAGTGTTGCCAGTACGTCGATTTGGTTAGCTGCGAGGAACTTGCCCTCGAACGCAGCTGCCTTGATCTCGAACTTATCCTGACTCTTAGCGAATTCTTTGAACAAACGGGCAGCAGCGCCTGGATGATCTTTGGAGAACGCAATCAGAGTCGGGCCGGTGAACACGTCGTTGAGGACACTGTATTCAGTGTCAGCAACAGCGCGCTTGAGCAGGGTGTTACGTACAACACGTACGTATACACCAGCTTCACGAGCCTCTTTACGGAGTCCGGTCATAGCGCCTACTGTCACACCACGGGCATCAGCCACGACAGCGGACAGAGCAGCTTTGGCAGCCTCGTTGACTTCAGCGACGATGGCCTTCTTGTCTTCGAGATTAATTGCCACGGGTTTAACTCCTGCTTGTTACCGTTTCATCTGGCCGGAGCCGGATGTCGTTTTGGTGTCTGATTCGGTAAGGAACCGGGAGCACCATCTGCGTAGGCTTTTGGTTTAAGACTTGCGTCGCCTACGGTCTTGGATAGCCCCCGCCAGGCAGGGACCCCAATTTTTTCCAATTGGCGCAATCGCTTGCGCCAATCTGTGTTTTATACGTCCAGCGAACCTTGGTCGATCACCAGGCCTGGGCCCATAGTGGTGCTCAGGGTAACGCGCTTGACGTAGATACCTTTCGAGGAAGCTGGCTTGATGCGCTTCAGATCAGCGATCAGGGCTTCAACGTTTTCCTTCAGCTTGACGGCATCAAAGCCGACTTTGCCAACGGAGGTGTGAATGATGCCGTTTTTGTCGGTGCGATAACGAACCTGACCGGCCTTGGCGTTTTTAACCGCGGTAGCTACGTCTGGGGTTACGGTACCGACTTTCGGGTTAGGCATCAGGCCACGCGGACCCAGGATCTGACCCAGTTGACCAACAACGCGCATTGCATCTGGGGAAGCAATAACCACGTCATAGTTCAGGTCGCCGCCTTTCATTTCGGCAGCCAGGTCATCCATACCAACGCGATCAGCGCCAGCGGCCAGAGCAGCTTCAGCTGCCGGGCCTTGGGTGAAGACAGCAACACGTACAGTCTTGCCAGTACCGTGTGGCAGCACAGTAGCGCTACGGACGACCTGGTCGGATTTACGTGGGTCAACACCCAGGTTCACAGCAACGTCAACGGACTCGCTGAACTTGACAGTCGACAGCTCTGTCAGCAGAGCAGCAGCGTCTACAAAGTTGTAGGACTTGCCCGCTTCGATTTTGCCGGCGATAGCCTTTTGACGCTTAGTCAGCTTAGCCATTACACACCCTCCACGTTAAGGCCCATGCTACGAGCAGAACCGGCGATGGTACGCACGGCTGCATCCATATCAGCTGCAGTCAGATCCGCGTTTTTGGTTTTCGCGATTTCTTCCAGCTGAGCACGAGTCACGGTGCCAACCTTAACGGTGTTAGGACGAGCGGAACCGCTAGTCAGACCAGCAGCTTTCTTCAGCAAAACCGAGGCCGGAGTCGACTTGGTTTCGAAAGTGAAGCTACGGTCGCTGTATACAGTGATGATCACTGGAGTCGGCAGTCCTGGCTCAAGACCCTGAGTACGGGCGTTGAAGGCCTTGCAGAATTCCATGATGTTCACGCCGTGCTGACCCAGAGCGGGACCAACAGGTGGACTTGGGTTGGCCTGAGCGGCCTTCACTTGCAGCTTGATGTAAGCGGTAATCTTCTTGGCCATGAGGCACTCCAATTACGGGTTCAAACGCCTCGAAAGGCTCCCCGGTTACTTGCGCGTTTATCCCAGTGACGACAAAACCCCACAGCCTAGGGCTGCGGGGTTGGGATGCTTGCCCAGCTAGACCTTTTCGACCTGGCTGAACTCTAACTCTACCGGGGTAGAGCGACCGAAAATGAGCACAGCCACTTGGATCCGACTCTTTTCGTAGTTAACTTCTTCGACAGTGCCGTTAAAATCAGCAAACGGACCGTCAGTGACACGAACAACCTCACCCGGCTCGAACAACGTCTTCGGCTTAGGCTTATCGCTGCCATCAGCAACACGACGCAGAATTGCTTCCGCCTCTTTGTCAGTGATCGGAGCAGGCTTATCAGCAGTACCACCAATGAAGCCCATGACACGAGGGGTATCCTTGACTAAGTGCCAAGTACCTTCGTTCATATCCATCTGTACCAGCACGTAGCCAGGGAAGAACTTGCGTTCGCTTTTACGCTTCTGCCCATTCCGCATTTCAACCACTTCTTCAGTGGGAACCAGAATTTCGCCGAAGCCATCTTCCATGCCTGCCAGCTTTACGCGCTCCAGCAAAGAGCGCATAACATGCTTCTCGTAACCCGAGTAAGCATGCACAACGTACCAACGCTTAGCCACGGGACACCCTTAGCCAACAATCAAGGAAACAAGCCAGCCGAGCAGGGAGTCAAGCCCCCACAACAGCAACGCCATAACCAAAACAACAGCCACTACAATCAATGTGGTCTGAGTGGTTTCTTGGCGAGTCGGCCAAACGACTTTACGGATTTCGGTGCGAGCTTCCTTTACCAGGACCGCGAAAGACTTGCCCTTGGCAGTCTGCAGACCCACAAAAGCAGCCACAGCAGCAAGAGCCAGCAAAGCAAGAACACGGTACAGGATCGGCGAAGCAGAATAGTACTGATTGCCAACAACGCCTACGACCACCAAGGCGGCCACAGCGAGCCACTTAAACAGATCGAAACGAGAGCTTTGAGCTTCAGCCTTAGGAGTCATCTATGAAGATCCTGTGAAAAGAAAGCCAGATACACCACGTGAATCTGGCAGGTCAGGAGGGAATCGAACCCCCAACCTACGGTTTTGGAGACCGTCGCTCTGCCAATTGAGCTACTGACCTAAAACAAAATCAGGCCGACCATTATGCAGGCCTGAAAAAGACTTTACAACAACCAACCCCACAAGACCTGAAATCAATCAACAACCTTCAAGCCGAGGCAGCTGTTAAAACAAAGGCAGATATTTTCATATCTGCCTTGTCATATGGAGCTCTTGAGCGGATTTGAACCGCTGACCTCACCCTTACCAAGGGTGTGCTCTACCAACTGAGCTACAAGAGCAAAACACCGTGCACAACCTGCAAACTTGGAGCGGGTAGCGGGAATCGAACCCGCATCATCAGCTTGGAAGGCTGAGGTTCTACCACTAAACTATACCCGCGGAGCTTGCAGCTCACGCTAAAATGGTGGAGGGGGAAGGATTCGAACCTTCGAAGTCGTAGACGTCAGATTTACAGTCTGATCCCTTTGGCCGCTCGGGAACCCCTCCTAAGCGAGCCGGCATTCTATATCATGCCAGCCTTCTGTCAAGCATTTTCTCATTTAAATTATGAGGTTAGCTGCATTGACCGTTGCTTCTCTGCGTCAACCTTAAAGGTCTTCACTGCGAAGCGGGCGCCATTCTATGCAAACTATTCGACAGTTGCAATGCCTTCACACAGCATTATTTTATGTTTTAACTCATTGAATTCCTTAGCAAGGTTTTCAAAGGACAGATCTTCGGCCAGACGCCGGCTTTCTGGGGCCACTCGAAGCCAGTAACCCGACACGTCAGCGACGCTCAGCAACTGGACCTTGACCTTTATATCCAAGCTAGTGAGGCGCTGCTCGACCATCTGAGCCTGATGCTGATCAGCAAAGCCACCTATGTACAAACACGTACTTTGTGCATCCGTGACTTTCAGCCGATCTCTCCGCACAGCGGCGTCCGAAGATTCGCTCAGGAGGCGAATATCTTGCTGAGCGCCTCGAGATAGACTCAGAGGCGTTACGTCCTTGGCGCGCAATGGCGCCTCTTGCTGATGCCAAACGTAGTAAAAGGCGTTGAGGACGAGCAATAACAAAAACAACCAACGCATAAATACCTCAAGACAAAGGGCACGCCATCGCAAGACCAACAAACACCAGATCTGGAACGAGCAGAGCCTGCGGTACAGCATCCGAGATCAAATCTGCATCCCCCCCGGTCAGGAAGACTGTAAATTCACTCCCCCAGTAGCTACGAGCCAGCTCCAGCTGAGTGAGCACAAACCCTCTAAGCATAAGCATACACCCACGCTCAACCGCCTCTACCGTTGTACGCCCCGGCGAGAAACCTTCCAGAGCGCGCTCTGCAGCAGCATCGTCATAACGAATCTTACGCGTATGTGTTCGTAGCTGACTGCGCATAAGAGGCATACCTGGGCAAATGAAACCACCCAGGTGCTCACCGTCGGCGGCAACGAAATCAGCAGTCGCGGCAGTGCCGAAATCCAGAACGAGGCACGCGCGGGCCGCTAACTTGTACCCACCCAACACCGCCAGCCAGCGATCAAGACCCAGTCGCTCGAAATCCTCATAACCATTGCGTACCCCTGCCAGTTCCTTAGCAGGCGCAGCGCAGGAGACCGCAACACCGAACGCCCTTACAAGAGCCGACACCAGCGCCTCAGTCTCCTCTGATGCGCGAACACTCACGAGCCTGCAGTGCACCAGCGACAAGCCTGGAAGCGCTACAAGGCTTTGAATCAAGACCTCATCCGAGCTCGCGACACCTTCCGCAAAAGTTATTACTGTGACGGAATCCAGTACTCGCCATTTTATAAAGCTATTCCCACAGTCGAGCTCAAGAATCATCACGCAACCTCAGGCTTAGCTCACCACCGCTGTATATTTTCTCCACTCCGCTCACACCCAAACGTAACGCGCCCTGACTGTCTATACCCAGCACTACGCCATCAACCTGATTGACTCCAGCAATAAGAGAAACTGCTCGCCCCTGCCAAAGGTGACTCGACTCCCACTCCTGCTGGAGGGCGGAAAAGCCAAATGCTCGATGCCTTTCCAGGTAATGCTGCAACTGCATCCCTAGCTGTGCCACCAAGCAATTACGATTGATAGACGCTCCAGTCTCAAGATGCACCGAAGTCCATTGCTGGTCGACATCTGCTGCACTTTGCATATTTACGTTTATGCCGATACCGAGTACTACGTGACAAATATCCGCAGGATCTCCGACTAATTCCAGCAGGATGCCTGCGATTTTTTTCGGACCCACCAGGACGTCGTTTGGCCATTTCAAGCCAGCATTCTGTACACCTGCATTTTGCAAGGTCTGCATGACTGCCAATCCGACAACCAGGCTGAGCCCCTCCAACTGCCGTAAACCACCCTCAATGCGCAACACAAGGCTGTAATAGATATTCTGAGCAAATGGGCTTACCCACTTGCGGCCGCGCCTGCCACGCCCCGCACTCTGCTGCTCAGCGAGCACCAAAAACGGCGTATTGCACGCACCGCCTATCAGCCTTAGAGCCTCAGCATTTGTAGAGTCGATAGAGTCGAATATATGAATAGGCCATGCCAACGACGGCGCATTTGCGCCTATCTCTTCAGCATCCAGCAAAAACAGAGGCGCAGCGAGCTGATATCCTTTACCCCGAACTTTATGAATAGGTAGATTTAATTCCCCCTCAAGATGCTGGAGCTGCTTCCATACAGCACTACGACTCACCCCCAAGGCAGCACCTAGGGCCTCACCGGAATGAAATCGTCCATCTTTTAGAAGTTTTAACAGCGTCAGCATGCAGGTATCGCCTCACAATGAGGCACGCATGATAGCCATGCGCAGGGCCATTGCATAGAAAGGGTACACTTCAGCCCATCAATAAGCCTCCACGTACTTTCCGAGCGCCCAAAACAAAACCCCTGTCTGCGTGAGCAAACAGGGGTTCTGGAATTTAATCTTGACGATGACCTACTCTCACATGGGGAAACCCCACACTACCATCGGCGATGCATCGTTTCACTGCTGAGTTCGGGATGGGATCAGGTGGTTCCAATGCT